>CAZKIN010000017.1:0-31007 GCA_964552515.1 uncultured Phycisphaeraceae bacterium
GTAGTGTCCAAGTATTCAAACGTGCCTATGGTGTTGGTGCCAAGCGAGTTACGATCAGCAGCTTGACGGTGTAGAATGGCGTCATGAACGGGTTTCAACCTTGGCAGTTACTCGTGGCCAGGTTGGCTGGCTGGCCCGCGTGAGATGATCGATGTTCGTCCCCTTGGGACGGCGCACGCCGATGCAAAAACGACAGCCTTGGTCAAGACCGAGACGGAGGAGATCGCGAGGCTGGTTGTGTGACCTGCCCCGCGCCCAAAGCTCGCTGAACAGCTTGGGAATTCAGGGGAGTTCCTCAAACCGAGCCGTGAAATGCCGCAGCACGGGCGGCTCGTGAATGATTCGCAGTCCCCGTAGTTCGCCTCGACGCTGGTACAAATCGGTCGCCGCTTCGATCACGTAGTCGATATGGCTTTGCGTGTAAACGCGGCGCGGAATGGCCAGGCGCACGAGTTCGAGGCGTTTGCCGGATGCGGGCAGGCCGTAGGGATGAGGTCGCGCATCGCCCGCGCCGAACATCACCGATCCGATCTCTACCGCCCGGATACCTCCGGTACGGTAAAGCCCGCAAACGATCGCCTGTCCTGGAAAGTTCTCGACGGGAATGTGTGGACAAAGGGCCGCAGCGTCGATGTAGATCGCATGTCCGCCGGGCGGTTCCACAATGGGAATGCCCACGCACAGGAGCTTCTCGCCGAGGTATTCCACGCTACGGATTCGATACGCAAGATAGTCTTCGTGGACGACCTCTTCGAATCCCTGGGCCATTGCCTCCAGATCGCGACCCGCCAGGCCGCCATAGGTCACAAACCCCTCGGTCAGGATGAGCAGATTTCCGGCCCGCTGAAAAAGCGCTTCGTCGCGGAACAGCAGGAGGCCGCCGATATTGACCAGTCCATCCTTCTTGGCACTGATCGTCGAGCCGTCGGCCAGATCGAACATCTCGCGGACAATGTCGCGCACGTCGCGGTCTTGCATGCCCGGCTCGCGGCGTTTGATGAGGTAGGCGTTCTCCGCGAAGCGGCAGGCGTCGAGGAAGAGCGCCAGGCGATGGCGATCGCACACCGCGCGTACGGCCCGGAGGTTTTCGAGGCTGACCGGCTGTCCTCCGCCGCTGTTGTTGGTCAACGTCACCATGACCAGCGGAATCCGCTCCCGACCCACTTTGTGGATCAGCGCTTCCAACGCAGAAACATCCATATTGCCTTTGAAAGGGTGCCGGTTTTTCGGGTCGCGGGCCTCCGGAATGGGGAGATCGATAGCTTCGGCGCCAGAGTGCTCGATATTGGCGCGAGTCGTGTCAAAATGGGCGTTGTTGGGCACAATTTTGTCGGGCCCGCCAACAAGTTCAAAAAGAATGCGTTCGCTTGCCCGGCCCTGATGAGTGGGAAGGACGTGGCGGAAACCGGTCAGCTCCTGGATCCGTGACTGGAATCGGTAAAAGCTGCTTGCCCCGGCGTAGGATTCATCGCCGCGCATGATTCCCGCCCACTGCTCGGAGGACATCGCCCCGGTGCCGCTGTCCGTGAGCAGGTCGATGATGACGTCCTCGGCCCGAAGCAGGAACACGTTAAATCCCGCTTCGTGCAGCGCCCGCTCCCGATATTCTCGCGTGGACATGCGGATGGGTTCCACGCACTTGATTCGAAACGGTTCGATGATGGTCTTCATGCAAAACCCTGCTCGTGCGCACGTCAGGCCTGGCCAACACTCAAAGGCTATCCCTCGATTTCAAGCCCCATTCCAGCGTCAGTCCGCCAAGGGCAGGCCGCTGGGGACGCGCTCTGGCACGTCGCGTAACGTCAACGCGCCCAAGCTGGGGGAGGTAAGGGCGTTGAGGAAAGCGATCAGGTCGGCGAACTCGTTGTCTGTTAGCTCGATTGCCTGGATTTCATCTTCGCTGACCGCCAGGGCGATGATATCCTCCAGCTGCTCGGGACGATACTCGGACCGCACCTCATCGGAAAGTTTCGGAAGGAATTCCGATTCGAAGCGTTGGACCACACCCAACGGGTCGAGGCTGTGCCGCACGGCATCCTCGAGCGTAACGTAGATGCCGTCGTGCATGTAGGGTGCGGTGGCGGCAACATTTCGCAACGGTGGCGTTCGGAATTTGTATCGATCCGCGGTGTCGTTGGTGACGCCTTCGCGGCCGAAATCGCCGGTCCCGTTCTCGCCGACTCCCTTTCCGGGGCCAACTTGTTGAACGCAGCGATTGTGGAAGTCCTGGTCAGTCAAGAGTGTCCCGCCATGACATTCACCGCACTTGCCCTTCCCGTAAAAGATGAGGGCGCCGCGTTTGGCGGCGTCGGATGTGGCGGAGTCATCGCCGCGAAGATAATTATCAAAGGGGCAGTCGTCGAGCGTCCAGTGCTCGATCTCGAAAGCAGCGATGGCGTTGGCGGCATGAGCAAAGGTCAGATCTTCCTCGGCAATGGCGGGATAGGCATCAACAAAGAGTGTGCGATACTCCGGAATAGTAAGAACGCGCGACATGATGGCGGTCCAGATTCCGCGGAAGTCGTCGTCGGAAATATCGGCAAGTTCGTTGGTGCCGGCAGCGCCGCGCATCTCCGCCCCGGAGGTGACGGGAAACATGGCCTGTGCGGCCAGGGCGCTGTCCAACGCGGACAGCAGCGCATCGCCTGCCGGCGTAACGAACGTTCCGTCGGCGTTTTGATGAACGCGGCCGTCCCAGAACATCGTGCTGAAATCGGCTCGATTAAACACGTCGGGAGAGTTCCGCGCGATGAGGATGGGCTGCCCGCTTTCGTCCGTCGGGGCCGACCTGGCGGGACCCAATCCAGTACCGCCCTCGCCCTTGGACAATGACAGACCGTCGCTCGTAAATGCGGTCGGTGTGTGGCAAGTCGAGCAGGAAATGTTGCGGTTGCCGCTTAGGATCTTGTCGAAGAACAGCGCTCGACCGAGGGCGACCTTGGCCGGATCGGGATCCGGCTTGAGGAGGGCCGACACTCCCTCCTGTTCGAGCACAGCCCGAAGTTGCGTGTCAAGCGATTCGCCTTCGTCCGGCGTGGGCAAAAGAGATACGTTGCAGGCACAGCACATGGACAGCATTCCAATCGTGCCAAGTATTGAGTATTGCATTCGCATGTTTCACTCTCTCAAATGTGTTGAATTTGAATTCGCCGACGTCGCGCCGGAGCAGGCGATCGCCGCTCCAATCCGCTTCCGATAGCGTTGTAAACCGAGAATCGCCGCACCCAGGGCGACGACGTGAGCCGGATTCTCCGGAACCAAAACCTCACACCCGAACTGGTTTCGACAGGCAACAACCATCCCCTGCTGGAGTGCCACACCGCCAATAAAAACAACCGCCCCGTTGAAGCCGACCATTCGAAGCTGGCTCAATGCACGGGCCGCAAGCGATTCATGTGCGCCGCAGATGATGTCCGCCACGGTCCTGCCCTCGGAGACATGATTGATGATTTCGGATTCGGCCAGGACGGCGCAGACGCTGCTGATGGGCTGCGGATTCCTGGCCTCAAGGGACAGATCTCCGATTTGCTCCAATTGCACCTCCAGGTACTTGCAAATTCGCTCTAGAAATCCGCCGCTTCCGGCGGCGCATTTTTCGTTGGTGCGAAAGGTCTTGACCTTGCCTCCATCGCGAAGGGCAATGGCGCGAGTGCATTGCGCTCCCATATCCAAAGCGAATTGCGCTTCGGGAAAGAGCGCATTCGCCCCACGCGCGCCGCAGGTGAGGTCCGTGATTTGAATGTCCCGTGAACTCAGGCTATAGCGTCCCAGGCCGGTGGACGCGATATAAGCGATTTCATCACGCTGAATGCCCGCTTCTTCGCAGGCGGCATCGAGCGATCGCCGGGCCACGGCTTCAAAATCCGCCCGTGTACGCGCCATGCCGCGACCGCGGACGGTCCCCTCATCGTCGATGATCACGGTCTTGGTCGCCCCTGCACCGAGATCGATCCCTGCAACATAGGCCACGGTATGCTCCTTCTTACGCAGCACCAGCGGCACCGCGACTCAGTTCTAGTGGTTCGACACAATCAAAACTGCGAGTTGAGGGTGGCATGTCTAAGCCCAACTTCATTGGGCGCAGGCATGTGGCTCGAATCGCATGGCGGCGCTTCGCTTGGCCATGCCACCCGAAGAATAGATCGTGTCGATGCACTACTGATACCTCATTCATCCACCCATACGGCCGGTTCGGCACTGACTTCGACGGTGGGTCGCTTTTCCGCTAGAACGTGGTCCATGGCGTACAAGGCCGCCCCCAGTGCGCCGCAAAAATGAGCCTCAGGATTGGCGTTCAGTGGCGCATGGAGCTTGGCTTCCAACGCCCGCACCATTCCGATGTTGCGGGCCACGCCGCCCGTAAATGTGATTTCCGGGTCCATGCCGACGCGGCGGACCAGTCCGATGGTTCGTGTCGCAATGGCCTCATGCACGCCGGCCAGAATGTCCTCCACTTGTTTGTTCTGTGCCAGGTGGCTGAGAATGTCGGATTCCACGAACACCGTGCACACACTGGTGAGGCGGACCGGCTTGGTTCCGCGGAGAGAGATTTCGCCGATCTCGTCGAGGGTCAGTCCCAGCACGTCGGCGGCGCCGGCGAGAAACCTTCCGGTGCCCGCCGCGCACTTGTCGTTCATGCAGAAATCGATCACGTCTCCTTCGGCGCTGATTTTGATGGCCTTGGTATCCTGACCGCCCATGTCGATGACGGTTCGCGTACCGGGGTAGAGCATGTGGGCGCCTCGCGCATGGCACGAGATTTCCGTAACTTGCGTATCACCGGCCTCGATCTTGTAGCGGCCGTATCCGGTACCCACGACGAATTTAATGTTTTCACGGGAGATTCCGGCTTTTTGGATCTCATCTATCGCGCGTTTCCCGGCGCGAACGACGTTGGCGCCTGAGTCAATCAGCACGCGGGCGACAATCGCCCGGGACGTATCCAGCGCGACGGCCTTCGTCTGCGTGCTCCCGACGTCGATTCCCACGGCGTATTCCATGCAATTTCCTCTTTCCGATCAGGCCGTCGCCGGCTTTCCCGTTTCATTCCCGGTCCGAAGACGCTTGTACTGCAGCGACTCAAAGAAGGCGTCGATGCGATTCTTCATCTGCGCTTCGGCGTAATAGCGCGGGTCTTCGAGATCCGACTCCACCATCAGGGTGGGCACGTTGAGCTCCCGGGTAAAGTATTCGCGCATATCGCCCTGCCCGGCTGAGAACAGCCGACAGCTCTTGATGCTGTGGATGATTAACGCGTCCGCGTTCCACTCCTCGACATAGCGGCGGATTTGGGCGTAGCGCTCAATGAGGGACCGATTGCACAAATTGTGGACCAGCATCTGCTCGGCGATGCTCTCCAGCGGACGCTCGGGGTCATGGAAGAAGCCGAATTCCCAAAGCCCCCCGACGGTGGAGTAGGTGCTTTGAACCGCCACCGCTCCCCAGCGCTCGAAGAGATTCCGGAAGTTTCGGTAATAGGGATAGGGCGGCGGTCCTTCGACCACGGTTCGAAAGCACTCTTCCTCCAGAACGCCGACGCCGTCTTCCACCATTTGCTGGTATTCCGCCGCGGCTGCGTCAAAGAATTCGGCTGCCTCCTTCGTGCCGCGAAGGGCGTTGATCGGACCCATCATGTTGATGCTGTCGAAGTAGGCGTCGAAGGGCGCCGGACGATTTTTGCAAAGTTCCTTCGCCCGCGCCCAGCCTCGTTCGGCCCGGGCCGAGTATCCGAGAATCTCGCGGAGCCGGTCGATGTCAAATTTCTTTCCGGTCAGTTTTTCACAGGTGGCGATCAGTTCGCGGAGTTGGCACATGACATAGTTGATGTCATCCTTGGAGGGCGTCTTCTCACGCAGGAAGGGAATATCGAGCATGACCAACGGCACATTCATCATACTGGCACAGTGCTCGAACCATTTAATGTAAACATTGCACCCCACGAAATTGCAGACGATCAAAGAGGGCTTGGGAATGGTGCCGTTCTCGCCAACTCCGCCGCATAGGGTAAAACCGACATCCGCCTTAACATATGCGCAGTTGTCTGAGGCGTATCCGATCTCCTCGCTCTTGAGGATGTAGGGCAGGGAGTTTTTGCGGATTGCCAACTGCAGCGCGTTGATTTCCGGAAAGATGGGCAGGATGTCGAAGCAACGCAGGATTTCGACGCAGTTGCCGCTGATCATCAGGTAGGCCGAAGGCGTCGGCGTCCGCGCGGCCTCCTGGAGCTGCGTCATCCAGTCGGTCATGATGTCGCGCGAGAGCGTATGAACCCGGCCGCGATAGTCTCTGGTTGGCGCTGGGGCTGTCGTCATCGTCACCCTTTCTCGTTTTTCGTCTGCATCCGCCGGCGTTGAAACGCTGGGATCCCCGGTCCGTCCGGCAAGCCCGTCCTATTCAAACAACATGGACTCCGCGAAGGTCTCGACCTCCGTCCGCGCCGACTCGAACGTCCACATCTTTTCCTCGAACTCGATTTTCAGGTGGGGCACGCCGGCTTCCTCCAGCTTGCGTCGGAAGAGCACATAGTCGAGAAGCGCGGGCTCACAGAACTTGGCCGATGCGAACAGCACGGCCTCGGCGCCCGCCTCCTTCATTCGTTGCACGAGTCCCTCTGTCCGCGGCCGGTCGCGATCGTGTCGGACGGAGGTATACGCGCTGTCGTGGAGATAGGCGTTGGATAACGCCGCAAGCGGATCTCCGTCGGCGATGATGTCGTTGGCGAACAGCCGCCACCCGATCATCGTGTCATCATCCTGCACCAGGCATCCGCCGGCCTCGATCACCTCGAGCAGGCCCACCGGCGGCTGCTCGCAAAATGCGCCTTCAATGACCACTCTGACGCCGTCGCGTTCATGCACTTCGGCAGCCTCGACCTGTTCACAGACCGTCTCAAGCATGGGAAGGAAGTCTTCGGGCATCATGCGCGTGCCGGCATAGACCAGCGCGTGCAGGTCCGCGGCGGAGAGCAAGCTGGGTTGCTCTTTCCGTCGCGCGTAAATGGCGCGGATCAACCCGCGCACTTTGTTGTAAAGTTGCAGGCTGCGCTTGATCGCCTCGTCGGTGATTGGCCTGCCCAGATGGTTCGACAGGTTGGTGCGAAAGCGCTCGAATTCCGCCCGCGCGTAAGTCGCCGACTGTGCGCTGTACATGTTCTGGGGAAGATGAAGGTATTCGATGTACATGTCGGGCGCGTTTCGTTGAACCACGCTGGAAAGGTTCCGGGCCACGTCGCAGATCGAGCTGAACACCGCACCTTGAAAGCCCTTCATCTCCCCGCGAAGAAACAGCTCGAGCGTACTCTTGGCAATCGAACAGATGAACGACTGAAAGCGCACCTCCGCATATGACAGTTCAATCTTGTTTCCGGCGCCGAACAAACCCACCGGCAGGAGGCCGGCCGCATGGATCACCTCTACGGGGGCGTAGATGGGAAAAACGGCAAACCCGCCGATGCCGGGATGCTTCTCGATTGCTTTGGCCAGTGCGCCGCCTGGTAACAGGTCGAGCAGTTCCCGGCACTCCTGAAGGATTTTTTGCATGGACTATCGGCTCCTCACCGCTTTGGCTGCGACCAGCGGTCTACGTATGGTTGTTTCCATTCGGGGTTCTCGCGGCCGGGTTCGCGTCACAAAGACCGTTTTCGCTGGGATAGGCCCATCCCGGCAGTTGTATGCCTGTACAGGCGTAGTTCATCGGTGGCGGCTTGTGTTTGCGATCGAGCAGCGACAAAAGACCGATCCGAATGAACGGGTTCTTCGTCGGATTGAAGGTCTCGCCGGTTTCCTTTGCCAGCGCTTCATCGTCGGCGCCGTCGCGGGCGAGCTCACTCTTGAACAACGCCCTGGAATAGGGGGCGTCCTTGGCCATATTGCGGGCGCGTTCGTAACCGCGCCGTAACGCTTCGAACTCATCGTCGAAAACGCCGTGACTCAGGCCAATCTGATATGCCCGATCCGCGGTGATCCCCTGATCGAAGATCTCGAAGGCGACGGAATCGCCCATTCCCAGTCGTTTCAACTCCCCGGCCGCACCAAAGCCCGGAAGAATGGCATAGTCAAGCTCGGGCTGGTTGTACGTGTTCTTCTGCCGCAACTCCGAGCGCCGTTCAAGCGTGTCGAAGACAAACCCGGAGGACCGCAAGTCGTAGCGTAGATCGAGGTAGTAGGTGAACTCCGCTCCGCCGCCCCACTTTTCGCCGAACACGCCGATGCTCGCCACCGGACTCTGCTGGATCATCCGAAACAGCGTCACGGCGTTGCGACTCGAGGCGGCCGCCTCCGCTTCGCTCAGCGGAGCATAGCCCCGTTCGTGCTCAAACCAGCCCCGGTTGAACTCGCGGGCATCCGCGCCGAGCATGCGCATCCCGGTCCCGGCTGCGGAAAAGAGCACGGCGCCGCACTGGCCTGCGAGATGGAGGTGAAGCACATTACTGAACGCGTGGGCAAGCTGATCGATCACCGCGCGATTGAATACATTTCCGCGCAGTGGGTTGTTGAAAACGATGCTGACCACGCGGTCCTTTGATGAGGGGCCGTAGACCTTGAGATCGAGGTAACTCCCTCGGTACTCACCCGTCTCGAAATCCAGTTCCGCCACTGGCGTCTGGTAATGCTCCCCGTATCCCAGCAGACGGGTGAAATTGCGACGCTTCATTTCAAACAGAAGGAACGGGCAGCTCTTGCGCGGCCCGCATTCGCCGTCCACGTCGAGCATTTCGGCCATGTACGGATCGTCGCTGTTCTCATCGCGGGCCCTGCGGACAAGCTCGATCACGCCGTCGATCGTGAGATGCGCGATCAGGGCGTCGATCAACTCGATCAAACCGACCTTGAACCGCAACCCCGCACGCGTGGAGATATTGACCTGCCCGGGTGTGGCGATCCCGTCCTGAATCAGATCGAGCGCATACAGACAAATGGGTAACACGTATCGGCGAAACGCCCGCCCTCCCAGGTCGCTTGCACAGGCGACATGAACGAGCGACTCGGCGCTCTTGATCTTGCCCGACCGGCGATCTTGTTCGGCCGCCTCATAGAATGACCAGTAGTCCTTGCGCGATATCTCAACAACGGGCACATACTTACCGCTCGCTGGATCAAGCACCTGACGAATCCCCGGCGGCTCCTCATCGCTCCACAAAAAGAATCCGCGCCGCGAAGGGGAGTTGACGCCTGTGCAGCCGTCCCGCTCCAACTTTGCGATCCAATCGGGGTAGTGCGCGCCGTTTCTGTTGTACAGACTCCGCAGGCGGTCGGTCTCGGGCAACCCCCTACCGAAATGGCGCGACGACTCGGTGTAGGGCATGTGCCCCGTCTGATCCAGAACCTGAAACGGATTGGCGATGAACAGGTCCCACAGTCCGCCGCGCTCGACGATGTCGCGCGACGTTCGTACATCCCACGAAATCACCGCGGCCATGGCCTGGAAGATCGGATCGGTCAGGTAGCCGTGATGGTCTGCGGGAAGCGCAACGACGGTCTTCTCGAGAATCTGATCCGCAAAGACCGTGCCGAATGCGAATGTCTCGATCGACGCGAATTTGCCCTTCATCACGTCGATGAGTCGATTCGCCTCGAATGGAAAATAGCCGTGAACCGTGAGGAACTTCTCACGAAGCGCCTCCGACTTGAACAGAACGGCCAATTCACCTGTCGTGTGCGACGAAGTGTTGGAGAAGATCGCCGCGACATGGTCCAGTTCAACATGCTTTCCAATCGCGTCGAAAATCTTTGCTTTGATTTCTCCGCGCTCGGTTGCTACTTCCCAGACGACGTCGGCTCGGACAAGCTCGTCGTACGACTGCGTGAATATCACGCGCTTCGCGGCCCGTGCGGCATCCTCCTCGCGAAGGCGAAATTCCTTCACGTCGGCGATCCGCATTGCGTCGAACCGCGCCCTGGCCCGATCCAGCGCCTCCGCCTGAACGTCCAGAAGAATCAACTCGTACTCGGTTTTTTTCAGCAGGTCGATGGCAATTCCCTGCCCCATCGTTCCAGCGCCGATGATCGCGACGCAACGAACTTCGTTCACGCGCCGTACCGCGGATTCGATCGACTTGTCACCAAAGGCGAATGCTCTTTTCATCTTGTAAACCCACCGCGTTGCAATTACGTCTTTTCCAGATCACGGATCAGCAAGGCCACGCCCTGACCGCCGCCAATGCAGGCCGAAGCGCAGCCGTACCGCACATCACGGCGCTGCATCTCATACATAAGATCGACGGTCATGCGAACGCCGGTGGCGGCCAGCGGATGACCGATCGCCACCGCTCCGCCGTTGACGTTCACGGTCTCCCGATCGAGTACCAGTTCCTTTTCCACTCCCAGATACTGTGCCGCGAAGGCCTCGTTGATCTCCCAAAGGCCCACGTCCTCCTGCGCGATTCTCGCCTTGCCCAACGCCTGTTGAATGGACGGCACCGGCCCGCGACCCATGACCCGCGGATCCACACCGCTGACCCCGTACCCGGCAATCACATAACGGAACGTACAGCCGGCGCGCTCGGCCTCGCCCCGATCGGCAAGGATGACGGCGGCAGCGGCGTCGCTGATTTCGCTGGCATTACCGGCAGTGACCAGGCTGTGCGGCGTAAGCGAAGGGAGCCTTGCGAGAGTATCGACATCGGTCTGGCGGACACACTCGTCTCGGGCCAGATGCACTTCACGCCCGCGAAGGTCGGTTGCATCCAGGGCAAACATCCCTCGCAGCGCGTCACCGCCGTCGAGGTGCGACTGCCGCCATGCGGCGCGTGCCCTCGCGTGAGACTGTGCCGCAAACTCATCGCATTCGCGACGCGTCACGCCCATCCGCGATCCATATTCGTCCGCGGTCAGCATCATGCTCGTGTGCGCCAAGTCATGATTCAGACCCGCCAGAAGGGTGTCTTCGACCACGCCGCCTTCGGCGAAATCCCAGAAGTTGCTGCGCAGTCTGCGGGACCGGATCACCTGCGGCGTGCGTGACATGCACTCGGCCCCGAAACAGATGGCGATCCTTGCATCATCAACGGCCTCGGGGAGCGCAATCTGCTGGAATCCGTTGATGATCGTCTGCAGTCCCGAGCCGCAAATCCGCTGCACCATCAGGCCCGGCGTCTCCTCCGGCAGCCGACACCGCAGGGCCACGTTGCGCGGAAAGTAGATATCCTGCGCTCCGGGCGCCGTGTACTGATACACGTTCGCGCCAATGGCGATATCGATGTTCCCTCGATCGATGCCGCTCCGTCGAATCGCCTCCTCGCACGCCAGAGCGGCCAGTTCTTCCGGCGCAAACTCACTCAGCGTTCCACACTTGACCCCGATCGGAGTTCGCGCTGCACCGACAATCACGATTTGTGGGAAGCCGTTGCGATTCATACCGGGTTACGCCTCTTGGAGTTCCGCTTCATGGACCACGATGACCTCACCTTGGGCATCCGCCGAGAACAGTTTGCCGATCGCTTCCGCGTGGTGGTCCGTGATCGCACGTCGCACCACCTTCCCGGAGGGAGTTAACTCGCCGTTGGCGAGCGACGGTTCCACCCCGATCAGCACCGCCCGGCTTACCCTTTGGTATTTCACTTCGATGTTCGTGTTGATCCGGGCAAGTTCTTCGGCGAAGAACTCCTTCACCGCCGGTGCATCGATTAGGTTTTCCGCGGAGATACCTTTCCGATCCGCCCACTCGCGCAGCAAGCTCATGGCCGGGAAGATCGCCGCGCCGACATAGTCCTTGCCGCTCCCTACGACCACGACAAGACTGATGTAGGGCGATTCATTGACCAATACGTTTTCGATCCGCTGCGGGTGTACCTTTTCACCAGTCGTAAGTTTAAACGCCCCGTCTTTCCGGCCGTAAATCCGTAGCCCTTCTTTGGTGAACTCACCGAGATCGCCGCTGTGAAACCACCCGTCTTCGTCAATGACGTGCGCTGTCCCCTCCTCGTCGTCCAGATAGCCCTCCATGACGTTTGGTCCCTTGACCAGAATCTCCTGATCGGCATCGACGCGGATGTTCACGCCCGGGATGGGAAACCCGACAAAACCACTCTTCCATTGATGACCAGGCGCCATCAACGTTACGCAGGGGGAAGTTTCCGTCAGACCCCAACCTTCCATGACGGGAATATTCCGCTGGCGGTAAGCGGTTCCCACAGGCGCCGACAAAGGAGCCCCGGCGCTGAAGACAAATCGCAGACGGCCGCCGAACACCGTTCGATCGATCTCGGGGCTCTCGCGGCAGCGCGCCAGTAGAAGATCGTGTACGCGCGGAACGCTGAAGAAAAGCGACGGGTTGTACGCTTTCCAGTTCTCGATCAGGCGGTCCATGTCCTTGCCCCGCGAATCGTCGAGGCAATACTCGCATCCGTGATAGAGCGTCAGGAATCGCTCGAACAGCCCGCCGAAGCTGTGGTGCCACGGCAGATAGCCCATCACCGTATCCTTCGCGCTGAGGTCCCAAAGTAGGCCGATGGCCTTTTGTTGCGATAGAAGGTTGCTGTGCAACAGTCGGACGCCTTTCGGCATTCCCGTCGTACCGGACGTGTACATGATCACACACAGCTCATCCGGTTGAACGGCGTTGATTCTCTCATCCAGCTCGGTGGAGGACGCGCCGCCCTCACGAGTCAGCCTGCAAAAATCTTCCGCTCCCCACGAATCGCAGTCGATGTCATAGTCTATGCAAAAGTAACGCCGCACCCAGGGATGCCGGTCTTTTTCAATCTTATTCAGTTGGTGTTTCCCGGACACAACCACCCACTTGGGGCGGGCGTGACCAAGCAGGTATGCGAGCTGGCGTGGAAAGTAACCCGCATACACGGGAACGGTGACTGCGCCGATGATCACTGTGGCCAGTTCAAACTTGAACATTTCCGACCGATTCTCAGAAATCATGGCGATGCGATCGCCGGGTCGGATTCCTTCGTGGATCAAATGCCGGGCGATCTGAAACACCTGTCGCCCGAATTCGTTCCACGTCAAGGAGTGCGTTTCGCTTCCGCGTCGTTCCCGAAGGTACGTCCGGTCGCCGTATCGCTGAACGCGATCGGTCAACATCGCCCCCAGCGAACGCTCATAATCGCCCAGCGCCGACGGATGGGTGTGCTCGACCCCCATCCGTTTGATGCCGATCTGCTCGTCGAGTCCCTGCGGGGTGGTTTGGCAATAGGCCAGGCACGAGTCACTCAACAACCCCTTGGTGAGGGCAAACCGCTCGTCGGCAGATTTGTTGATGAAATCCAGACGCACGGGATCGAAGCCCGCCCGTCGACGAATGAGATACGACGCAAGAAAATAGACAATGTTGGTGGCCAGCTCCTTGATGTGGGAACATCCCACGTGACCCCCGACCCGGCGAACGATCTGGCTGAGCACGCCGCGCTCGATGCGCAAACCCACGAGTTTTTCGGCCACATGCTCCACCTCCCGGCAGACCGGGAAGGGCACGCGGATCATGCTTAGTTTGCTGCGCGTGATCTGTTCGTCGGGCAGGTAGACGTTGATTTCGAGCTTGATCAAATGCTCGTTGTCCAACATCGTTCCGACCGCAACCACGTTTTCCGGACCGGCCTCGAACAGTTCGAGCCCGATGTTTCTTTGTGCCGTGAGATTCATGGAAACTGCTCCCAAATGTTTGCCGTCGCCCCCGCCGTCCCGATAACGAATCGCCCGGGCCATGGCCGCCTGCACGTCTTTCTTCAGCGACAGGAAAAAGGCCTCCTCTTTGTACATTCCGGAGTTGGCGGCGTATCGCGACAGCGGCGCGAGAACCCACTCCTCGTTGGAAAAAAGCTTGACGTTTTTGAGCCCGCTCGACAGCGCGTCCCGAAAGGACTTGAGCGAGCTGGTGACATGGTCAGCATGGGCCATGATCGTCGCCCGATGCCCGCTCCAGATTTCCTCGAACACCGCCTCGGGGGGATAGGCGCCGGCCGACTTTCCGACATCGAACACCGCTCGCGTGATGCGATGGACGAATTCGGCCTTGGACGAGTCCTTGCACAGATCGCCCATCCGCAGATCGATCAGCTCCCCATTGGGCCTGACGGTGTGAATCAGTCCGCCGACGTTGAGCACGATGGAGATCATGGCCTTGTCGAACTCGACGCGCGTGCCAGGTACGCCGCGGGCGTGCTTGAACGGATAATAGTGCGAGTGCAGGATCGCCTCGACGCGGTCGCGTTCTGCTTCACCGCCGCCGGCGAACAGGAGCGATCCCTTCCGCTCTTGCACATACACGGCGTCGGCACCGCCGCCGCGACGACCGCCCGCCTGTAACGAAATGCCCCGCACCAGGCGATCGAGCAGCACTGGAACCATTGCCTCGGTCGCGCCGGGCATGCGGCCCATTAACATCGATTCGTTGATCTGTTCTTCATATGTTCGGATGGTCTGCTCGGCGAGGATTCCGTTGGGCAGCACCAGAAGAATCGGCACGTGGCGGCGAATATCCCCGATCGATTGCAGCTTGCCTCGCTCCGCAAGGTTCTCCAAAAAACGAGTCAGTTCCTGTGTGAAGAATCCGAGCTGATCCGGATTGCAGCAGACAAAGAGCAGTTCCGGCATGCGGTCCATCGCATCCGCTTCAAGAAGGTTTGCAAAGATGCGGCCTGCAAGCGGAACGGATCGCAGCTTTCCAGCCTCGAGCAGATTTAGGTTGCCGGCGATCTTTAGTGAGTGCGTAATCCCCATACCGCCGCGTCCAATGAAGCACTCGGCGTTGGTGTGGATGAAAAACGCGACGCCCAGAGCGCCCGGCGGATACACGCCTAACTTACCCTCGTGCAGCATGATTCACCCAACTCCCGCTCGCTGCCTGGATTCCCACGCGATCAATGCCGCTCCGTATGCGCCCGCGTATTGCGGCATGGGCGACAGAAGCACCTCAGTTTCCAACACTTCCTCCAACGCGCGGATCAGCGCCCGGCAATGTGCCGCCACGCCGCCGGTTGCGCTGACCGGGCCGTCACGCGTTGACATCATCTCGGATACGCGGGTGGCGATGGAACGAAACAGTCCCATGGAGATGTCCTCCGCAGCCTGTCCTTCCTTGATCCGCTCGATGACCTCCGTCCCGGTGAACACGGTGCAATAGCTGTTCATCACCGTGTCCGCGCTGGATTTCATCGCCAGCTCGTCCAGTTGCTCCATCGTCACTCCGAGCTTGAGCGCGATCGATTCGAGGAACGTACCGGTACCGGCGGCGCACTTGGCGTTCATGCGGTAGTCGGCCAGCTTCCCCTCGTCCGTAAGCCGGATGATCTTGGTATCCTGCCCGCCGATGTCGATGATGTTGCGCACCTGTGGGTACCACTCTCGCGCACCTCGGGCGTGACACGAGATTTCCGTTACCTGCCGGTCCGCCGTGGGAATGCTCTGTCGTCCGTAACCGGTCGATACGCAACTGACGATGGAGTCGCGCGACGCCATCGCCTGGAGCAGAGAATGGGCCAGGGCCGATTCCGCAGATTCGGCGTAATCGAACCCCGACGCCACCACATGATGTCCAACCAACAATCCGGCGTCGTCGAGAATGACGCACTTGGTGGCCGACGAGCCCACATCGATGCCGACAAAAAGTGGTTTGTTCATCGCGCGTGATCCTCCAACTGCTCGATGAACGCCTCGATGTTGGTCATTGTCTGGGCCGTGGAGAAAAATCGAATGTCGCTCAGGTCCCCGTCCACGACGAGCACCGGAACCCCGTATTCCTCGCGGATCCGCTGCGGCATGCCGAATCGGGAGTTGGTATTGTTCGGACAGGTCCGGGCGTTGTGGAAGATCGCCCCGTCAATATCGAATCGGTCGAACATCTCACCGAGGAAGGCCTGCTTCGTGTTCTCGTCGCGGTTGATAAAGATTTCTATGCTGATTCTGGCCATCCATGCCAACGGATCGCCGCCGTCGTAGTCCTCGAACGCCCATGAGTTGCAGTAGGTGCTCGCGGCCACGACCGTTGAAAGGTCGAAAAACTTCTCCGAAAGCTCGCGAACCTTGGGCCAGATGGGCATCCCCTCCCAATAGACTCGAAATCTCTCGTCTGGCACTGCGCCGATCCCAGCGCGGCCCCGATCCTGCATCTCCGCCAGCAGGGCCTCGTAAAAGTCCACCGCCTTCTGCGATCCGCGCATGAGAATCACCGGCGCCATGTGAATGATGCCGTCGAAGAAAGTGATCGGCGACGGATGGGCACGGGCTGTGTCGAGAACCTGTCGCCAAAGGGCACTTGCCCGGCTGGAAAGTGCGACCACTTCCCGCAGTCGATCCCCATCCAGCTTCAAGCCGAACTGTGACTCGATCTTCTCGATGAGCGTTGCGAGTAATCCGCGGACAAAAGCCACATGCTCCGTCGTCACCTCGCCGAGGTGCGTCGGCGGACAAACACCCATTACCGGCACGCCGTTACGCCGTCCGTGGAAGTTCCACCAGTCCTGGACCTCGCGGCATTGATTCGTGTTGTAAATCAGCAGGTCCGGTTTCGGTGGCCCGGAAATGCCGAAGGCTTCCTTCAGCGGACTGGAGTCGGCCAGGGTCGAGCCGATGTCGCTGGTCATGTAGGAGCACGATTCCGCGCTGTACCCCAGCCCCACGGCTCGAGGAATCATTCGATGACTAAGCTTCTTGGCGCCAAGTAGCGCGCCGTGATTCTCCGGGAAATACACCTCGAAGCCGAAGGCCGTCAGAATTTCGCACGGGCCGACGGACGTGCACCATGCAACCTTTCGATTCGTATCGTGGGCAGCCCGGTCCAAATCGAGAAAGTGTTCGCGCAAAAGCACCTTGAGTTGCTTCTGCGCTTCGATCTCGACTCTCTTGACAGCCGTGCTCACGATGACTCCTCTATGGCACCACGATGGAACGCAGCGAAACCCCTTCCTTCATGGCCTCGAAGGCTCTGTTCAGATCTTCGAGCTTGAATCGGTGGGTTACCTGATTCTTCACATCCACCTTTCCCAACTCGACCAGCCGAATCAGGGGACGGTAGTCCAGTGGGCGGCATCCCAGCGATCCAACCACTTCAAGTTCCTTGAACATGATCTTGCCTGCAACGACGGAGATGGCTTCATTCGTGTATCCGATGACGCAAAGCCGGCCGCCAATACGCACGCACTCAAACGCCTCTTCGATCGTGCGTGGGTTTCCGATCACCTCGATGGCGATGTCCGCGCCGCCCCCGGTCAGTTTCTTCACCACTTTGCTGACGCGATCCACGCTTTTGGCGTTAATCGTCTGAGCCGCACCAAACTGCTTCGCCCATTCGAGCTTGCGATCGTTGACGTCCACGGCGATCACGAAACCACCCGCGGCCGCCGCCAGTTGCACCGCATTGATCCCCACTCCGCCGCACCCGAAGATCACCACCATGTCGCCGGGTTTGACCTGGGCACGGTTCTTCACCGCGTGATACGGCGTCGAAATCGCGTCTGCGATGATGGAAGCTTCTTGCAGCGGGATGGACTCGGGCAGTTCCAGAACGTCCTTCGCCGGAACGGCCACATACTCCGCGTAGGCCCCATCGATGTGGTTGCCCAGCATGGTCATATTGCTGCAGATGTTCTCCCGCCCCATTCGGCAAAACGCACAGGTCCCGCACGTCAGTACCGCCGGAATCAGGACACGTTGCCCCTTCTTGAATTGCGTGACCTGAGCCCCGGCCTCCTCGACAATGCCGGAGGCCTCGTGGCCCAGGATGATCGGTGGCTTCTTGAACGTCGGAACTCCGTGTTCAAGATAGTGCAGGTCGGTATGGCACACGCCGCACGCTGCCACCTTCACCAGAATCTGATCGGGGGTGATTTTCGGAACCGGAACGTCCTCGATTCTCAGTCCCTTTTCCGGTCCGTAAAATACGGCTGCTTTCATGTTCGTTTCATCTGCCTTCCCGCGCTCGGCGGCACACTTCCTACGCGTGTGTCCAAACCGGCGGACGTTTCTCCATAAAAGCCGCGATGCCTTCGTGGGCATCGTGCATCTTTATCAACTCGTCCAGGTACATCGCCTCCGTTGCGTCCAACTGCTTCAACATCTGATCGCGGACCACAAACGACGTTGCACGCTTCGCAAGTCGCACGACTGGCCGCGAGAGCCTTTTGATTACCGCAAGGTATTCGCTGACCTTGTTGTCGAATTCCTCGACCGGGAATACCTGATTGACCAGTCCAATGCGGTGAGCTTCCTTCCCGTCGATGGTCGCCCCGAGTGTGTTGAGTTCGATGGCCTTCTTGATCCCGATTTGCGGCGGAAAGACGCAGGCAGCCACCGGCGGAAACACTCCGACCTGAACCTCCGGCTGACCGAATTTCGCCCGCTCTGAGGCCAGCACGATGTCGCAAAAGCACGCCAACTCGCAGCCTCCGCCCAGCGCCGCGCCCTGGACCGCCGCAATCGTCAGCACCTCCGTCGACGCCAGCTTCCGGAAGATGCCGTGAAACAGGCGGATCATGTCCCCGACCTTGTCCGCCGAATGGTCGGAAACATCCACTCCCGCGCTGAACGCCTTTCCCGTTGCTCGAAGCACCAGCGCCGCCAGATTCTTGTCCGCCAGCGTGGTCTCGAGCAGTCGGTTGAATTCATCCATCATGGGGTTGTGAAGGACATTGAGCGGCGGACGGTTCATCGTGACCGCCGCAACACCGTCCTGAACTTCCACGTTGAAGTATTCGTATTGGTTCATGGTGTCAGCCAGCCCGGGTCATTCGCCATTCGATACTCGCCATTCGTCATTCCTCAGACATACTGCCCGCCATCGACGCGGATCACTTCGCCGGTGATGAAACGCGCTCGATCGCTACAGAGAAACCCAACCATTTCGGCCACATCCTGTACGGTTCCCGGACGGCCTAGAAGAATTTCTTTCAACGTCTCCGCCCGAGCCTCAGCCGGCATCGACTGCACAATTTTCGTCTCCACGAACCCTGGCGCGACGGCGTTGACGGTAACGTTGAACTTTGCAACTTCCTTCGCCAGCGCCTTGGTCAATCCGATCACCCCTGCCTTCGCCGCCGAATAGTTGGTCTGCCCGAACTTGCCGCGCAGTCCATTGATGCTCGAAATATTGACGATCGCGCCCCAGCTGCTCTTGCGCATCGCGGGAACGACCGCACGGCAGCAGTGAAACATGCCCGTGAGATCGACGTCCAGCACATCGCGCCACTCGTCGTTGGTCATCTTCCAGATCACCTGGTCGCGAACGATTCCGGCATTGTTGACCAGAACGTCAATTCCGCCCCACCACGACACGAGGGATTCGACTGCGTTGTTCACCTGCACCGAATCACGTACATCGCCAACCCACGACCAGCCCTTGCGACCAAGCTTCTCGATTCCGGCGATCACCGGCCCGGCCTCGCCCGCATCTCCCTGATAGAAGATGCCGACATCACATCCGTCGCGGGCCAGCGTCTCCGCAATACACCGACCGATGCCGCGACTTCCTCCCGTCACCAAGGCTCGACGATTCGCGGTCATGGCGGTCGAAACGTACCTCCTACGATGCCGTGACCGGAGACTTAAGAGCCGCGCCGCACTTGCCGCAATGCTCAAACTCTCGGGGCAGCCACTTCGCCCCACAGTCCGGACATTCGCGGCTGTACGGACCCCAAAGGAACTCACTCGAACCATTCGGATCCGCTGCCCGACGACGCATGCCCACATAATCGGGCTTTCGCTTCTCAACGAAGGCCGTCATTCCTTCATGCGGTTCCAGACTCGAATAATGGATCGACAGCCAGTCACGGGCGTGTCCCGTCGTGGCATGCCAGGACAACTCTTTCCAGAAATTCACCTGTGCCTTGGTGTATCGCGTGCATTCAAAGAACTTGTTGACGATTTGGTCGCATAGGTCCACGACGGTTTCGTCCAGGCGTGAAAGATCGATTGAGTAACCCTCCGCGCCTTCCTGTGCTTTTTTGATTTCGCCCGGTGTGGCCCGTGATTCAAATGGCGACTCCCACGGATCGGTGTTCCAATCGGCGAGATACGTCCGCTTGTTCGTAAATCGGGTGACAAAAGCCCCATCCGGCCCCTTGACCGTCGGCACGGCGACGTTCACCAACCCCATGCCCAAAGAGGTAAACGCCGGATATCGCTGGTTGAGGAAGAGAATTCCGCGTGCCTTGCGATCGCCAACGTGTAGCGGTAACCACTGCGTCGATCCGCCGCACGCAACCGACCCGACGCTCGTGCCGACCTGCGCGATGTAGGCATGTTCGCCCATCACCGCCAGATCGCACGCCAACTGGCTTTCGTTGCCGCCGCCGACGGCCATGCCGTTGATTCGCGCGATGACCGGCTTGGAACAGTTCGTGATCGATTCGATGTAGGCCTTGAAGTACGACATGTACTTCCAATAGTCACGCGGCTTTTGGGTGTAGCTCTTCTGATACTCCTTGACGTCGCCGCCTGTACAGAAAGCCCGCTGGCCGACCCCGGTGAACACCACCACGGAGACTTTGTCGTCGAACGCCGCGTCCTGAAACGCGGCCGCAAGCTCCTGAAGCGCCGAAGTGCTGTAGGCGTTGTAATTCTGGGGTCGGTCGATCGTAATTTGTGCGACCCAACCCTGCTTTTCGTATTGGACTTCGAGGAGCCCCAGCGATTTCGGTGCTCGCGTCGGGAACATCAGATCCGACATGCCCAGCCTCCTTTTGAGCGATGCCTTTGGAAAGCTGTAAGTGTTGACAGGAACATAATACGAACGCACGTTCGAACGATTAATAGCCTAAAAAATCCTGTCGATCCAACTTTTTCTCTCCGACCAGCATCTGATTTTCCGTGCATTATGGCTGATGGCATGTGCTTGTCAAGGTTATTTTTGACATTTTCTGCTTGACAAGCCAGCGCTACGGGGCGATACTGATGCGAATCGATTGTTCGTTCATTTAACAAAGCTGCATATATGATATCTGAAAAAGCAGAACATATGTTCGGCAAGCGAGCGACGCTGGCTTCAAACGCAAGCTCGGAGCCGAAAGAAGGTCACGAACAGCGCCTCGGGCACATTCTTGCCTGCGCTTGCGGCGTGATTGCCAGGCTGGGATACGAGCGCGCGTCCATGCGCTCCGTCGCCAAGGCTACAGGGACCAGCCTCGCCGGCCTGTACCATTATTTTGATAGCAAGGAAAAATTGTTGTTTCTCATCCAGTTCCGCACCTTCCGGGCGTTACACCAGAATCTGCTCGAGAAACTGCATGGAATTGTGGATGCCGAGGAACAACTACGGGGCATGATTCGGGCCCACCTGGGCTATTTCGCCGCCAATATGGACGCCTTGAAGGTATGCTCCCACGAACTCGACACGCTGAGCGGATCGGCATATGAGGAAATTAGGGAAATCCGCAAAGAATATTACGCCTTAATCCGCTCCATCATTGATCGGTTGCTCGATGCTCGTTCGCCCGGCGCTTCGTTGAACCGTCATGTGCTGACCATGTCGCTGTTCGGAACGCTCAATTGGTTATACCGCTGGTACGATCCGGTTGCCGGCCCATCGGTTGCCACCGTTTCGAATCAGATCGCCACACAGTTTCTGCATGGGGTTTACCACCTGGGCGGCTCGATAAGCGAAGCCACGACCGAATCACAACGCTCGCCGCATGATGCCTCCCAGGGCGTTGCACGAAATCCGTAGTCCGACGGAGATATCGCCGGTGTACTTGCCGGACGTAGACCTTCACGAGTGCGCGACGTTGGAGGAAGCCTCCACGCTGATGCGGCGGTACGCGCCGCGGGCGCGCTTCCTGGCCGGCGGTACAGACCTGCTCGTCGATTTGAAGACCGGTCGGATCGCGACGACGCATCTTGTGTCGTTGAACCGCATTGATTCGCTTCGCGGCATCACAATAACGGACAATGGATTGCGCCTCTGCGCGCTGACCAGCATCACCGAATTGAACCGGTCGCTCCTCGTGCGGAAGAGCTTCGCTCCCTTGCTCGATGCTTCGCGGCGAATGGCGGCACCCCCCATCCGCAATGTGGCCACCGTCGGTGGGAACATCATGAGCGCTGTCCCCTGCGCCGATCTCCCGCCCATCCTGATGGCCATGCACGCCGAGGTGGAAGTATGGTCTTGCGATGGAATCCGGCGTATCCCGTTGGACGCTTTCTTCGCCGGGCCTCGCCGGACCCTGTTGCAGGACGGTGAGATTCTCATCGCCGTGATCGTGCCGAAGCCGCCGATTGGTTTCGGAGCGGCCTACGAACGGTTTGGTTTGCGCGAGGGAAACGCGATCCCCGTCGCCTCCGTCGCGGCCGGTCTACAGCTTGACGGCCGAGGGAAGATCACCGAAGCCCGGCTCGTTCTCGGCGCCGTTGCGCCGATTCCGAAAATGGTCGCCGACGCCGGGAGAATTCTGGTCGGTCGCCCGGCAGACGAAGGCACATTTGGTAAAGCGGCCCGCTTCGCCAGGGAAGCTGCGCAGCCCATTTCCGATGTGCGCGGTACGGCCCAGTTCCGGCTCGACCTTGTCGAGGTCTTGACGCGACGGGCGCTACTCAAAGCTCGGGAGCGAGCCAGGGGGGGAGCGGCATGAGTGCGCTAAAAACGTTGACGGTGAATGGGCAAAGACACCACATCGCCATCGAAAACGGCGACACGCTGCTCGACACTCTGCGCGACAAACTCCGCCTGACCGGCACCAAGAAAGGCTGTAACGTCGGTGACTGCGGCGCATGCACCGTGCTGGTGGACGGTCTGGCCATGAACAGTTGTCTGCTCCTCGCGGCAGGACTGGAAGGCAAGTCGATTACGACGATCGAGGGACTGGCCCAAAACGGTGAACTCACCCCGCTGCAAAAAGCGTTTGTCGCCGAGGGCGGAATCCAATGCGGCTTCTGTACACCGGGCATGGTCCTCTCCGCGACCGCGTTGCTCGATGAGAATCCCAATCCGAGTGACGACGAAATCAAGGAAGCCCTGAGCGGCAATCTCTGCCGTTGTACGGGCTATAGCGGGATCATGCGTTCCGTGAAGCGATGCGAGAACTACCGCCACGACGGTTCATGCGCCAAGGCGGACCACGCCGCCATCACGCCGCCAGAGGGCGAGGGAGACGGAAAGCAACGCTCGGACTATAGACCCGGGAAAGGCGAATTCACCTCTGTCGGCGTGTCGGTCCCCCGGATTGACGCTTGTGACAAGGTTACCGGGCGTGCCGTTTACACGGCTGATATTCATCTTCCCAACATGGTGTACGGAAAAATTCTCGGCTCGCCCTTTGCCCACGCCCGCATCAAACGCATCGACACCTCCAAGGCCGCGGCCCTCGACGGCGTGCTCGCGGTCATCACGGGAAAGGACGTTCCCGACACGATGTATGGAGTGTCGCCGGCGCGTTACGACGAATACGTACTTGCGAAGGACACCGTCCGCCACGTCGGCGATGAAGTGGCCGCCGTTGCCGCCATCGATGAGAAGACGGCGGAAAAAGCGATTTCGCTGATAGAGGTCGAATACGAAGAACTCCCCGCCGTTCTCGATCCGTTCGACGCGGTCAAGAACGGGGCCCCGCTACTCCACGATCGATACAAGAACAACATCAACACCCATGTCGATCACAAGTTCGGTGATGTCGACAAGGGATTCGCCGAGTCACATTACGTCCGCGAGGAGACGTTTACCGGAAACCACATCTATCAATCGCCGCTCGAGCCACACGCGGCCATTGCGACCTGGGAACATGACGGCACTTTGGTCCTTTATACCTCGACGCAGGTTCCGCACTATGTGCAATACATGCTCGCCCACGTGTTCCACATGCCGCTGGGGAAGATTCGCGTCATTCGCCCGGACGTCGGCGGCGGATTCGGCGGCAAAGCGGAAACAACGCCGCTGGACCTTTGTGCCACGATCCTGAGCACGAAGCTTGGCCGCCCGGTCAAGATGATCTACTCGCGCGAGGAGATGTTCCATCATGGGCGCGGTCGTCACAAACAACACATGAAGTTCAAGCTGGGCGTGGACGCAGATGGCCGCATCACAGCATTCAAGAGCGAAATCTATCTCGACGGCGGGGCCTATTCGTCCTTCGGAGTGGCCACCGCCTATTACGCCGGTAGCGTGATTCCCACCCTCTACGTGATCCCCAATTACAAGTACGACGGCTATCGCGTAATGACCAACAAACCGGCCGCTGGGGCGATGCGCGGCCACGGCGTTCCGCAGCCGCGATTCGCCTTCGAGTGCCTGCTCAACATGATCGCCGACGACCTGGGGATCGACCCCGTCGAGATTCGGCGGCGCAACAGTATGACGCCCAACACGCTCACGGTGAACGAAATGGACGTCGGGAGTTGCGAGTTCCGCGCGACCCTCGAAGCCGTGTGCGAAAAATCCGATTGGGATCGCAAATACGGAAGGCTGCCGAAGGGAAAGGGGATCGGAATCGGCTGCGGCGGATTCGTTTCCGGCGCAGGCTATTGCATCTATCGCGGCCAGGTCCAACTTTCGCACGAAAAAGGCCCGGAGCCTTTTCAGAAAAAGTCCATTTTCCCCCATGCCAACGCCATCGTGAAGATCAGCGAAGACGGGATGGCCGCCGTGTTAATGATCGGCGCCGCCGAGATCGGCCAGGGAAGCGACACGGTCCTGACCCAAATGTGCGCCGAAGCGCTGGGAATCCCCGTGTTGCGGATGCGCATCCGCAGCGAAGACAGCGACATTTCCCCACTCGATCTCGGCGCGTATTCGTCGCGGGTCACGCTGATGGCGGGTCATGCGGTCGCGCGGGCAGGGGCGGCGGTCGTGGACAAGATGCGGCCGTATGCCGCAGCGCTGCTGGGCTGTGACGAAGCCGACGTCGACGCTCACGACGGCCGCATGTCGATGCGCGGTGAGGCGTCGCGCGGGGTTCCCTGGGAGGAGGTCGCCCGCAAGTATTTCAATGACAACGGGCCGCTTGTAGGCACCGGAGCATACAAACCGCCCGACGGACTCGGCGGGGACTACAAGGGCTCCACCGTCGGCACCAGCCCGGCCTATTCCTTCGGCAGTGCCGTGTGCGAAGTCTCCGTCGATCTCGAAACCGGCAAAATCAGAATCGAACGCTTCACCGATTACCACGATTGCGGAACTCCGATCAATCCCCAGGCCGTCCACGGTCAGGTCGAAGGCGCTGTGGTCATGGGGGCGAGCGAGACGATCTTCGAAGACGTGCAGTTCGATGAAAAGGGCCGAATCCTCAACCCCAACCTCCACGGCTATTTAATGATGACCATCAAGGACGCGCCGGAAATTTTCAGCGGGCTGGTCGATTCGTACGAGCCTCGCGGTCCGTTCGGCGCCAAGGAGATCGGTGAGGGCAGCACGCTGCCGGTCCTCGGCGCGGTCGCCCACGCCATCGCCAACGCAACCGGCGTCTGGATTAAGGACTTGCCTATCACTCCGGAAAAGATCCTTAACGCGCTTCGGCAAAAGGCGCAAGTAGGGGACCTGCAAAGCGCATGAACACCATCCCTACCGATGCCTCGTGCTTCGGACAGATCGTCTCCGACGTTCCGGAACCGTGGTTCGGCAATTACTTCGTCTCAACTTACCCTCCGTTTTCCCAATGGTCCCCAGACGATGTTTTCCAAGTCGAGCGCGTCTTGGCGCAAAAATCCCGGGTGCCGGATGCCCCATTGGGGTTGTATCTCCATATTCCTTTTTGCGCGAAGCGCTGCGACTACTGCCACTACCTTTCCTATGCGGACAAGACAAAGGACCAGCACCGTGAATATGTCGATGCGCTGATCCACGAGCTGGCGCTGTATCGGCGGTCGCCGGCGCTGGCGGATCGGCATTTGCGTTTCGTCTACTTTGGCGGCGGCACTCCATCTCTTCTCAGCGAGGCCTCCCTCCAATCTCTCATGCAGGGTATTCATCGCCATTTTTCGTGGGATAGTGTTGAGGAAGTGACTTTCGAGTGCGCGCCCAAAAGCGTCACCAAATCCAAACTACGTGTGCTGCGCGATGCCGGAGTGACACGACTCAGTCTCGGGGTGCAATCGTTCGACGATGAAGTTCTGCGTTTGAACGCCCGCATCCATATCCGGCGGGATGTCGATCAGGCTTACGAACGGATTCGCCGCGTCGGGTTTGACGTGGTCAATCTCGATTTGATCATCGGGCTACCGGGCGAGACCGATGAATCCGTCGACCAGAGTATCGAGCGTGTCATCGACATGGCTCCGGAAAGCGTCACGATGTATCAACTGGAAATTCCGCACAATACGCCCCTATACCGCGTCGCGCGCGACGGTGAACCACCCGACACCATCCCGTCCTGGTACAAGAAGCGTTGCCGCCTCGCAGGTTGTTTTGAGCGGCTCGAGTCAGCAGGATATTCGATCCGCAGCGCTTACGCGGCGGTGCGCGATCCCCATCGGCACCGATTCATCTATCAGGACGCGCAATATCGCGGGGCGGATCTGCTGGGAATCGGCGTCTCCTCGTTTTCGTACCTGGCCGGCACGCACTATCAGAATCAAATCGACCATGATCGGTATATTGCGTGTGTTTCCAAGGGAGTGCTCCCGGTGCTGCGCGCCCACTGTCTGCATTCCGATGAGCGCATGGTTCGTGAATTTATCCTGCAACTCAAGCTCGGCCAGGTTGACGCTGCACCTTTCAGGACGAAATTCGGCACCGATATCCTCGAGCGATTCAGGAGCCCTCTGCGCTATTATGCCGAGCGCGGGTGGCTATCCCTCGACGCCACGGGCGTGCGCGTCACGCGAGAGGGACTTCTGCGGATTGATCGCGTCCTACCGGCGTTTTACCTCTCTGGGCATCGCGGGGTACGTTACTCATGATCATTGTATAGCGTACGGCCCGTCAATGGTATTCCGGCCTTGTACGAACAAATATTCTTGGGTTCGGCAGGGAGGCCGAGGACCTGTCGGCTTACCCAGGAGCGGGAGTTAGAGTAGCCATATGGACTATATATATCTCCATATAGTTTGTTGTGGCCCAGGATGTGCTTTGGCCGTAAACCGCGAGATTCCAGTGGCGATCGCTGGGCGAATTCTTGATTATCGAACGAAAGCAGCGAACCATGATGACCCGAACGCAGCAATGGGCATATATCTCAATCGGTGCATTAGTAGCGGGATGCGACCTGGCCGTCGTTCCGCCGCCGGACGATGGTCCGCCTGGAACTGAACCCCAGTATCGGACCATTGACGGGTCGGGAAATAACTTAAAGAACCCCACCTGGGGTCAGGCGTTCACAATGGAGATGCGCATTGCGCCTGCGGCCTACATGGACGGCGTTTCGATGCCGAGCGGTGCGGACCGACCCGACCCTCGATCCATCAGCAACATTGTCGCAGACCAAGCAGGAGAATCGATCCCGAACAGTGTCGGATTATCCGATTGGGTGTGGCAGTGGGGCCAGTTCCTTGATCACGACTTTTCCTTGACTCAGGCGATGAGCCCCCAAGAACCGTTTCCCGTCGTCGTTCCGTCGGGCGATGTGATGTTCGACCCTGCGGAGGAAGGCAACCAGCTCTTCATGATGATGCGATCGGAACACGATCCGGCCAGCGAAACGGATTCCGACAGCCCACGACAACAGATGAGCGAGTTGAGCGCTTTCATTGATTCATCAAACGTGTACGGCTCCGACCCACAGCGGGCCGCTTGGCTCCGACTTGGTGTCGGCGGAAAGCTGAAGACGAGCCCCGGCGACTTGCTCCCATTCAGTGATGGCTCAATGGTTAACGCCGGACCGGGCGGGGAACCAAGCTTTAGTACCGAGTTATTCACGGCAGGGGACATTCGGGCCAACGAGCAAGCGGGGCTTGCGGCCGCGCACACAATGTTCGTACGCGAGCACAACCACCTGGCTGGCGAGATCGCCGCTGAAAACCCCGATTGGACCGATGAACAAATCTACCAACGGGCACGCAAGGTGGTCGGCGCGCTAATGCAAGTAATCACTTATCGCAAGTTTCTACCAGCGATTCTCGGGCCTTACGCTCCCGATCCGCGCGAGGCCCATTACGATCCCAACGTCAACTCGACGATCGTCAACGGGTTTGCCACCTCGGGCTTTCGTATTGGGCACACCATGCTTTCTCCCAGTATCATACGCTTGAATTCGGGCGGCACGACGTTGCCCGATGGTCCCCTGGCCCTCCGCGAGGCGTTCTTTAATCCGCAACGAATCCTCTTGGAAGGAGGTATCGAGCCGTTGCTATTGGGACTTGCCTCCCAGACCATACAGGAAATCGATCATCGACTAATTGACGACGTTCGAAACTTCTTGTTTGGCGAGCCTGGTGAGGGCGGGGTCGACCTCGCGTCGCTGAACATCCAGCGCGGGCGCGATCATGGTCTGCCGGATTACAACACATTGCGCGAAGCCTATGGACTTTCGCACAAGCGAAACTTCGTCGAGATTACCGGCGACACGCAGGGGCAGGACCGGTTGGAACGGGCATATGGCAGCTTCGACCTCATCGACCCGTGGATCGGTGAACTGGCCGAGGATCACGTGTCTGGAGCTCAAGTTGGGGAATTGGTGGCGACAGTGTTGCGCGATCAGTTTACGCGTCTTCGCGACGGAGACCGCTTTTTCTATCGCAACGACCCGGACTTTACATCAGCCGAAATTGCCGAGTTGGAGGCCACGAAGCTGTCCGACAGCTTCCATCGTAACACCAGGATCACGGCCATCCAGGAGGACGCCTTTCGTGTACCGCGATAGCGCTGCGAGGCCCTGGCGGGAACATGCCGCGCAAGATCGCGTTGACTGAGGAATCGACGATTCCTCTGGGTCCGCAGTTTGGCCCCGGGAGTAAAGGCCATCATGATCGAGGACGTTCTGTGCAAGGTCATCGACGAAGTACGGAATGGACGCTCGGTTGCGATTTGCGCAATCGTCGCCACCCGTGGCTCGACGCCGCAGCCGGCCGGCACCGTCGTTTGCGTCGACCATGCCGCCCATCTAACCGGTACGTTGGGCGGCGGATGCGTCGAAGCCGACGTGCGTCGTAAAGCTCACCATTGTTTGTCCGCAAAAGTCGGCCGCATCGTCACCTTCGCGCTCGACCATGACTTTGGATATGACGATGGGATGCTCTGCGGAGGCCAAATGGACATTGCGGTGATCGTCTACTCCTCTTTGAATGACATCGGCGCGATCGTCAACGCACTGCATCATTTGGATCACGGATCACCGTCGGAGATTCCGTTGCGGATTGCAGACCATACTGGAATCGTCGAGTACTGCATCCGGATTGCCGCGACGCCGAAACTGGTCATCGTCGGCGGCGGTCACATCGGACGCATTCTGGCGCAGATGTCGATTCCGCTGGGCTTCCGCGTAACAGTCCTCGATGACCGACAGCAATTCGCGAATTCGGATCGTTTCCCGCCGCCCATTACGCCCGTCGCGGGCGACATCGCGAAGGTGCTCAAAGAATGGTCGATTGATGCCAACACCTACATTGTCATAGTGACACGCGGCCACAAACACGATGAAACCGCCCTGAGATCCGTTCTAGGCTCCCCGGCCCGCTACATCGGGATGATCGGCAGCCGCCGCAAGATCCAAGTCATCTTTGAGGATTTGAAGCAGGAAGGCGCCTCTGATTCCCAGCTCGCGAGTGTGCATGCTCCAATCGGACTGAAAATCGGCGCTATCAGCGCGGAGGAAATTGCCCTGAGCATTGCTGCCGAATTGGTTTCGATCCGTCGCGAGGAAAAGGGAGTGCAAGTATCGAGACGGACAGCGCTTGCGAGGGCCGTCACTTGAATACCTACGCGCCCATCTATCGCGTGTGCGGCATTGTTCCGGCAGCAGGACTTGGCCGCCGTATGGGGCAACCCAAACAAACGCTTCCTGTTCGTGGCAGCACGATGGTCGGCGGTGTTGTCCGCACACTGCTCGACGCCGGTTTGGACGAAGTCGTGGTCGTGACCCGCAGCGCGCTTGTCGAGCGCTTGGATCTCCCTACGGATCGGCGACTATCCGTAGCCGTGAACGATGACGAGTCCAGTCAGATGATCCACTCGGTTCGGGACGGACTCTCAGTCCTGTTTCATGCTGCCACCGCTCCTAACGAGGCCGGGGAAGTGCACGCTGGCCCGGTTGATCGCGCTGCGGATCGCACAGGAATTCTCGTTATGCCGGCCGACATGCCCGGAGTGGCCGTCGCCACATGCCGACTTTGCGTGGAGGCATACCGGCGAGAGCCGACCAAGATCATCGTCGCGGCGCACAAGGGCCGGCGGGGTCATCCGCTGATCTTCCCGGCGGCACTTCGCCAAGTCGTGCACGAGCTTGACGGCGGGCTCAACGCCTTGCTGGACCTGTCCCGGAATCGTGTTCGACTCGTTGAGGCCGGCGATCCCGCTACCCTTGAGGATGTTGACACATGGGATCAGTATCGATCGCTATCACGGGTGCCTCCTGAAAACGTCGTACTACCCGCCAACATCCAAGGCGGGTTTATGGTGGATGGCAATAAGCAACAGACGGAAACACAACACGAGGTTTCCAAGCCAGACATTACATCAACCAGGCAACCAGACGGCTGCTTTACGTTCCCCACCGGTTCTTTGACGCTTGATCAACTCCAAGGAGTTTTCGCAAAGCTTCCCGTCGAAATCACCTTTGTCGACGAAGAAGATCGCGTGAGGTTCTTCACACGAGGCGACGATCGTATCTTTGGGCGAACAACGGCGGTTCTGGGGAAAAAAGTTCAACAGTGTCATCCCGAAAAGAGTATTGGTGCGGTCAATCAGATTCTCTCAGACTTCCGTTCGGGGCGCCAGAATCTCGCCCAATTCTGGCTGAACCTGAGGGGAAGATTCGTGCATGTACAGTATCATGCGGTTCGCAACGCCTCGAATACCTATATTGGCACTCTGGAAGTCACACAGGACCTGACGGTCCTGCGTGCGCTGCAAGGCGAACGCAGGCTGCTGCAATACGACAATACAAAAGAGGGACAATAACAACGCGTCCGGGCCCTTGCGGGGACGTGAGCCAGTCCGGGCCCACACGCGCGTCAGCGTGCCTTGCTGGCCGAAGCGCGCTTCATCCT
>CAZKIN010000018.1:0-6246 GCA_964552515.1 uncultured Phycisphaeraceae bacterium
ACTTCTGATCGCCCGATTTGCCGGATTCTCCCGACTTACCCTTGGACCCGCTCTTGCCCTTTTGTGCGCTCTTACTCTGCTCGGCCCCTTCCTTCCGCATTTTTTCTGCGAGACCGCCGGTGTCCTTGGCAATATTCTTCTGCGGTTCAGACTGCGCCACGGCTTTTTCTCCGCCTTGCAGGGCCTTTTTCGCCTCTTCCAGCGCCTTCTTGGCTTCGGCTAGCTTTTGCTCCGCGTCCTGCTGCTTTTCCTTCGAGGCTTCCGCGTTTTCTTTCTGGAGTGACTCGCCGGCGTCACCCATGGACTGCGCACCCTTTTCCAGTGATTGCGACGCGGACTGCGCACCCTGCCGCGCGGCCTGCGCCTGGGGAGTGTCGGCCGCTGATTCCGGAGCGAGTGCAGCCGCGCGCTTCAAATCCTCGGCAAGCTGCTTCGTATCGCGCGACAACTCCTCCTGCGCCTCGCTGAGCGCCTCATTCTTCGCTGCATCGCCTGCCTGCGGAGCATCCTTGGACAGACCAGCCTGCTCCTTTTGTATGGCTTCCAGCCGCTTGAGCGCCTGATCAATCTGCTGTCCGAGACGGCGGTTTACGGCCGACTGCGCCGATTGATCGCGCAGGCTCTTCTGTTCCTGCATCAATCGGGAAATTTCCCGCTTGTATCCTTCCAGCCGCTCAATCTCCTTGCGCCGTTCGTCGTTCTCCGCGTCGCGCTCCAGCAGAATGCCCAGGAGCCGATCGGCATCCTCCATGAACTTTGCTTGCGCTTCGGCGGTCTTGTCGAGATCGGTTGCCGCATCCAGGTCCTTGATGATGCGGTCCAGTTGTTCCACCAGTTGCAATTCGCCCTCGCGCTCCAGCACCCGCCCAAGGCGCGTCGAATTATCTTTCTCCATTTCGGCGAGCTGTGCCCGAACGCGAAAGACGCGATCCTTAAAACGCTCGAAGCGGTCGCGGATGATCTGCTGCTTGGTGGCGAGGGGCGCTAGACCGTCTGCCGGCGGTATTTCCGTTTCGGTTGGAACCACCGTCGGTGGAGCCGTAGGCTCCTGCGCGTACGCAGCGCCGGTGAGGATTGGTAATGCGACCGCCGCGCACACCAGCCACGGTGCGATCCATGCGCTCACTCGCGGCGACAGCCGTCTATTTGTCGAACACATCGTCGGCCTCACTTTGCGCTCGCTCACGGGTTTCCGTATTCAGTTCGCCCTGCAGGCGCATGATATCCCGGAGCATGTTCACCACCTCCTGATACCCTTCGTACTGCACCATTGTAGCAAGCACTTCGCGCATTTTGCCTATAATTTCCGCCTGCTGACCGTCGACCACTTTCGACGTCTCCGCGGCCGCTTCAATTTTCCAGTGCCGCAGGGCGTCGGCGGCGACGACCATGTCGCGCGTCACCAGTTGTCCCAGCGGTTCGATAATCTGCGTCCCCAGCCGTTCCCTTTCCTCGGTCGTATCGAGCCGGTTGACCCGCCGCTCGCCGAGAATTCGTTCAAACTGCTGTCGAATCACATGCACCGAACTGGCGATGTTCCTCTGTCGACGTTCTAGGGGCGTAAGCTCCGCGGCCAGCCGTTCAGAATCCCCGACCTCCGTCCGCACCTTTTCCGCCACCGACAGCAGATCGCCGCGCACTTTCTCTTGCGCGTCAATCAGCTTCTCAAACTCCATCCGCGCTTCCTGCTCGCGCCGCGCCATCTCCGCCAGAAACTCGTCCGGCGTTACCACACGTAACGTAACCGGCGGAGACTGCGCACGATTCGGCCCCGAGACATCGTCAAAGTCCGCCGCTTTCGCCCGCAGCGTGATGCGCTCGCCGGGCACCAGCGTTTCCGCCGTCACTGGCCAGTTAAGGCTGGTGGTGAACGTCTGCGCTTGCGGCGCAAAATCGGGAAGCGCGATCGATTTTTCAACAAAGCCCTCGCGCGAAATTTCGTATTGTATTTCCGCTTCCGCGAGACCATATGCATCAGTGAATTCCAGTTCAAACGGCAGCACCGCTTCCGACGTGATCATTTCTCCGACCGCGGGCAGCTTCATCCGCACCACCGGCGGATCATCCTTGGACACGCGCAGCGGAAAACGTGCGGGCTGTCGATCCTCCAACCCAAACTCGTCGGTAAGCGCAAAGTGATAAGTCTGCGTATCCATCGGACGCAGGGTCGCGCGCAGCCAGTCGCCATTCCGCTGGACCTCCACCGTCGATTCCTCTCCGGCCAGCAGTTTCGCGGTGACCACGGGCTTGTTGGTCCGCGCCATGATTTCCATGTCGGTGCCCGGAAGGATCTGCGCGGCGCGCTGTCCATCGCCCAGCTCCCACGGTGGCAGCTGCGTGTAACTCGGCGGCGTGAATCGCATTTTCGATTCCTCGATGTGCGGGCGTTCCACCAGTTTCAGGCTGTGGTCTTCGGTGCGATCATCGCCGCCGCGCAGGTGAAACGTCATATCCTCCTGCGCATTCTTCACCGTATAGCGATATCGGTATGCATCGGGATTGCCGATTGTCACCATCGTTTCACGTCCGCTGTCGCCCGCTGACGTCTTAAACACCAGGTCAACCTCGCGCGGCTGCACCCCTTCCGCGGATGCCATGATGATGATGTCGTCCCCGCGCGCCCCGATGAGCACGCCGTCCTTGGCTTCCACCTTCAGCCGCGTCTGCCGTGGCCACGGGTTCTCCTGCAATAGTACGTTTCGCGAAAACCACAGGCCCACCATCTGCGGACTCAATATGGTCACCGCGGCGCAAAGTACGACCATGCCCGCAATTCCCCATCCCGCGCGGCGGGCACCCTGCGGATCGAGCACCCCGTCAAAGTCCGTATGTCGCACCGACTCGGTTGCCCGGCGAATCACGGAGGCAACCATCGCCGGCGAATTGGCTTCCGCAGAACCGATCTCGCCCGTGGCGAAACGGATGGCCGAAACCAGGTGCGACGAAAGCCCGGGATGCTTCCGTTCCACCAGGTTCGCCACGTCGGCCGGTCCGATGCGCGTGCGGAGCGGCGCGAGAATCAGCCGCCAGACGAAATACCCTGCTGCCGCGAGAATCGCCAGAAGCAGCGCCGCACGCATGCTCCAGCGCATTCCCCGCGCGAAATAGTCAAACAGAAACTGCACGAAGCATGCGGCCAGTGCAAACCCGCACACCCACGCGATGCCCTGCACCACCACATACCGCCGCATCCGCGCGGCCACATCCGCCAGCCGGCGCAACAGCGACGCATCGAGAGCGGGGCGATCAGGTGTCAATAAAACGTCACTCATGTTCGCACACCAGGGTTACAGCAACCGGTTCCATTTGCGCAGGAACCATTCCGTGGTCAGCAGGCCCAGCAGCAGAGCCAGCGTCATCCACCGGTCCCATAGCGTTTGGGGCCGCGAGCGGATCGGAATTTCCTCGTGCATGTCAGCGATCAGCGCCGGCAGTTGTGCCGCCTCGTCCACCGCGAAATATCTTCCCCCGGCGGAGCGTTCCGCCAGTGTCACAAGTTCGTCACGATCCATCTGCGGTCGCAGCACCTCGATGTTCGGGCGGGCGACCAGCACCTCGCGCGACACTTCTTCCTGTTCATCCGCCGCCGTAGTGGGCACGCGCAGCGACAGGCGGTGTGACCCGGTGCGATTCGGCACAAAGCGGCCTTCGTACCAGCCCGGTCGGTCGCGCTGCGGTGTCAACACCAGCTCGCTGCGCTCATTGTCCACTTGCACTTGTGCGACCACCTGGTCCCGGCGAATCGGCTCAAAACGCTCGTCCAGCAGCCGCGCCGTCACGCCCACCGCATCGCCCACGGAATATTGATCGCTTTCCGTAAGTAGCGTAGCACGCCGCGTCCCGCCGAGCACCCGGCCCTCCGCGAGATAACGAATCGTCTGAATCCAGAAGCGGTCGAACACCGCCTCGCCGTAGGGGCGCCAGCGCCATGTCGCGTCAAAGCCCAGGAAGCCCGCACGGCCCGCCCCGACATATTGCACCGCGGCCAGTACGTGTCCGCCGTAGGAATTCTTCATTCGCGCATCCCCGTGCCGCATGAGCACGGTGGCCGCGGGCTTCTCACGCAGCACCGGAAAATGCCAGTAGACTTCCCCCACGCTTTGCCACAGCAGTCGGCTGGACACCGGGTCGTCCGCCAGTTGCAGCACCGGATGACCTTGCATCGCCGGGGGAATCTCAATGGGTGATGCGTTTTGCTGATAGTGCCCCACGCGGTTAAGCACGAGGTCCGATTCCGGATCGAGTGTTACCGGCAGCAAATCCAGCAGCGGTTTGAGGGCGGCCTCGCGCATGAGCGCGGGTGTGCGCGGGCGGGCCGCGGCATAAAGCAATCCGCCGCCGTGTTCACTCACAAACTGATCGACGAGTCGCGCCCAGGGTTCATCGAGTTCCGTATGGTCCGGGTCCATCAGGATAATGACGTCGTACTCAAACAATTCCTCCGCGAGTCGCGGCAGATGATCGATGACCATGTCGCCATCGCGCACCGAATTGAGGTCCGCCATTTGCAGCCAGCAACTGACATCCACCGTGTCGTCGCGTTCGAGCAGACGCGCCAGATACCGGTAGTCCCAGCTGGGCCCGCCCGACACAATGAGCACGCGCAGTCGTGAGTCAATCACGTTGATGGTGGTCTGCCGCGCGTTGTCATCGACAATGGATTCACCCATCAGCGGCGCGATCGACACGCTGTACGTGAATCTCCCGACGCGATCTTCCTGTCGCTCAAATCGTACCGGTTCGATGGCGCCGTCCGCGCCGATGACCGCCTGCTTGGAATCCACCACCCGGCCTTCACCGCCCGTTTCGTCCCGCTGCCGCAGTTCCACCGTAAGCACTTCGCCATCCACGCCCTGCACGCTCACGCGCGCCGAAATGGCAAACGGGTCATTTTGAAATACGTTTTCCGGCGCGGTGATTTCCGCAACCCGCACGTTGCGCGGTGGAGAAGCGTCGCCGATGCCGACGGTGTGAATGGCAATGTTGCGCTCGCGGGCGAAACGCGCAATGTCGTCGGCGTCGCCGCCCTCGTTGAGTCCGCCATCGCTGAGCACCACGATGGATGCAATCGGTGCACTGCCCAGCGATTCCACCGCACGGCGCAGCGTACGTTCAAGATTGGTGATGGGTCCGCGTGCCGCGAAGTCCACGGGAAGCTCTTCGATCGTCTGATAGCGATTCGCTTCGGCATCCGGCGCGTCGCTCTTTGGCTTGCGCTCATGCACCGACGGTGCCGTGGCAAGTAAGGTCGGCTCTCCGGAAAAGGCGTACATGCGAACGCGATTCTTGTCGGACAGTTCACGCAGGAATTTGCGATCGTTCTGGCCAAGCAATTGCTTCACCACGTCCGCCCGCCGCAGCGGAGCGGCCGGCGGCGCGCCGGTGAATCGTTCGATTCGCGCCGCTTCGTCCGGCAGACGATACCGATCGGCCAAGTCCATGCTGGATGAATCATCCACCAGCAGGATCGTGTAGGAATCCACCCACCGCCGCAGGATGCGCACACGCACCGGCTCAAGCAAGATGACGAACAATCCCAGCAGTACCGCGCAGCGGATGACCGCCATCGCCGTGCGTACGCGCGGCGACGCCCCGCGCCGACCCTCATGCCGATACATCCACCCAACCGCGAAGAGTATCAGTGCGACCGCAGCGATGCCGATCACCGCCCACCACCCGTCAGGTGTGTGCCGCAGTTCGGTCACGAACTCCTCTTCCTCGCGCGTCACCGTCGCAAGCAGCAGAGGCCAGGTTGTCAGCAGCCAGTTGGGCATACGATTCAATCATTCTGACGGGTGCATGGCAGTGCCACAGCTTGTCACCTTTTCCGTCCCCATGTCCATGCGAGTACCTGCTCCGCCATCAGCGCCAAAAACGCAATGACCAGCGCCGCCCGCCACCATTCCACCCGCGCTTCGCCGGTCTCTCCCGAAAGTTTCTCCAGACCGGCGATGTAATCGAAAACCACTCCCGGCAGCGCACGCCGCAGCATCGCCTCATCACAAGTCGACAAGTCACTCTCGCGCGGATCAACATTTACCGCCACCCAGCGCAGCGCTTCTCCGCCGTCGCGGCGATTCATGATGAATTGATAAAGCCCCGCCTCCTCGGTGTGCGGCCACCGCAGCGCCAGACCCGTTCCATCCTCCGCCGGTACGGCCGTCAGTGCCACTTCCGGTTCAGTCGGAAAGCGCGGCGTCCGCACCAGCACATCCGGATTGAACGTCGACGCATCCAGCGGCAACA
>CAZKIN010000018.1:6346-20300 GCA_964552515.1 uncultured Phycisphaeraceae bacterium
CGCGGCGTCCGCACCAGCACATCCGGATTGAACGTCGACGCATCCAGCGGCAACACCACCTCATCGCCCACTCGATGATCCTCGCCGGTGTCCCCGCGCCGCGCGACGTGGTGCAGCAGCTCCATGACCACCGGCAGGTAGGTCGGGTGGTCCGGCCAGAGGTGCCATTCCTTGTCCGCACAGGTTGTGATAAGCAAAACCCGACCCTGCTCCAGCGATCGTTCGATGAACGCGGGGCGGGTTTCGGCGTCCTGGAAATTGGCTAGCAGGTGGGCGGTTCGCAGCGGAGCTGTGGCGGCGCTCGCGTTGGTGGACTTGGCCGTGCCATCCTGTGGCACGGACTCGGCATCTTCAGCGGGTTTGTAGGGTTCTGTCGCAAAATACTCGAAAAAAGGCACGCGACTGAGCCCCAGCGGATCGCCTTCCTGGCTGAGTCCGCGCATCGCCGGATGCAGCCGATCCCCGACTTGCAGGAATGATCCTGTCACGCAGCGTACGCGCTCGCCGATCTTCGCCGGCAGCAATCCCTGCCCGTCGCGATACATCGATCCGTTGTACAATCCGGCGTCCACTTGATCGCCGAGAAAAATCATCAGGCCGCCGCCGCTGCGCACGTAGCGCTCCAGCAGTTCGACGGCCGGGTCGCTCACCCGATACACGTTGGCCAGCAAAACCACATGAAAACCGCTGAGATTCGTACGCTCCAGTTCCGCTTCCTCCACGACCACCACTTCATTGCCGGAGAAGACTTCGCCTTCGGGTCGCAGCGCGGTGCGCAGAAAACTCACTTCATCGTCAAAGGCGTCCGTCGCCGGTTCGCCGTTGACGATGAGCACACGAATCGACGAGGCCACGTCGGCGGCCATATAGCGCACGTTGTCCACGGTCAGTGAATCCGGCGGCAACTCAATCTTCGCCCAGTCGCTGCCCGCACGCGGAAACTCCGTCGCGATTTCGACATTCGTTGTCTGTCGTGCCGCGATCGCGCTGACCGTCTTCGGTGGCTGTGCCAGATTTCCGACACTGAATCGCAGTTCGAGATTCTCCGCCGCCTGATCCGAGAAATTGCCGACTTGCGCCCTCAAACTGAGCGGCGCTCCTGCGACCAATTGCCCGCGCTGGAGGTTCCATCCGACAATCGCGCGGTTGCGCGCGTCCGCCTCCGCGACATTGACAAACAATACCCGCAGCCCGCGCTCCTCGGTCGCCCATTCTTTCAGCGGGTCGAAAATGCCTTGTTTTCCCGCGGCGGAAGAGCCGCTTACCTCGCGCTGGACCCAGTCCGATTGCTGCAAATCGCTGACGATGTACACCGCCACATTCACCACATCACTGTTGCGGCGCAGCAGTTCCGTCACCGATTCAATCACCAGGGAGGGGTCGATGGTCTGTTGGGAAACGTTGATCGCCTGCAATCGCGCGAGCACCGCTTCCGTTTGTGCATCATCAAGAAATGTGCCTGATTCCAGCGGTGCCTGCGGATCAGTCATGCGGAGCAGCGTGATCGTGTCGTCGGGTGCTTCGCGGCGAATGACATCCAGCAGTCGCCGCACCGCCGTCTTGGCGCGGCCGAAAATATCTCCCTGTGTGGTTTCATAGCCCATGCTGAATGAATCATCGAGCAATATGACGCGCTCCGTGCGCGAGGACCCGCCCCAGGCGGCCGCAATGCCTGTCGGACTGACGAATGGCCGCGCCACCAGAAACCCGATGAACAGTACCGCCAGGCAGCGCAGCGCAAGCAGTATCCACTCTTCCATGCGGACGCGACGCCGGTTGCGCCGTTCCGCATCGAGCAGAAAGTCCATGGCCGCCCAGCGGATTTTCTGAAACCGTCGCCGTGCAAACAGGTGAATCAAAATGGGCGCAGCGACCATCGCCGCCCCCGCATAGAACAGCGCGGGGGTCACAAACGAAAGAGCAAGCATTCCCGGCCCGGAAATCACCCGATTCCAACTCCTGGTTGCCTGTTGCCTGTTGCCAGTTGCCTTTCTTTCATGCCTTTGCCTTTCGCATGCGCATGCGCGATGCCAGATAGGTCGTCAGCGCCACGTCAATTCGCTCCGCCGTACTGATGAGCGCATAATCAATTTTGTGATCGAGGCACGCGCTGCGTACCTTGGAGATGAACTCGCGTACGATGGCCAGATAACTGTTGCGAAGTGACTGCGGATCGGTGAGTACTTCCGCCGCCGACTCGATTCCCTCGAACAACGTTCGATCGGTGAATGGGAATTCCAATTCATCATGATCGAGCACATGCATCACGAGAACGTCATGGCCGCCGTAGCGAAAACGCTGCAATCCCTGCACGATGTCATCCACGCTGGTCAGCAGATCGGACAGAATCACCACCATGCCGCGGCGCGGCAGGTGCCCCGCCAGATGCGGGAACAATGTCTTGACGTCCGTGGGATCTTTCGGTGCGGCATTTTCGATGGCATGCGCGATGGCGGGCAGCGATGCGGTGTTCGCCGATACGGGCAGTTGCTTGCGTATCGCGCTGTCAAAGAGCATCAGGCCCACGCCGTCCTGTTGATTGACGAGAAGATGCGCCAGCGACGCGGCCACTGTCGCCGCGTAGGTCCACTTGGTCATGCGCCCCGTGCCGGGATGCTCCGGATAGCCCATCGATCCCGAGCAGTCCAGCAGCAGATGCACGCGCATATTCGTTTCTTCTTCATATTCCTTGATGAAGAAACGATCCGCCTTCGCATACACGCGCCAGTCGAGGTGGCGAATGTCATCACCGGGCACGTAGGAACGGTGGTTGGCGAACTCGATGCTGAAACCCTTGTAAGGGCTTTTGTGCATTCCGCTCACGAACCCCTCCACAACGTGTCGGGCGCGAAGTTCCAGACGCTCGATGCGGCTGAGAATCTCAGGTTGAAAGTACTTTGCGTAGTCGGTCATGGTCATCCATCGGTGTGCGGTGCGGGTCCACGCGCTTGAGCAGTTCGTCCACCACGCGGTCCGTGGAATATCCTTCCGCTTCAGCGGAAAAGTTGGTGACAAGTCGATGTCGCAACACCGGGCCGGCCATCGCGCGTACGTCTTCGACCGCCGTGTGATGTCGCCCGCGAAGCACCGCCCGCGCCTTGGCGCCCAGCAGCAGCGACTGTACCGCACGGGGTCCGGCGCCCCACGTCAGCATCTTCTTGACCAGGTCGCTGGCCCCAAGCTCTGACGGCCGTGTGGCTCGCACAATATCCAGTGCATAACGGATCACATCCGGTGCGGCCGGCACCCGGCGCACCACCTGCTGAATCTTCATCACTTCTTCGCCGCTGACCACCGGCTTGATCTCCGCCGAGGTCTGCGACGTCGTGCGCTCGGCCACCTGATATTCCTCTTCGTATGACGGATACCCGATGCGGACCTTGAACATGAAGCGATCCTGTTGTGCTTCCGGAAGGGGATAGGTTCCTTCCTGTTCGATCGGGTTCTGGGTAGCCAGTACGAAGAACGGCGAAGCGAGCGGATGGGTCACACCGCCGACTGTCACGTGCCGTTCCTGCATTGCCTCCAGCAGTGCGGCCTGAGTCTTGGGTGGCGTGCGGTTAATCTCATCCGCCAGAATGACGTTCGCAAAAATGGGTCCCGGCAGGAAGCGGAACGCACGCGTGCCGCTGGACCGGTCCTCTTGAATCACTTCGGTGCCTGTTATGTCTGAGGGCATCAGGTCCGGCGTAAACTGAATCCGATGGAAGGACAAGGCCAAACAGCGTGCCAGTGACGAAATCATGAGCGTCTTCGCCAGGCCCGGCACACCTTCCAGAATACAGTGACCGTTGGCGAACAGCGCGATGAGCAGCAGCTCCACCACGTCATCCTGTCCGACGATTACTTTGCCGAGTTCCGCGCGTAGCGTCTGGTACGCGGTGGTGAGCTGTTCAACGGTCGCCAGATCATCACCGCCGCCCGTCGCGGCCGTTCCAACCCGCGCCCGATCATTCTTATCATGCATAATTCGCTCCGCCCTTGCGTTCTCCATCGCGTTGCCCGTTCATGAGCGCCGCGAAAGCACTTGTTTCGATCACGATTCGATTAGATTGCACCGACCACAGCACTTTACACCTATCGCTGCATGATCGGCAGCACGTTGAACGGCAACTGCAGAATCGTGAGTGCGATCGCCGTTCCGTAAACATCACCAACGCCGTCACCAAACCACGCGCCATCATCCTGCTGCTGACTCAGAAGCAGGTCGCGCCGCTTGGCATAATACTCGTCCCACGTGGGATCGCGCCCGATGTACAGCGCTTGTGCCATGTACAAATGCGCATAGTAGTCATGCCCGCCGATCGGGACGTCTGGTTTCAGTACTTTTTTGGCGTATTCCAGGGCTCTTTCCGCCTTGGGGTTCTTGTACTCGCCGGCATTGTACCAACAGCAGATCGCCGCCGCCGCCAGCGGAGGTCGCGACGGTCCGGCGCTTCCCGCCGTATAGCGAATTCCGCCGTCCGTATTCTGCGAAATATTCAAGTATTCCATCGCCTGATCGATCACGGCCTTGGGCACCGCTACGCCGGCATTGCGCGCCGAACGCAGCGCCTGCAATTGCGTGATCGTGACTGATCCTTCGTCCCCCCGCGAATCCGGCGTATAGATCCAACCGCCGAGTCGGCTCTGGGCCCGCGCAGTCAGTTGAACCCCGGAACTGAGTACGCGTTGAATCTGTTCTGCGCGGGTTACGTCGTCCGTCATGCCGTGCAGTTCACCGAGAAACAGCATGCCGAAGCCATGGCCATACATCGGCCGTGAATCCAAATCCCCGCGGACCAGCATGCCGCTCGAACTGGTCGACCTCAACATGTAGTTGGCCGCGCGGTCTACCTGTGGAGCATAGCGCCCTTGAGTTGTCGTGTTCCCATCCATCAAGAAGGCAACGCCCGCCAGGCCAGTCATGGCCACCGGATATTCACCAAAGCCGCCCTTGTTCGACCAGGAACCCTGTCGATCCTGCGTGCGCGCCAGGTACGCCAGACCTTTATCGATGGCGGCTTTGGTCTGCGGAGTGACGCCCGGCGGCAACGGCCGCCCCGATTGAGCTTGTGCTTCGCAACATACCATCATCGCGCCTATAAGCATGGCGCCGACGAACGGCTTGCATACCCGTGGCATGCGCATTTCCGCGTTGCTGGCCATCCAATCACATTTCATTTTCAGCCGCCCGCTCCCGCTTCCATGGGTTTCAATGCAAATCCATACAGGCCGTTCTGCAACTGCACCACTACGGCGGTGGACCATACCACGACCTCGCCATCAAAGTGCACGCGCTGATCCACCTGTGGCAGATCCAACGTCGGCCCCATGGAAAGTCCCGTGCGAATGTCGATAACCGACAATCCCACCCGCTTCACCTTCGACCCGGCGGGAGTATAGTCGATAACCGCGACCAATTGTCCGCCTTGCACCCGCAAATCGTCAGTCATGCCCGCGAGTGCGCGCACCTCGCCGCGCCGCCACAGTAATTCCCCGGTTGCCACATCCAGCGCTATCAACTCCGAATACCGCGGTCCACCCACTTGCGAGTAATGACGCGCGAGAAAGATCCCATCGACCAGCAAACCCTCGGAAATGGCCTGCACGCCGGAAATAACACGTGACATGACCGGTTCGCCATCCGCGGCCCGCAAGATGCGCACTTCGCCGCCAAGCAGCGCCACGCCGAGGTAGCCTTCTCCCGGTTCAAAAAATCCCGCGACGGGTTTGTCCAGTGCGACACGCCACTGTTGTTCGCCGGTGCGCACCGAGTAGCCGACCACTTCATCGACTCCCCCTTCGGCACGGTCGGGACCGCACAGCACGCCACCAGTCTGGACCAGTCCCACCAGCAGTCGCTTGGGGTCCGGCTGACGAAAACGCAGTTGCTTGATCAGCCGCCCATCCTCGCGCGACAACAGCGTGACGCGTTCGAGCCAGTCATCCAACGTTGCGATAGCACCCCCCAGGAAGCGCACATAAGTCACCGGTTCAGCGCGGACATCCCGTTCCCAGAGGGTTTCACCATCGGAGAGTCGAATCGCCGTCAGCTTTCCGGCACGCGGCATGGACGCCAACACACCGGCCCCTACGGCCGTGGTTACTTCGCGAACCCCCAGGTGACCGAATGGAGTCATCGTTTCATAGGGGCGCAGCCACAGTCTTTTTCCGGTAAGCATGCCCACCGCGAAAATTCCCTCGTGCCCACACATGACGGCCGTCTGGCCTTCGAATCCTGCGCGACGCAACCCGGTTATAACGCTGTCCTTCCAGGGAGCGTTATCATCTCTGAAGGTGCCGGGACGCCGGAGCGGTGCCTCCCATAAGGCAGTACGGTCGCGAATCGATACTGCCATCATTGACTCTTCCGCGTCATCAAAGACGACCAGCCGGTCGCCGAGCACGCCTTCCGCAGGGTCCGCAAAACGCACGATTCGCGGCAACCTTTTGGGTTGGGTCATGACTTGTGGCGACCGTGCGGCGGCATTGGGTTGCCATATCCAGGCGGGCGTCGGGTCAAGCACGCGGAAACTCCCCGGCGGGGAGAGCGGTAGAATCTCCGAGATGACGCTGGTCAGTGCCTGCCGTTTTTCGGTTACCCAGGGAATAACGCCGCTTTGTTTGGCAAATGAGTATGCCGCGGCGGGGACAATTGCCTGAGCATATTCACGTTCCAGTTCATCCAGTAATGGAACAATGGTTGGCGTAGGTTCAAAGGGCAGGGCCATCCGCAAGTCAACCAATTGCATGGTCGCCGCGGCGGCAAACTCCCTGGCCTTCGTTCTTCGCTTGCATTCCAGTAATGACTGCTCCGCCGCTTCAACTTGTCCTCGCTGTGCCTGTACCTGTGCCAGTTTGAGCAAGGCCAACTCCATGCTCCCCTCCACGGATGGAAGATCGGCAATGGACCTAAATCGCTGCATTCCGGAAGGCGCATTGGAACTGTTCAGCATTTGCTCGGAATCGCCGAGAGATTTGCGTACCAGTTCGGCGAGGGCCGAGACGGCGGCCGCATCGGACTTTGCAAGGATTTGCTCAAGGCGTGCCGCCAGAGCAATGCGACTCTGTCCGGTCACCGCCGAGCCGATGGCGCGCATGGCCGTCGCATCAGGATGTAAAGCGGCATTCCAAATCACGGATGCCGCTTCCGCCAACTTATTGTCCGAAATCAGGTAGTCCGCCTTGGCGAAGACGCAACTCATCCGATCATGTGCATCCCACGCGACCGCAGCGGCTTCATCGAGCACCGCGATTGCTGTTTTGGCATCAACCTTTTCGTCGAGCGCCAACGCCAGCAGGGCGCGTACCAGCGTTTTTGACACCGCCGACTTTGCGTGATCGTCCGGGAGGGCGGCGAGGTCTATATGTCGAAGCGTGGTGCGGGCGCGCTGGGCGTCGCCACGGAGCAACTCCAGGCGTGCCAGCCGAACTGCGGCTGTCCAATCCTGTGGGGAGGCTTCATAGATGGCTACGGCTTCGGGATATAGCCGCTCCAGATCGACAAAGCGACGTACGCCCAGCGAATCGAATGAGTACATGGAATGGTTGAGTGAAAGCAACTGTCCCAGTGGTGTGGCGGGATAGGGCAGCGGCTGTGCAGCAAGGGTCTCCCCGCTAGCGGCTTCCAAAGTCGTGACTCCGACGAGTGTCGGAACAAATAGCCTGTCCCCCGCGAGAATAGCCCGGCCGGTGGCGGGCTCCGTGAGCTTTTTGCGCCACAATACTTTGCGGTCAATCGCCTGATGACAGGTCAGTTCGCGCCCGCCCAGCCAGAAGCGGTCTTTTCGCGCCCCGACAATGTAACTGTCCGCGTCCAGGGACAACGTCCAGCGAATCTCGCCCGTAATTCGGTCAAACGCGAACAATTCGGTACGATCAGGAGGGGCCACGAGCAACAAGCCGCCAGCCACCACTGGCGCGGAACTCAAGCGCGGCATGCCATCGTCAGCCTCCGCAACCACGCGCCGCGGACCACTGCGATGTGTCTCAATATTGGCACTTGCCCAAACCGGCGTCATGTCCGCGGCATCCAGGGCGAAAACGACGCCATGGCCGGATGCGAGGTACACCATTCCTTCGGTATGCGTGAGGTAGAGCGTCCGGTCGGTTGAAGCCAGTGGGTTTCCCACCGAGCACAACGCGATGCTTTGCTTGAGCACACCATCGCGCGGATCAAGTACGCCAATCATCAGATCATTCTGACTGGTAAATGGCACCCATAGTTCCGGGCCCACGGGGATCGGCATGCCGCGGAAATCCACCAAACTGAGCGGATCCGTCGCTTCGGCGCTGCGACCGCGCGACCACTTCAGCTCGCCGCCCACCATGTCCCGCGCCACCAATCTCGTCGAACGCAGCGGGACATTCTGCATCCCAAATCCGAATCGCGGCAGCATGACGGCCTCGCCAAGTCCACTTGCGTTGCCGCTGTTACCGTGATTCTCGATCGTAAAAACCAGCCCGTGGGCGACGGCTAACGAACCTCCGACTTCGTCGTCGGTTGCGCGACCGGGTAGTTCCCCTTTGTCGCGAATGATTCGACCCATTTCGCGACGTAGCGATGCCCGAACTACCGCCGTTTCCTCCGGCATCGGCGCATCCCAGATCAGCGAAAGATCCTCCGCATCCAGTGCCGCACAACCTTTGCCGGTACGTATGAAGATGGTTCCATTCGCCGCGACCATTTGCGCGGCCGGAAGCGGCAAAGAGTCAACCTCTTCGCCCTCCGCCTTTCGCGCCCAATAGCTGTATTCCACGGTCTGCTGTTCATACGACCATGGCGCTTCGCGATTCAGCGCCGGAGCAACCGCCGCCATGGCGTTGTTGCGATGCGGTGATCCGCCCGCCATTGGCCAGTCATTGCCGACCGTCCGCTCATCGCCCAGTTCGTTCTCGTAGGCGACAATTCCCGCCACCAGTTCCTTGGACCACGTCGATTCCGAAGATCCGGCAGTGGCGGTGATTTTTGCGACCTCGGCGTTGGCATCGTCGATCCGGCCCATTCGCGCGTATGCGGCCGCTAGTTTGCCATGCAATCGTTCTGCCGGCAGGTCGGTGTCAGAATGGGTGACGGCAATCCCTTCCAGCAGGGCCGCGGCCTCAGCGGCGCGGCCTTCATCCAGCGCCCATGACGCCAAGAGCTCCGCGGCGTCATCGGCATGGGCAGTGAGCGGATATCGTTGTACGATCGACCTTAGCGCCGCCGAGTCGCGCGCAGACACCGCACGTTCGAAAATGCCCTTCGCACGGCCATCGTAGAGTAATCGATAAGCCGAAATGCCTTCCGCGGGCAGGGCGGCCAGGCGCTTGATCGCGCGCTGGCGCGCAGACTCGTAAACTTCGTTTTCCTTGGTCGCATCTTCGCGAAGGGTCAATGAACCTTCCGGGTTGTCTATGATGCGCTGCAGAGAATCAATGGCGAATTTCCAATCCGATCGGGCAATGCCTTCATCGGCGCGATCGAACAGGTTCTGGATGGGAGCCGACACTTCAACGATGGTAAATGGCGGTCCGGCGCTTGGCATGTTCAGCGGACGTGACGCTTGCCCCTGCTGGCGAGGAAGCCGTGGATCTATCTGGATCGGTCTTTGTGCCTGAGCGCCGACCAGCGTTGCCGTCGCCAGCACCAGCAATCCTCCGGCACTCAGCGTTCGAATCGAACAAAAGTTCATGTTCCCCGCAGGGCGGCAGGTACCACGGCGAGAATATGCGTTGTATCGCGGCATGTACTCGAACCATCGACCAATAAACTCGCGTCGCCAAGCCACGTAAATTAACTTCGCTTCCTGCTTGGGATCCGAGCCGAAAGTTATCGGTATGCAACCGCACAACGCCAGGTTATCGGACAATCCTAACCCTGTGCACGTATGTGTCGATGCTAGCGAACCGACGCTCCCCCATCCAGCAACTTTCGAAGCTGCTTTTCATGATTCGCCCCAAGTTACAACGAGGAAACCGCGCTCGCACGTTCTTTCATGTCCTTTCTTGTCAATCCTCGTGGATGTTCCGCGAATAACTTCGGGCCTGTCCGAAGTTGTATGGTATGATCCGTCTTCGTGCAGTGGAATCGCGTCAAGCAAAAAGGGGGTATGACTCTTCATGTTTCGCAATTGGATGGCCGTCACCATCATCGTTTTCTTCGTTCAGGATCTTCGTGCCGCTGATCTTGCCGTCGTCTCCGTAAGCCCCAACCGGCACGTGCTCACCGCGCCAGTGAATAGTTCAATTGTTGTCGAGTTCGACAAAGCTGTGAATCCGGCCACCATCACGCCCACGACTTTTTGGGCTTTTGGACGCTGGAGCGGTGCCGTAACAGGCAAATATACATTTGCCAACGGCAACCAAACGGTCATCCTGCATCCGGATTTTCCGTTCTCGGCCGGCGAAACTGTGATGGTGATCCTCTCGCACGACATCACCGCCGCCGACGCCACCACGCTACGCAGTTCCGGATACTCATGGCAATTCTGGACCAAGGCGCAACCTGCCCCCATGGCTTTTGCACAGATTGCCAGCATGACCACCCGTACTACGCCGGGTCAGACCACACAGTCCTACGGCGGCATCGGTACTGATCTTAATCACGATCGCTACCTCGACCTCACCATCGTTAACGAGGACACCGCCGATCTCAGAGTGTTCATGAACAAGGCCGACAATACCGGCGAGTTCGAACCCTTCGACGTCCCCACCTATCCGGTGGGCGCGACGGCAAGTCCCTCCGAGCCTTCCGACTTTGACCGTGACGGTCACACCGATATTTGTGTTGCCAATATCGGCGCCCACACCGTTTCCATTCTTCTCGGTAATGGTGACGGTACATATGGTCCCGCCCAGAGTATCGGTGCCGGCCTTAACCCGCGGGGTATCGCCGTGCTCGACGTGGATGGCGACGGCGACGTGGACGTGGTCAATACATCGTTCGGCTCCAACACCATGTCCCTGCTCCTCAACAATGGAGCGGGTGTCTTCGGTGCGCCGAGTTTCTTTGACGCCGGCGGAACGGGCGAACGTGCCCTTACGGCGGCGGACATGAATGACGACGGCCTGCTCGACCTCGTGGTCGGCTTGCAAACAGCGCAGCAAATCCGGGTGAATCTTTCCAATGGCGACGGCACTTTCACCGCTCTCGCCGCGCAGTCCGCCGGTGGACAGGTTTGGATGCTTAATGCGGCCGACATCGACGGCGACGGCGATGAGGATGTTGTTGTGGTGAATGGCAACTCCAACAATGGCGGAATCCTGCGCAACAATGGTGACGGTACCCTGGCACCGCCGGTGACCACGCCGACCGATCCGTTTTCACTCGGCTCTGACTTGGGTGATCTCGACGGCGACGGCGATCTGGACTGGATCACCTCCAGCTTCAGCGGGGACTGGCAGATTCGGACCAACAACGGTACGGGTACCTTTGCTTTCCTGATGGAGATCAACTCCCCGGTCGCAGCATCCTGCTCGATTCCCATGGATATTGATAATGACGGGGATCTCGATCTCGCCCTCATAGACGAGATTGCCGACGTCGTCATCATCATGCGGAATAGTGGTTACACCGCGCCCATTCCGGCCGTGGGCACCTGGGGTGTCACCATATTGGCACTGGGAGTTGCCGCCGCCGGTTCGATAGCAGTCCGTCGAAAAGTATGACCCGTCATGGTGACGGCAGAACGTCCGTCTTGGGTCCATCCACGCGTTCGTCCCACTTCTCGGGAAATGACTGCATCGGCGTTAGCTTGTAAACGCGCGGTTGAAACGACCGACCTTCGTAGGTGCTCTGAAGGGATCTTGCAATTTCGATGCACTGCGAACCATCAACCACCATGGTGCGGAGCAATCTCCCGTCTAGCGAACTTGGTTTGAAGGCTACAAAACGATATGACTCCGCACTCTCCTCAACAAAAGTGTCCCAAGCCGTGGTATCAGCGCCATCATCGAGCCAATGCATCCAGTATGGATCGCCAGTTGGTATTTCCGGCGGCCCTTCTCCGATTAATGGGTACGCCAACCAACTGCGCAAGTTGACGCCGTGCATACGCTCCGACCGCGCATTCTTCGTGAGGAAAGTTGGCGCGGGGGCCTCGACAATCGCCTGCTGTCTCGCGTCCTCGCGGTAAATGACTTCCAAGCCATCTGCGCGGCATGTGGTGCCGATCAGCAGCTCAATGGGTTGATTGTCGGGTGCGGCAACCACTCGCCGTGCGGCGTCCGGGCCCTGATACCAATTGATCGGCCAGTGATGCGTCAGGCAGGGGCTTATCCATCGCGGTCCGGCGGTCAAAGGTCGATGACTCATCGCCTCCACCACTCCACCCCAGTTCGGCAGGATAAGGCCGCGCGCGTCTCGTGTGGTTCCCTCCCACGCCGCGACCATCCCCGCGAGCACCAGCACTGCGGTGGTGGCATGGACCAATACACGGTGGCGTCTTTCCAGCAGTGCGATGAGAAACCGCTCAATCCCCAGGCCCGCGAGCATGGCCAGCGGTCCAAGCAGGTAAGCGAAATTGCGCGCATAGCCCGCTGATCCCATGGTCAGATTGAAGGCAAGGGGAACCAGTGCACTGCAGCAAATGGCCAGTCCCCACCAGCGACATTCGGATCGCAGAAGTATGACCAATCCCAGGAACGCCGGGACGGCTACCAGTTCCTCCATCGGCGTCAGCACCCTTGCGACTGCGCCGGCAAAATCCAGCGTGGCCGCTATCCCGAAAATGCGTTCGCCCATGTGTTCCGCGGTGAATGTAAGTGCCGACCAGCGATCCAGTGTATAGATCGCCATGATGCATGTCAGTGCAATGACAATGAACCCGAGCGTGAATCGAAGCTGCCGCGAGCTTTCCCGCTCCGCGACCTGCGCCGGCATCCAGATGAGCGCCGCCAGCATGATCGGCAGCACCCAATAAACCCACATCGTGTAGACCGTGAGTGACAACTGCAAGGCACAGACCAGTACCAGCACGGCGCGCAACAAGTTGCGCGGATGTCGACGCAGCGCATCAATGCACAGCAGAAGCAAAGGTGTCAGGAAAATGGCTTCCGAATATCCCCGCGCTTGCGCCGCGTACAGAATCCCCATGGGTGAAAGAGCGGCCAGTCCGACGGCAATAACCGTGGCCGTCAATCCTCCGCCGATCGCCCGCGTCGCAACAACAATGACTGCGATCGCCCCTATCGCAAAAACGAACGGCACAAACCGCGCAACCCAGGGTTTCACGCCACCGACAAATATCGCCAGGTTGGTCCAGAAGTTGGTCGTGGTATGCAGGGCGGCCGCGTCCTTTGGTGGTTGCAGCGCCCGCATCGCACCAGTGCGCAAGAGGTACCGTGTGGGTTGAAAGCTTTCTGCCGCCTCTTCGTTGGTAACTTGTCCGGTGACGCCAGTGAAACGCGTAAGCAGCGGAAGCTCGTCGGTCTGCCACGGCAGCGCGCTCGCCAGCCGCCAGCGTTCAACCACACCAAACCCGACCACCGTGACCGCGGCCAGCACGAGTACGAAGCGCAGCACGATGTCAATGACCAGGTGGAAGCGTGACACGGGTTGTGCGGTTGTGGCGGTCATGCCGGATTCCGTAGGCGTCGCGTCGAGTATGGAACACGCGCGCGGCCACTGGTTTATCGGCACTGCACGACCGGCCATTTATCGCTTTACCGGCTCGGACCTCTCACCCCAGTTGCCTGCGTTCGGAATCACGCCAATATGCGAGCCCGCCTGATTCCATTCGCCGTTTTCTCGGCGATACATGTCCACCGAGCGGAGCGGCAGGGAGCCCGATTGTCCGGATTTGTCGCGATAATCATACCGCGCGACGTAATACACCAGGGCGATGTCGCCGTGGATTTGCACCTCGGAATCGAGAATTTCATAGCCCGTGCCGTCAAGGTTTTGCAGTGACTTTTCCGCGTTCACCATATAGTCCGCGATGCCGCGCTCGATTTTCGTGCTGGGGCCCTGGAAGCCAACCCAGTCAGTCGT
>CAZKIN010000018.1:20400-29499 GCA_964552515.1 uncultured Phycisphaeraceae bacterium
AGTAACCCAGCCATGCATTCCTGCTTGCACAATCTTGCTCGTTTTACCTACCGGTCCACGAGTTCTTCGGCTATGATTTCCGCTATGACCATGGATGACTTGCAGGCACTCATTGAGAAAATGTACAGCGCAAAGGACCGTGCCCGCGGATCGCCGGCCACGTTCCTGTGGCTGAGCGAGGAGGTCGGTGAACTGGCGGCCGCGCTGCGCGAGGGATCGTACGACGAAAAGTGTGCGGAATTCGCGGATGTTCTGGCCTGGCTGGTTACCCTGGCCAATATCAACGATGTCAACCTGACTAAAGCCCTGCGTGCCAAGTATGGAAGCGGCTGTCCCGGCTGCGGAAAATTCGTCTGTACGTGCGACTCCAAGCCCTGATTCCACTGATCTACCAAACCACTCGGCAAATAGGTATCATAATCACCTGCAATCGTGAGGATTTAGTCATCGCCAAGAGTTGTCCGAAATTGCGTCAATAGTGCCATGCCCGAACTGATCATCACACAGCCTTCCGGAAAAACAACGCGCCATCCGCTCGGTGAAGCCGCACAGGTCATCGGACGTGATGCGACATGCGAACTGCCTCTCCTCGACGATCCCGCGGCTTCCCGCCGGCACGCGCGTTTCGCAAAATCGTTGCATGGCTTCGTCGTCGAAGATTTGGGTAGCAAGAACGGAACCCTGGTCAATGACGCACCCTGTTCTTCGCACATCCTCAAAGACGGCGATCATGTCGTAATCGGCTCCACGCTCGCTGTTTTTCGTGACCACGGTTCCCGCGCGGCCGCGTCCGTCACCATCGCGGAGGAAGCGCCCACGCGCGCCACCCGTTACATTGCCCGGGAAGGCGAACTCAACATTTCCGCGCAGCGTCTCAAGACCATTTATCAGTTGAGTGAACGCCTCACCATGCTACAGGGTCAGGACCAGTTGCTCGCCGACGCCATGACCGTCTGCTTTGAAAACCTGCGCTTCGAACGCGGCGCCATCGGAGTCCGCCGCCCCGGTTCCAAGGCCGTCGACTGGCCGGTGGTCCGCAACTTGCGCGGAGCTGGCGGAGAGCTGACCATCAGTCGCACGCTGCTCAACCGCTCCCTGGAACACGGCGAACGGGCCATCTTCACTTTGGATGACGCCGCCAACGCCGATCCCACCGTCAGCATGGTGCAGCACGGGATACGGTCGGCCATGTGCGTGCCGATTCGCCATCGTGAACAGGTGCTCGGCATCATTTATGGTGACTGCACCGGGTCATCAATTGCCTATTCGTCGGAAGACATCGACTTTTTTGCGGGTATTGCCCAACAGGTTAGCATCGGATTGCTCAACAGTCGCTTGCTGGAGGAACAGCAGCGCAATATCCGGCTTAACCATGACATCGACATGGCTCGGCAGATACAAACCGGGCTGTTCCCGGCTGTGCTGCCCAATCGTCCAGGCCTCCGCTTTGCTGCGCTCAACGAACCCGGCCAGCGCGTCAGCGGCGATTATTACGATGTGATTGCCTTGCCCGACGGTCGGCTGTGGTGCCTGATCGCCGACGTTACCGGCGAAGGCGTTTCGGCCGCGCTGCTCATGGCCAATCTGCAGGCGGCGGTGCGCGTGACGGCCGATGACGCCGACGATCCGGGCCAGTTGCTTCGTCGGTGGAACGCCTTGGTTTGTCGCAATACCAGCAACAACCGCTTCATCACCTGTACACTCATGCTGCTTGATCCCGCTAAACGCATGCTGCGTTGTTCCTCCGCAGGCCACTTCGCTCCCTTGTTTCTGCGCGCCGGCAGCCCCGCGCCCCATGAACCGGTGATCGAAGGCGGGATGCCGCTCGGTGTGGCGGATCATGGCGACTATCCCAGCGTCGATATCGACCTGGGTCGCGATCCCGTGACGTTTCTCGTGTACACCGACGGCATTATTGAAGCGATGAACGTTGAACAGCAGCTATTTGGCGATGCTGCCCTGCGCACCGCCCTCGCCTCCCGACCGGACCTCAATCCGCAAAGCGTCATCAAGCACGTCCGCCGCAGCGTTTCCGATTTTGTCGGCGCGGCCAAACCCAGCGACGACATCACCCTCCTCGCCGCATCACTCGAATAATCGCGGACGTTGGCAATTCCGGTTGATTATCCGGACATGCCGGGCGATTGCGGCTCAATCTTCCAAAGGCCCATCCCGCGCTTTCCGATAACCCAAGCGTGTCCGTCAATCTAGTTTGCGGACCGACGACGCCGACGCGTCTGCGAATCCGGGGTTGTGACCAAGGGATTCATTCTCCGAAGGATATGCTCCTATGAAGCGAAGCGGATGGACCAACAAATCGTGGCTGAAAATCGCAGGCCTGATTGTCGCCGCACCGGCAATGCTCGTCGGTTGCGCCGGTGGCTTTGTGGATGTGGGCGGAGTGATCGGCGACACCGCCTCGGACTTTCTCAGCACGGGCAGAACCCTGAGCTTTTTCCAAGCAGTGCAGGTTGACCCGCGCAGCGAAGATTCCGCCGGTCCGCAGTTCGTCGTCGCGGCAGACCTCAACGCCGACGGCAACATGGACCTCGTTTCCGCGTGGAACCAGTCGCAGCCTGTGCAAATCCATCTGCAGGAGCGCACCGCCGGCGGCGGCATACGATTCGTCACCAGCATCCTCGCGGGTAATACTCCGGTGGTTTCGGTCGCGGGACTGACGGTGGCCGATTTCGATCAGGATGGCGCGATGGACATTGCCGTGCTGGTCAAGGACAGCCTCGTGGCCGGTCCGCTGTGTCTTGATGCACAGGCCCCTGCCGAGGGACTCAGTGGTGTCATCGTAGTTTACTTCGGACCATCGGATTCCGACCAGGCTGATCAGGCCCTCGCGTGGAACGAAGTTCCAATTGGTACATCCTTCATACAGGGTTCCGGTGAATCGACCGGTCGCGCGGAAGAAGGCGGATTTACATCCCTCTCCACCGGCGACATGGATGGTGACACCGACCTGGACCTTGTTGTTGCATGGAATTCGGACTGTGGAGACGGTGGCTCCGCCGATGCGGTGATCTTCACCAACCAGGGACCGGGTGCTACTCGCGACGGGACCTGGACGGCTGTTCGTATTCCCGATTCCGTCCCCAAGGGCGGACCGATCAAAGGCATTGCCCTCGGCGATATCGACGCGGACGGCGACCTCGACGTCGTCGCTACCTTTCCGCTCGCTCAAACAATGAACGTGCGTTGGTACCGCAACCCGGCCACCGATACACCGGACGATTACCACATTTCTGACGGTCAGTGGCAGACGGGCATAGTCGGCCAGATCGCCACCGGTGCGGACATAGTACGCGTTGGAGATCTCGATCAGGACGGCCTGCTCGATGCAGTAGTCCGTTCCAGCGGTGGCAAGGTGATTCAATGGCTTCGTGGCCCGGAGGGCCCGACATCGCTTCCCCTGCGTGCGCTTCCCTGGCAGGTCTATACTCTTGCCGAATATCTCGAGCGTGCGCCGGAGAGCATCGCACTTGGTGACATTAACAATGACGGACAATTGGAACTCATTGCCTCTGCCGAAGGTGGTATCTCGTGGTTCAATTCGGAAGCTGCGAATTCCGTGTACGATCAGTGGGTCGAAAACCTCATCATTGACGATCAGCCCAGCGATGACGGCAGCACCGATCCCGCAACCACTGACCCCAACGTGACACCAGAGGAAGTCGGCGAATCCACATCAATGAACTCCGTATTGATCGTGGACCTCGACGACGACGGCGAGAACGACATCATCACCACACTCGACCGCACCGGCCTCAGCGGTCTGACCAATGACGCACTCGTCTGGTTCCGTAGCCTGCGCTGATAGACCGGCCTGAACAAAGCAAACTGAAATCCAATGACGAACGCGAAACACTGGTTTCGCGTTCGTCCTTTTTTGAGGGGGGCGGTTTCGCGGCGCGCCCGTTGCGGGTAGCTTGTAACCCATGTCCGACTTCCTCGCGCCGGGACGGCGCGCATCTTCCATCGCCGTGGCCCTCAACGGTGCGCTCGCGCTCATCAAGCTGGTAGCGGGGCTGGTCGGAAATTCTTACGCGTTGGTCGCTGACGCCATCGAGTCATTCGCGGATATTTTCAGTTCGCTTATCGTCTGGGGCGGGCTGGTGGTTGCCGCCAAGCCGGCCGACCGCGATCATCCGTACGGGCACGGAAAAGCCGAACCGCTCGCGGTGTTGGCCGTCTCCGGCATGTTGCTTGCCGCAGCGCTGATGATCGCTACGCAGGCCATCCACGAAATCCGTTCACCCCACGAACTTCCCGAGTGGTACACGCTTCCCATTCTCATCGCCATCATCGTGATCAAGGAATCGATGTACCGCTACCAATTCGGCGTCGCGACCACGCTAGAAAGCACGATGCTCGCGGTCGATGCATGGCACCATCGCAGTGACGCTCTTACTTCCCTCGCCGCCGCGCTGGGAGTCTCGATTGCACTACTGGGCGGTCCCGGATTCGCCACGGCCGACGACTGGGCCGCGCTACTCGTTTGCGTGGTGGTCCTGCTCAATGGGTTGCGCTTCGCCAACACCGCCATGCGTGAACTCATGGACGCCGCACCGGACACCCACGTGCTCGACGCCATTCCCGAGGTCGCCCGCGAAATAGATGGCGCGCGGCGTATTGAAAAAGTGCTTATGCGCAAAATGGGCTGGTACTGGCTCGTCGACTTGCACCTGGAGGTCGATCCGCAAACCTCCGTCTATGTCGCTCACGGTATCGCCCATCAACTGAAGGACGCGCTCATGGCCCGCTGGCCGCGCATCGCGGATGTTCTCATTCACATTGAACCCTATGGCGGACAAGCCGGCGACGGACCGCCTCAAACCGGCGACGCATCCAAATCCACCCAGACGACTCCGTCCCGCACTTCCGCTGGGTAGACCTTTACCTTCGCTTCTGCCGAATGCGGACACTTCCCGCTGGTCAGGTCAAACTGCCAATGGTGCCACGGACATGACACTACGCCATCAACCACTTCGCCGCCCGACAGATTGCCCGAGGCATGCGGACACGAATTGTCCGTGACGTGAACTTCTTGCTCACCGCCCACCCGAAACACGGCCAGTTCCCGACCGCGATGCTCCACGAATGTGCCAGCGCCGCTGCGACATCGTTCGAGGGCAATTAATTTCTCAAATGACATGGTTGTGTGATTTAATATTGTGAACTAATTCGCTACACCGCTGCGCGCCCCCAACTCCCGAAACAACGCGGCCTCGTCATTCGTCATGTCCACGGTCCGCCGTCCCATGACCACCGCCGCCACATCGAGCAAGCGCTGTACGTCGCCCGCCTTCATGCCGTCATCCGTGACCCATCCAAACGACGGCACCCAGCGCGGCAGCACGCGACCCGTTGCCGTCATCGCCGCAAATCCGATCACCGCGCCCGTGGGAATAATCGCATTGATTCCGACCTTCGCATGATCGCCAATGACCGCGCCGAAAAATCGCTCACCTGAATCCACCTCCGGACTGCCCGGTCCGTGGATCGGCACCTTCACCGTTCCATACGTATTTTTCAAATCTGAATTGCAGCTTCCCGCGCCGAGATTCACCCAGCCGCCCACCACGCTGTGCCCCAAAAATCCGTGATGATGTTTGTTGCTGTATCCGTGAATGATGCATCCATGAACTTCGCCGCCGATTCGACACACCGGCCCGAAAGAATTCCCGCCATGCAGCCACGCATGCGCATTGACTCTTGATCCCGTACCCACATAGATCGGCCCTTCGATGACAGCCTGCGCGCCGATCGTCACATCATGGCTGAGGTACACCGGGCCGGCTGTCGCATCCAGCACGGCCGTCGGATGCACCACCGTGCGCGGCCCCACGTGGATCCAATCCTCGTTGGCCACGTAGCACCGTGAATCCACCGCGCTCTCCAGCCGCGCCAGGTCCGGTTGCCAATCCGACTTCAATGCCTCTGGCAGAACTGTGATCATGTCCCACGGATAATGGAGCATGCGCCCGGGGACGACAATCTGCTCCCATCCCCGCGCCGCTTCGTACAGTCTTTCCGCACTGGCCATGACTTCGGGTGTGAAGCGCCCGGCTTGCTCCGACCCGCAAACCACAAACGCCACCTCCTCGCCAATCAATCCGACAACGTTCCGGTTCGGAATCGTTACCGTTCCGTCCATGAACCAGCGACCATTGGCCAGCACCGTCGGCCCTTTGATAGGCTCGTTGACCGGCGCACCGCAGCGCAACCCAGCCACTTTTGCCAGCAGCGGTCGTACCCACACGCCCGCCACCGGTCGCGCCAACTGCTGCGCCATACGATCCAGAATGATGTTTCGCCCCAGGCGCAGCTCAAACACCGTCCGCCACGCCGTCAGCGGCAGAAAGCCCGCCGCTCCTTCATCTTCATAAAGCACCAGAGAATGCATGGCGGGAGTATAGCCTCCGATGATTCCGTCGTCATTTGGTCATCCGCTCGCGCGAAAAATCATGGGGCCAACTATCCGTATCCTCTTCTCGACGGTCTTACTTTCCAAGCGTACTATGGATCGGTCGTCCGGGAGCGTTGGAAGTGCTTTGGAACTGCGATTCGCCATGAAACCCAAGTGGTACGCTGATGGTCTCAAGTTCACCTGCACGCAATGCGGCAATTGCTGCAGCGGCGCGCCCGGCTACGTATGGGCCACCAAGGACGAAATCGCAAAAATCTCCGCGTTCCTCGGCCGCGCAGATGGCTGGCTCGATCCCGAGCATCTCCGCCGCGTCGGCATGCGCTACAGTCTCACCGAAAAGCCCGGCGGCGATTGCATTTTCCTCAAGCGCGAAAAAGGCAAAGCCACCTGCTCCATCTATTCTGTCCGACCCTTGCAATGCCGCACCTGGCCTTACTGGAACGAACTGCTTGAATCCAAACCGGCGTGGGACAAGGCCGGCCAGAACTGCCCCGGTATGAATCACGGTACCCATCACGACTACGTCCAAATTGAAATTCAGCGCACGCGGAGGACCTGGTGAACGCTATGGCCGCCGCAGCGCGCAAACCGGACGAACTGCTCCGCCTCGCTGTGCCGCGACAGTCACGACTCTTTACCGTGGTGGATGCCGCCCGTGCTCCACTCGGTCCCTTTCAGGCCGAGCAGGCCGAGTTGGAATGTCAGTCCCTTTTTTCCGGCGACATGGGTGGCCGGCTCAAGGAAGTCGCGCCCTATCTCATCGACTTCCCGTTGGACGGGCCGTTCAAAGACTGGTGGTTCAGTCAATGGGCCGACAGCATCGGCATTCTCGTCGAAACAACCGCAACTGCATTCACCCTCCGCAAGCATTTTCGTACGCTCCTCATGGTGCGGGACAATACGGGAAAGCTCTGTTACTTCCGCTTCTATGACCCGCGCGTACTTCGCGCGTTTCTGCCCGCCTGCTCGAAAGAAGAATTGGAACGGTTCTTCGGCCCGATTATCGCCTTCCATTGCGAAAGTGATGGCGGCACAGCGCTGATCACTTATCGCCGGACGGAAGACGCCCTGGATGTCACCACCCGCCCGCTGGTGCAGGCGAAATGACGACGCGCCGATTGGCGGCAGAATCGCGATGGTTTTCGTTGAATGCGCCGGCGCGGTATACTCCCGGCGCATTGGATCAATCGGCTTTTTAGGAGGCAGGAAATGCACGCACCTGTGGATGCCCGCGTCGAGCGGTTTCTCACCAATCGTCTGCAATTCAAATGGAGCGATACCGGAACCATCATCGAACGCATGCGCTCGCTCGCCCGTGTCGGTGGTTTTGATCTGAACAGCCACTTCGCATCGGCGGGGCTCGCCGCCGGTCCGGAAGCGCGCGTGGCGGCCGGTATCGTCAGCTACGCCCTGGGTGGCGGCGGATCCGCGGTCTCTGAATATGAAATGAAACAGTGGGCTTCGCGCTGGGTACGCACGCTGCGTCCCAAGGGCCGTCGCTAAGGAATTCGCGGCGCGTGGTTCTTTGAACACGCCGATCCCGTGTAGGGACGATGCGCGAGCTTTGTCGCCGGGTTTCATCGCGGTCCGCAGCGGTAACCTCGCGTTGCGCCGCCATGGTTGTGCGACGCAATTTTTGACGTAATGGGAATCCTCACCATGACCGATCCGCAGATCCCGCCTGACATTGACGTGGACTTTCCCATTCCATCCGGCCTGAAGGTTCCGCGCGAGCAACCTTATTACCTGCTCGTGGTCGGTGATTTCGCGGGTCCGGCGGGACGGATCAACGGCGAACTTGCAGGTGGCGTCACTTACGTCAACGCGCGCAACTTCGACGAGGTCATGGCCGACGCCAGTCCGCAGGTTACGTTTACCGCCGCCAGTCCGCTGGATGCCAAAGGCGCAATGATTGAGATCGCCCTGCGTTTTCCGTCGCTGAAGTCTTTTCAGCCGGGTGAACTCGCGCAGCAGTATCCGCCCACTGCCACGCTGATGGCACTGCGCGGGCAACTCACCGATCGCCTGCATGCACGCATGACCGCCGTGTCGCTCAAGACGGCGGTCGAACGCGCCGCCAAGAGTGATCCCGCGCTGAGTTGGCTGACCGCGTCGCTCGCCTGGACGCCCGCCGCCGCCGCAAGCAGCGCGGCCGTCGATGATATACTCGGGCAAATCGATCTGGGCGACGACGGTGCCACCACGGAGACACCAGCCAAGCCGCCGCGGAGCGCCATCGGCAGCGCCGTGGCCGTCGCCGCCGGCGCAGCGGCCGACGTTCCGTCGGAAGAAGCTTCCGCGCTCCGCAAGACCATCGCCGAAACTGATCGCCGTTTGAATGCCTGGCTCAACTTCATCCTGCACGCGCCGCAGGTTCAGGCCATTGAATCCGCATGGCGTTCGCTGGCTTTTCTGGTGTCGCACACGGATTTTCGCAAAGGCGTGCGCGTCGGACTGCTGCACGCGCCCGCGGCCGATCGCCTCGCGCGCTTCCGCGAAAAAGTGATCGACCCCGTCTTTGACCAGGGCGAGTTGTCGCCGGATGTGATTGTTGTCGACGTGCAATATGGAAACGCCGCGCCCGATCTGGAGGCGCTCGACGAATGGGCGCAGCACGGCGCGAGCCTTCCGGCCGTGGTGCTCGCGGGAATCGGCGCGCCGTT
>CAZKIN010000019.1:0-10214 GCA_964552515.1 uncultured Phycisphaeraceae bacterium
TTGGCCAAGGGGAAGGGAATCCCTGAACTGCGGGTGCGAGAAGGGATTCGCGCACCAGCCCATCGACCGGCTGGAAACAGGCCATGCCGGAAGCCGGTCCCTCAGCGCTTGGCCATGCCACGCATGGAGGGCTACCCGTCCGTTTCCACGGGAGGTCAACGGAACTCGTAACGGTTCAGGCGGTAGAGTTCGCGCCAAGCCTTGACCCCGGCGCGTGCATCATCGTGAGCCCCCGCGCTGCTCCGCTGTGCGGCCGTATCCATGGTCTCGGCCATTTTTGCGAAGACCGTCTTCAGATGGTCGTCCAGTGCGTTCGCCTGTTGTATGCGCATTTCGTAGGCAATTCCGCGGAAAAGAATGGTGATCAAATCCCACTTGCCCCGTTCTGCAAGGAATTCAAAGGAACTGAGGAAGGACTCCTGGTCCTCCATGTCGTCGGCGACGAAGCGATCACCGCTTAGAAATACATGTATGCCGTTGCCAATCGTGGAGACGTATGATGTGAGGTCCGCCAGCTCGGCCATGGAGAGCTGCAAATCAAACCGCTGATTGAACCAATCCACGACATCGCGCAGGGTGGACATGCTGCCATCATGGAAATATGGCGCAGTGGCCACGGTACCGAGCAGGGTCGGCATATCGAGGGCGCGGTCGCGCGAGAATTCGGCATAGCCCTGGACCGTTCCGACATCATGCTGCAAATGATCGAGAAAACTGGATGAGGGGATGTGACAGGAAGCGCAACTGCGGTTGCCCATCTGCGGGTAAACACGGTGAAAGAGAACTTCACCGCGGCGTGCCGCATCGCTGGCCCGCTGGTTGAGTGTGCCGTCTCCGTTGAGGGCAGGGTTGCGCACAAAATCGAATTCCATCAGGTAGACGACAATTCCATCGAGCAACAACGGATCGGGCTCCGACCCAGCAAACTCATTCACAATGACATGCCGTGCAAAATCGCGAAGTGATGCTATCCGGCCGTTACGCCCGTACGGAGCGGTGTACCTGATGCCGCGCAGGTCCGGAATATCGAGCGGGTCAAAGATGGCGTTGTTGGCATGCGGCGCGAAGAAGCTGTTGGTGACGTCGACGCCACCCGGACGTCGTGACAAGCCGGGAATGAAGAAGGCGGGGTTTGTGCCGCTCTTGTCGTGGCAGGTGTTGCAAGTGATTCCCAAAGTCGCGGCGGGTTCGCCAAACACAAAGGGATTATTAAATGCAATCGCCCCGAGCGTGCTGAGCGGCATGTCCGATTCCAAGGCTCCGCGTTCGACACTGTTGAGGATTTGCCGCGGACGCGGCAGCGGCTTGCTAACGCGACTGCCCGGCGGCAAGGCACGTGGCCGGCGGGCCTTGGGAATGGCAGTCGAGCTGGACAATGGAACAGGAGCGTAGGGAGGATCACCCACCAACCGGAACCCCGGACCGAAGTTGTCAACAAAATAGGTGGTGATTTCCGCACTGTGTGTTTTCCAGGCGCGGTGAACCGACTCCGCATCCGACTGGTGCGCCGATGTTTCGGCCAGCACCTGAAGTTCCTGCCAAGATTTCAACAAACGGGAGAGTGCTGCGGGATCAAAGGTCGACAAGTAGGGTTCAAAGGCAGCAAACACTTGTCTGCCCGTTTCGAGGTGTGCCGATGCCATTCCCGATTGGGGGTTGGAAGCAAGTTCGATGTAATGCACGAGAAGTTTCGTCAAGGCACCGGTGGCCAGTTCGAGGACCTGTCGCGCGGCCTCCGCATCGGGGACCACTTCAGGCTCGATGTCTATTGCATCGGGTGGCAAGTCCGCATCGGGAACCGGAGGAGGGGGAATCGCCTGCGACTTTTCGATCCAGTCAATCCGAACGATCAGTGCATCAGCGGCGTTCTGATCGTTGTGGGCGATTGCATTCGCGAGGATCAGCGCATCCGCACGGACTTGATGCCATGCCACCGGCTTCAAGTTAGCGACAAAATTCAGCCGAACAAAAGCATCCGCTACCGAGGGAGATGAAGTTGAATCAACGCCGAGACATACCGTGCCGATGGCGCAACTGCAGAGCAGTATGGCGATGTGTCTTTGAAAGCGCGAACCCGCCGTCCGTTCGGGAAGTGACAATTGGTTGGCAGATCTCGATGGTTGGATGCGCGTCATATTGCCATGTAGGTCCGGTTAGATGTCGAAAAACGAAGATGAATAAACTGTATATATGGTAACGGTTAATAAAAGACAATCAATGCTTCATTGCCGCGCATTGCAAATGACTACTCAGCCAACAAAGGGATGCTCGGCAATGATGTTGAGAGTAATCGCTTACTTATGCGAATTTCTGAATGTGTTCGATGGCTTTGGGGATCACCTGATTGATAGCGTCATTCAGAGAGCAGGAGAGGATCGCACCGGAGGCCTGGGAGTGGCCGCCGCCGCCGAACTGGGCGGCGAGGTCGGTGACGGTCACGTTGCCGCTGCTGCGGAAATTGATGCGGGTTTTGCCCTGATTGCCCTCGGTAAACAGCATGGCGAGGCGTACGCCGTCGAGCGAGCGGGGTACGTTGATCTGGTCGTCGATGTCGGCGGCGGTGCAACCGGCATTTTTGATTTCGTCGAAGCCGGCGGAGCTGTAGGCGATGCGGCCTTCGGCAGCTGTCTTGGTGTTGTCATAAATGATGCGGAGGAGTTCAAATTCGCTTTTGGATTGGCTGCGGCCGAGGCGCTCGCAGAGGTCCCCCACGTCGGCGCCGAACTGCACCAGATCGGCAGCGGCGCGAAGGCACGAAGGCGTGGTCGAGGGCAGCGAGAAGCCGAGGGTATCCGTCTGGATGCCGGCGTAAAGCAGTGACGCGGTGGTGGCATCGACACGGCCACCCAGGGCGACGATCAGGCGGTAGACCAATTCGCAGGCGCTGCTGGCGGTGGGCACGATCCACTGCACCTCACCGAAGCGGGTGTTGGTTTCGTGATGGTCGATGTTGACGATGGGACGACCCGCCGACCAGTCCGTGTCCTTCAGCAATTTGCCGACGCAGCAGCGATCCTTCTTGGCGGTGTCCATGACGACGAAGCCGTCGGCATTTTTGAAGTCTTCGGGAGCGGCCACGCGGACCTTCGCCATCGCAAAGAGGAAGGTAAGGCGCTGCGAGAGGACGCCGTCCGGAAGGGACACGCAGGCCCTGACGCCACGATCTACGAGCACGCGGGCCAGAGAAAAGATGCAACCGAGGGCGTCGGCATCAGGGACGACATGCGCGATGAGCACGGGCGAGCGGAACTCGCGCACGGCGGCAATGATGTCGTGCGGAACAGTTTCGGCGGTGGCACGATGGTCGGTCATGACAGCGTTCATGGAATCCCCGTAACGAATCTGGAAAGCGGGCGAAACAAACCCACGCTTCACCTATTGCGATAGTCCGCTGAAGCGTACCCCTGCGCTTTGTGCCAATTTCATGGCACTGACGCCCTTGCCCTCCCCCCACCGGGGGAGACGCAAGTGCGCGTTCGACTCCCCCACCACTAATGCGATGGGCTACCCGTCCGGCAAAAGGCGGGTGCAAAGCACCCACCCTACCAGCCTTCTACTTCTGGCCCTTCATCGAATCGATGAGGATGTCGGCGATTTCCGGGCGGGTGAATTCCTCCGGGGGACGTTCGCCCTTGAGCAGCATCTCACGAACCTTGGTGCCGGAGAGTGACACCTGATCGCCTTCGATGGTGGGGAAGGTCTTGTTGCTGACCATCGCGCCGGCCTTCTTCGACCAGAAGCTGTTTTCAAACTTCATCGCTTCGATGAGCAGGCCGCCATCGGGCAACGTGTCGAACATCTTCTGCGCGTCATACGTGCCGTAGTAATTGCCCACGCCGGCATGATCGCGCCCGATGATGAAATGGCTGCAACCGTAATTCTGACGCAGGATCGCGTGCAGGACCGCTTCGCGCGGACCGGCATAGCGCATCGCCGCGGGCATGACGGCGAGCATCGTGTGGTTCGGGTGATAGTAACCCGCGATCAGCGCGAGGTAACACTTCATGCGGACTTCCGCGGGAATATCGCCGTCCTTGGTGGCGCCCATGAGCGGGTGAATGAGCAGGCCGTCCACGGTTTCCTGCGCGCACTTGGTGATGAATTCATGCGCGCGGTGAATGGGGTTGCGCGTCTGGAAGGCGACGACCGTGTGCCAGTTGCGCTTCTTGAACTCGGCGCGGGTCTGCTCGGGCGTGAGGCGGTGATCGGTGAACATCGGGCTGTGCCGCGTGGTCACAACGTCGATCTTTCCTGCCAGGCAGGTGTCACCTTCGTCGAGGACCACCTTCACACCGGGATGCGCCGGGTCCTCGGTACCGAAGGCCTTGGTGGTCTGCTTCTTCTTGTCCTGTTTGTATTTTTCGCTGACGGTGAGGTAACCCAGCAACCGGCCGGCGTCGTCGGTGCAGGCGACGCGATCGCCGACACTGACCTTCGCCGCGACATCGTCCTTCACCGCGCAGGTGATGGGCATGGGCCACACCGCGCCGCTGGTGAGTTTCATGTTGTCGCAAACGGAATGGTAATCCTTTTCGCCCATGAACCCTTCCAGCGGGCTCATCGCGCCGATGGCGATCATTTCCCAGTCGCACTGCTGGCGCTCGGAAAGCGTGATGCTGACGGCCGGGGCTTTGGCATCCGCCTTAGCGCCGGTGCGATTGACCAAGCGCCCGCCGTGGGGCGCGATGACATCCTTAATCTTCATACTGTTCCCTTTCGATCGATTCCCGCCGCGGTGCGGCGTGCTATTCCTTCCCCACGATAATTTTCATTTTCATCCGGAAGTTATGTTAGCCAGTAACCATCCGGAGCGATGACTGCCTTTTACGACTTCTCCGGCGCTGCGACCTGCTGCGGCGACACTGCGGCGGCTGGCGCAGGACTTACCGGCGCGGTCTGCGGCGCGGCGTTTGCCGGAGCAGCCGAAGGCGCTGCCGGTCGCGGCGCGGCGCCGGACGCGGACGTAGCCGGAGAGGTCAGTCCGCCGCGCGCCGGTCCCGAAGAGGACTTTGACGCCGCCGCGGACTTCTCGCCACCGCCGCCACCCGACGATTTTCCGGCGGGCTTACCCGGCGAAACCAGCATGGTCATTTTTCGACCATCCATGAGCGGCGGACGCTCTATCTTCGCCGACTCGCCAAGGTCCGAGATAATCGTGCTGAACACCTCCTGCGCAAAATCGCGGTTGAAGCGTTCGCGTCCGCGAAAGAGCATGGTGAACTGGACCTTGTGGCCTTCGGTCAAAAAGTCCTTGGCGTGTTTGAGCTTGATTTCGCGGTCGTGCGGATCGGTCTTGGGACGCAGGCGAATTTCCTTCAGCAGGACGACATGGCTGTGCCCGGCGACCTTCTGGCGCTTCTTCTTTTCGTAGAGGTGCTTGCCATAGTCCATGATGCGGCAGACGGGCGGACGCTCGGTGGGAGAAACTTCCACCAGGTCCAATCCCTGTTCGCGCGCCATGGCGAGCGCCTCGGCCGTCGTCATGACCCCGAGAATTTCCTGCTTGTCATTGATGACCCGCACCGGTGAGATGCGAATCTGCTCGTTCAAACGAAGTGCCTTAGTGATGACTCATACCTTTCATCTAAAGAGTGGTGCGGGGCGCAAGACGCCACGCGGAATCACATCCGTCCTGGTCGATCACCCGCGGACGGTTTCCTTACCTTTGGTTTCCACTTCCTTCCGGCAGGCGGCCATAAACGCCGCGAGCGGAAGATTTCCGATCATGTTGCCGTCGCGGTCGCTGACGTTGACCAGCCCCCCCGCCGCTTCCTGCTCGCCCACGACGACAACGTAATTTACCTTGTCGGCGCGGAAGCGATGCTTCTTGGGACCGATTTTCTCGCTGCTGAGATCCAACTCAACGCGGAGGCCGGCGTCCTTCATGTCCTGCGCGACGCGGCGACCATACTCCTCGCTCTTCTCGCTGACCGTGGCCACCCCGACCTGGACCGGCGAGAGCCACAGCGGGAATGCCCCGGCAAAATGTTCGATCAGGATGCCGACGAAGCGCTCCATGCTGCCGAAGGGGGCGCGGTGGATCATGACCGGGCGGTGCGGCGCGTTGTCCGGACCAATATAGGTAAGGGCAAAACGCTCGGGCAGATTGTAATCGAGCTGCACCGTGCCGAGTTGCCAGCTGCGGCCGATGCAATCTTTGACCACGAAGTCGATCTTGGGGCCGTAGAAAGCGGCCTCCCCGAGTTCTTCACTGTAATTAAGACCGCTTTCGCGCGCGACCTGGCGGATGGCATCTTCCGCACGGGACCAATTCTCGACGGAGCCGACGTACTTGGTGCTGGCGGGATCGCGCAGGCCGAGACGGACGCGGTAGTCGGTAAGGCCGAGGGTTTCGAGAACGCTGCGGGTCAGTTTGACGGTGGCCGACAGTTCCGCGTGCACCTGTTCGGGGGTGCAGAACAAGTGCGCGTCGTCCTGGGTAAAGCCGCGGACGCGGGTCATACCGCTGATCTCGCCGCTTTGTTCGTAGCGATAGACCGTGCCATATTCGGCCATACGCACCGGCAGGTCGCGATAGCTGCGCTGGCGGGACGCGTAAATCTGAATGTGGTGCGGGCAATTCATCGGCTTGAGCAGATAGCCGGGTTCGTCTTTCAACGCGGCGTAGATGGCCTCAATGGTCTTGTCGAGCGAAGGTGCGCCCTCCGACCCGGCGATCGGTCCGTAGGAAGTTTCGATGGCGCGGATCATCACACTGACCGATGACAGATTCTTGTCACGTTCTGCGGCCGGCGCATCCTTGAGACGCTGGGCATGCTGAAGAACGCTCTGCAATGCCTTGCCGCGATCGGTTTCAAACATCGCGGGATACTGTGAATCCTCATAATATGGAAAGTGCCCGCTGGTGCGGTACATGCCCAACTGGCCGACGTGCGGGGTAATGACGAGTTCGTAGCCCATTTTCTGCATTTCGGCGGTGAGATAAGCCTGGAGCTGGGTACGAATGACCGCACCTTTGGGCATCCAGAGGATCAAACCGCCGCCGACGACGTCGCTGATAGTGAAGAGGTCCAGCTCCTTGCCGAGGGTGCGGTGGTCGCGTTTCTTGGCTTCTTCCAATTGCTCAAAGTATGCGGTGAGCGCGGCCTTCTTGAAGAAGGCGGTGCCGTACAATCGCTGCAGCGGCTGATCGTTCACGTCGCCGCGATAATGCGATCGGCTGACCTGGCGAATCTTGAAAGCCTTGATCACGCCGGTGCGCGGGACGTGTGGCCCGCGGCAGAGGTCTTCAAAATCCTGCCCCTTGCGTTCGCCCGTAACGTAAAAGCTGAGCGTTTCGCCGGTAGCGCGCTCGGCATTGTCGATTTTGTAGCGGTTGCCTTCGTCACGCAGTTTGGTCATGGATTGTGAGCGCGGCATTTCGTATCGGCAGAAACGCCGGTCTTCGGCGATGATCTTGGCCATTTCCGCTTCGATGCGCGGGAAGTCGTCCGGAGTGATCGACTTGGGCGAATCGAGGTCGTAATAGAATCCGTCCTCAAGCGGCGGACCGTAAACCAGCTTGGTTTCAGGGAAGAGGCGACAGACGGCCTCGGCCATGACATGCGCGGTGCTGTGTCGAAGCAGCGACAGGCTTTCCGGATCATCATCGGTCGCGGTAAGCAGGGACAAGCGACAGTCACCCGTCAGCGGGCGGTTCAAATCGACAATCGTTGGTTGGCCATCGGCGAGGATCTTGCCGGCAATGGCGACGCGCGCAAGGCCCGGGCCGATCGCCGCGGCCACATCGCCGGCGGTCGCGCCGTCCGCGACTTCCAGTACCTTGCCATCGGGGAGCGTGACTTTCAGGGGAACATCTCCAGAAAATTACCGGAATTCATGTTGCAACCGTAGGACAACAAAAAAGCGACGTATGGCCGCTTGACGCAGGTCAGACCGCCACCTCGGGATGATTCTTCATCCGAAGCGTCATGCGGTTAACTGATCGTTTGCGTCATGTGGCTTAACGTCGCTTACTATCGACTTTGCCGGGCCGGGCACGTCGCGCCCTTTCCTTCGTTCGGATTCAGCCCAGGCCGTTAACTATAGCAATTCGTCCGATAGGGTCAACAAAAATGGGCCGTTCCGCCGGTTCGGTTGCAGCCGCAGTACTCAACTATCTGGAGGTATCGAACGAACGGCCGGCGTGGTCGCGGCAATCGAGGTTGACCGAATCAGCATTGAATCACATTGTAAAAAAGAAAGCACCGCTCACCCTAAGGCGAAACGGTGCTTTCCGGAGGGGAAAGAAGCCTGATACTGCTAATTCTGAACTTAACCGAATCCTCCGTATGATCTTCATTCACTTCGTCTAGGCTTCCGGAGACCAAAATCCGCCTCGGGCCGCCCTTCAACCATGTCTATCGGCAGAATGTACCCGCCAATCTTGAATCGTCAACAAAATATTCTAGGCACGAAATTGGAAAAGTCTGCATTCCTTCGACGATTTTACCGGACATCATACACAATTTAACACTTGGAGAAGCCGCAGCCTTCGCAGGTCATGCAACCTTCACTAAACCTCAATTCAGACTGGCAATCCGGGCAAACCACCTTGAATTCCTTTTGCTGCCACTGAAAACCACGGCCATCGCCACGAAGCGGAGCCTTAGTGGTCATTCGATCCAATACGACCGGCTCGACATGAGATGCGCCGTTTCCGTGACCGTTACCCTTTCCTGCACCATTTCCTTTGGTGCCGTTGCCGTTCGCTGCTTTTTCGGCCACTTGCTCGACACTGGTTTCGCCCAGCAGCAGGGCTTTGAGGCCGACTTCCTGCTTGGCCTGCATATATTTGCGCAGAGAGCGGGCGAGTCCGTCGCCCAGGCTCATGATCTTGCCGTCCTTGGTCTGAAGCTGGAGGCTTGATCCGATGGACAGCAACTGACGCACCACGTGATTGAGGCTGCCGCCGGCACGGAGCCAGAGGCTGATCATGCGACAGATAGCTTCGAGATCGCTGTTCGCAAGGTCGCCGCCTTTGCCGAGCTGCGCGAAAACCTCCATTTCGCGTTCCGTCTTGGGATCAACCGTGATGTTGATGTGCATATTCCCAAAGGGGGTCAACTGGCGGATGCGAATGCCGCTCATGATTTCAGGAAGCACGGCCGGTTCAAGATCGCGCGGGCGTTCGTCCTTGGCGGGTTCAACGGCACCACCGGTCGCACGCTTGTGCGCGTCGGCGCTGCTCTTGAGGGCCATCGGCTGATTCTCGCGACAGCCGTTTCGGTAGACCGTTACGCCCTTGCATCGCAGGTCGTATGCCATGCGGTAAATCTGATCGACATCCTCCATGGACGCCGTCTCTGGGAAGTTGATCGTCTTGGAAATGGACGAGTCACAGAACTTCTGGAACGCGGCCTGCATACGCATGTGCCACTCGGGGGCAATATCATGGGCGCACACGAAGACGCGTTTGATTTCCGCCGGAACTTCGTCAATATGAGCGAGGGTGCCATCCGTGGCAATGCGCTCCATCAGTCCCTCGCTAAAAAATCCCCACTCCTTTGCCACGGATTCGAAAATGGGGTTGATTTCAACCATGGGTGTCTTGCCTTCGTCCTGCCCGCGAAGCACATTGCGGAAAAAGGCGAGACTGTACATCGGTTCAATGCCGCCGGAACAGGCGGCGATGATGCTGATCGTGCCCGTCGGTGCGACCGTGGTGTTGGTCGCGTTGCGCATCGGGCGATGGTGAATCGTGTCGTAAATGCTGCCCGCCCAATTGGGGAATGACCCGCGCTCGGCCGCAAGCTTCTCGCCGTAGTTGTGCGACTCCTCATGAACAAACTTCATGAAGCGTTCGCCCCAGGCAATGCCGTCTTCGCTGTTATACGCGACACCGAGCTTGAATAGTGCATCGGCAAAGCCCATGATGCCCAGGCCGATCTTGCGGTTGGCCTTGCAGACCGCATCAATCTGCGGAAGCGGATAATTGTTCGCGTCGATCACGTCGTCCAGATATCGCGTGGATTCATAGACCGTTTCGCGCAGCGCATCCCAGTCGACGGCACCCTGGCCATCGGGGCCGCGATGCACAAATTCCGCCAGATTAATGCTTCCCAAATTGCACGCCTCAAACGGAAGCAGCGGCTGCTCGCCACAGGGATTGGTGGCCTTCATTTCGCCCACATGCGGCGTGGGATTGGCCTGATTGATGCGGTCGATGAAGACCACGCCGGGTTCGCCGGTGCGATGGGCATTGCGGACGATAA
>CAZKIN010000019.1:10314-18085 GCA_964552515.1 uncultured Phycisphaeraceae bacterium
CGGTCGATGAAGACCACGCCGGGTTCGCCGGTGCGATGGGCATTGCGGACGATAATGTCCCACATGTCCTGCATGAGGTAATAGTCACCGGGCGGCGGCGTGCCGTCGCTCTGCAACTCGACCAGCGAACGCATATCGTATTCCCAGATTCCCACGTTCTTGGGAATGACATATTGCCGTTTGGTGCGCGGATTGTTGACCACGTGTGCGTGCTTCGGGTTCGCGCGGAAGGCATCCATCCACACATCCGGAATCTTCACGGAGATGTTGTAGTTGGTGAACTGGGTGAGATCTTCCTTGGCGTAGAGGAACTTCAGGATGTCGGGGTGATGAATATTCATCATGCCCATGTTGGCACCGCGACGGAAAGCGCCCTGCTGAATCGCGTTCGTCGCCTCGCTGAAGGCGCGCCAAAACGAGATGGGCCCGCTGGTCGTACCGCCGGAGCTGCTGATATAGTCACCGGTGGGGCGCAATTCATCAAAAGCAAAACCGGTACCGCCGCCGGCTTTCTGAATGAGGGCGGTGTACTTGATCGAATCGAAAATCTCGTTGATGCTGTCGCCCACCGGGAGCACGAAGCACGCGCTCAACATGCCCATTTCCCGACCCGCATTCATCAAGGTCGGACTGTTCGGCATGAAACGGCGGCTCACCATCAACTCGTAGAATCGATCCTCCCACTCGCTGCGTACATTGGGGTCATTGGTGTACAAGCGCTCTACATCGGCAATCGCCCGTGCGACACGACGAAAGAGGTCGCGCGGGGATTCCGTGACCCGGCCTTGCTCGTCCTTCTTCAGGTACCGTGCTTTCAGGACGCGCTCGGCGTTCTCCGACAGCCCCACCGCAGCCCGCGGCGCATCTTCCTTAATGCCCAAGCCCCGCTCCTTCGTGACCGCTTGTGATACCATGCGTTGCGCTCCCACCGGCGTTCAAGCCGCAAAAACCACATTTTTGAAAAGCCAAGCCGCGGGCCACTCGAGCGAATGGCGGAAATCGGCTCCGCTGATTTATTCCGAACAAGGACGGACGCAACGACGCCCGTTGAATTGCCTGGGTAACTTGCCTTTAGATCCACTTTCAACGCCTCGTCCTCGGCGGCTGCCACGTGTTTCGTTCTGGGACGAGCGTTTCATCATGATGCACTCAAGGTAACCTACAGATTGCAGGTCGTCAAGAAATATCCCCAATATATTGTAGGTCGTGTTTATTCTATTGTCGAACGATCATAACCATACTCATGATAGAAACTTAAGAGAATTGCACGGTTTTATTCACAGGCGACGAATCAAGATTTTTCAATCGCAAAGGCCGGGGACATCCCAACGAGGCTCACCTCCCGCTTCCCGGAATCTTAGCGCATTGTTCATGCTCCAGCGCCACACCAGCATACACCATTAAGACAAACTACACATTGAAACTTTAATGGTTATCGGTCCACAACCTCGGTCGACACGCCGGATGCCCAAAACAATATCCTAACACGCCAAGCAAACCTGGGCAACTGGAAAATCCTCGAAAATGCAGCCTTCCCCTGACGCCCCTGCGCCGCAGCCTGCTCACGGCGGCGCCACGGCGGCTGTTGGTGGCGCCGGCGGTGGTGAACTTGCGGCGCACCACAGTGTCATCCATCTGGCACTTATCGCAAACCGATCGGCCGTCCCGCCGAGAGTGTGCGTTAACAGTCACCATTGACCAAACCGCCTGTGCCACCAACTTGGCACCTCACGCGAACCCATTTCCACCCCGTCGCACACCCGTCAAAATCGCCCATCTTCACACCCCATCCCGGCCCGATATTTCCATAAACACTTATTTGTAAACCACTTACATCGCGTGGCGCGCCTCCCGCAACCACCCCTGGTGTCTAATAGGACGAGTGAGGGGCGTTCTGTACGGAGGAGAACCGAAATGCGAAACCACAAATACTCAAAAACGACCCGCCAAACCAGTGGCAAATTCGCCTTCGCAAAAACGAATTGCCAAAAAAGCGCCGGCCGCAAAGTACCGCGAGTGCCAATTATGTGTCAGTATCATGCGACAGGCGCGTCGCGGATGCAATTCGTGAATGGCCCGTCAGGTCTGCGACTCGGCCTCGTCCGGCTCACGGACGGCGAGTTGCCGCAAGGCCGCCCAGTCGTGACGTGTAAACGCGACGAGGAACCAGATCAGGGTGGGCACAATGAACGAAATCGTGGGATCATCCACGAACATTTGATTCATTCGCGTCAACGCGTCCTGCCAAAACGGTCCTAAGTGAAACACGGCATACTTCTTTCCCGGAATCGCGAGGCCGCCCTGCAGTAGGTCGATGCTCACGCGAAACGCGATGAACGCATGGACCAGCAGCATTCCCCAGAAGAAGGCCCACGCTTTACGTTTAGGGGGTAGCGGCTTGGCAAGAATTAAAACAAGCAGCCATGCCGTCGGCCAATAACCGATTTGACGGCTGCCCACGCGAAATTGTCCGAACGGTCCGGGCAATTCGCGATTCATGATAATCACGAGGGTGTCGAGGACATCAGTTGGTCGCAATACCGGCAAGTTAGGAACAGTCCGCAAATCTCCCGGAGTGGCGTCATCCATCCGTTGAACCACATCCTTGGCGCGCAAGTCAATGAACACCGCCTGTCCTGCACTCCAGAACCAAAATCGCGAGAAAAGCTGTGTATTTACGGCTTGAAAAGCGCGGGCGTAACCGCGATCGACGAATGACCAGGGGTAAAGCAGAAGCGTGGTCAGGACGACCGTCCAAAGGGAGAATTTCAGAAGTTGCTTAGGCTGCAGCATGGCGCTTTTTCCTGGCGCGCGATCGTTCCCACGTGGCCCACACCGCCCAGAGGAGAATGGCGAGAAAAATAAACAGCGATTGCCAGACGTCGAGGTGCATGACGTCGAACGCCTTGGGCCAGTGGATGCGCGTGAGGTAGAGGCTGATGATGCGGACCAGATTAATGACCATCAGGAGCAACGTCCCACCGAGTGCCGCGATAAGCCGGGAACGGATTGAAACCGGCGACGCGAGAACCGCAGATACAAATAACGCGGAAGGGGCCAGCGCGTCGCAACCGCGTTCGACGGAAACGGAGCGCTTTTCCTTTTGCGACCGCATTACGTTTCCAGTCACCTCCACGTCATCGTTCCCAAAAAAGTGCAGCACTTTACCGCACACAACGGCACTGGTATCCAAATACCATGGGATGAATCGGTCTTTCACCGTGCTGGTAGTGGTGGCGAGGAAATAGCAGCCCATCAGTGCTGCGAATATCAGCAGGAAGCGCAAATCACGTCCATGCGTGGCGAGCCAGCCTTTTCTTGGTTTTCCGGAAGACCGTTTGGATGCTCTACCGGAATTGGGAGGCCCAGTTTCGCCATCGCTCGAAGCGCGCGGGCCGGTATTTGCCGCGGCGGGCGGGTTGGTGTAATCGGTCTGTTTGGGCTTGTCAGTCACGTTCGATCAAAATTCTATCGGTTCCCAATGAAAGGCGGGTTATTATAATCACAATGTCCGCGCGCACCACCGCCGCCGGAATAGCAGTTATTCGCGGCGGCGGCGGGTAAGACTGCGTCAATAATCCGCTGTGATCGAATTAATTTCGAGAAAACGGTGGCGCTTCCCGCACGTCCGGTAAGACCTGCGGAGAACGCCGAACTCCCATAGTTGCTCCGTAAGGAAAGCGTCAACCGTGCGGAGCGACCCAGCGTCCGGAGCGGTGCTTAGGGATAAGCACCGCTCCGAGACGTCTGGTTTCACTACCCCCCTACACTATCAAGCGAGTTCGGGTTTACGACCGAAGTAGACCTTCGCGCCCACGAGGAGCAGCAGGCCCAATACGATCATACCCCACTCGGATACGGTCGGGATCGCACCAACGCAACCCGGTGCGAAGACAGAATCATCAACACCCGGGCAGACATCGATGCAGTCGGCCACGCCGTCGCCGTCACTGTCGCCAGTTTCGGCAACGCCGCAACCGCAGATACCCGGATCGGTCTTGTTCGCATCATCCGGACAACCGTCCTGGCAATCCGCCGTACCATCGAGGTCGCTATCCTGATCGGAATTGCCGCAACCACACGCGCCCGGAGCGATCTTCGCCGGATCATTCGGGCAGCCGTCGTTGCAATTCGCGGTGCCGTCAGCATCGGTATCGGTGTCGGCGATGCCGCAACCGCACTGACCCGGAGCCGTCTTGCCGGCATCGTCGTCGCACAGGTCGCATTCGTCGCGCGAACCGTCGCCGTCGGTGTCGGTACCTGCGTCACAGGCCCCGCCCGAACCGTCGGAGAAGATGTCACCGAGATAAGCACCGCCGGAAGATTCGCATGCAGTCTGAGTCAGTGCACTGCAGGTGCCCGCGACCGCATCGCAGCAACCGCCAAGTGGTTCGGTGCAAACCGATACGCCCTTGAAGTTTCCGTTAGCGCCGGATGCGCTGAAACCAAATGTGCCGTCCGGTGTTCCCGGGCTCACTCCACAATCTTCAAACAGGTAAACTTCCTGTCCGAAGAAAGGCTGAAGCGGCGTTGATCCAATGATACCGCCCAGATTGGTAAGCGGCGGGCCGGCTCCACCGGCACCATTCGTCTTCACAACAATAAAGAAGTCGACATTGCATTCCGCGATTTCAGCCTGGCAGAGACCGCCGCCAGTGCAGTCGCCATCAGAGGTGCAGGGCGTCCCGTCATTCGATCCACCGATGCAACCAAGAGCTGATTCACCCGTGGGCAGGACAATGCCGGTTGGCATTCCGGCGTTGGGTGAGCAAACCGCTACGTCGGCCGGTGAACCGGTCGGCATGACCTGGAACTGGAACACGCACTGCGTACCCGGGATTGGCTGATCAGGCAGGCAAACGCCGTTTGATTGCACGGTGTAGAGTTCCGTGGTCACCGTATACGGAGTTCCAACGGGGTGCGGGGTCGAGCCAGCACCATCGTTGGTGCAACCCGGATTCGTGTGCAAATCGCGAGCCAACCAGTTGACGGTGTAGCTTACCAAGTCGCGCGACGTGTGGTCGCTCAACTTGATGTCTTCACCGAGGCGAGCCCCATCGCACGCGTTAAAGCATTGCGGGAGGAAAGTTCCACCCGAGAAGGGCTGACCAAGGAACGACAAACATGGATCCAGGTTGTCACAAGCGTCGGTGGCTTCGTTACAAACCGTAATCGCCGAACAAGGATTACCCGATTGCGGTGAGCAGGCACCGGCTACGCACGCTGAATCGCCGTTGCAGAAGATGTTGTCTTCGCAATCGGCGTCGGTGTTGCAGCCGAAGCAAGAGTCGGTCGCTTCATCGCAGAAAGGGGTGGCACCCGAGCAAGGGGTTGCGGCCGCAGCGGCGCAAAGGCCGGCAGTGCAAAGCTCCGAACCATTGCAGAAAATGCCATCGTCACAATCCGCAGGCACAGTGCAGGGTCCGCTTACAACCATGTCCACGTTACCACCACCCGACCAACCATCCACGATGAGGTAATAGGTATTACCCGCCGTCAGGTTGACGGTCAGCCGTGCCTCATAGGGGCCGGCGCAACCGGCGCAGCTGTCGTCGTCCTGACCGACGCAATTCGTGCCTGGGCAGGCACCGCCTTCGCGAATAGCCAGTGAGGAGTCGTAGGCCACCCCACCGCAAGACGCAAACCGCCAACTGCCGGTTACCGGAACCTGGAAGGTCGCGATGCCGTCCAAAGCCGTGCCGTTGGTGTAATAGCCACACGGTGCTGGCGCACAATCCAGCTGTTCATCAAAGTCGTCGGTCAAATCTGCGGTGTCAGCTTGAATGGTCATGAACCGCGACAACGTCCCGAGGTCAAAACCACCTGACGTGCAGTCATCGTCGATGCTGCCCGTGTTTGGCGATTGGCCCGGCGTACCTAAATCCACAGCAGTCGCCTGGGAACGCGCAGCGCGGGTGAGTTGTGGCGCCGCCTGCGTGCTCCAAGTCAAGCTGAGCATCGCGACAGCCGCGAGCCCGTAACTAAATCTTGAATACTTCATACTCCAAAACCTCCAAAGTTGGGTCGAACGGGACGTTTGCCCCGCACGACAGTATTGACTGATCAATGACATCATCGTCGCATGGTCCGATCACAGCGGGATAATTGGCCGGCCGGCGCCCATCGCGCCATTCAGCACGCCCAAAGCACCCATGCAACGTTTCGTCCAAAGTTGGCATACGATTGAGGTCGTACACCTTATTGGTTTAAGGATAAGATCGCAGTGGATCGTGATTTGCTGGTCTAACGCGGTGGACCGCGCGGCGAGGACTGGGCTTGGAATTGCCAATAACTTCCGGGCAGGACGATGGAGATGAACCACTCATCGGCAACGCCGGATTCGACAATTCGCTTTGCAGAAAATACCGTTTGGCATACATCGGTGAGAATCTCAAAGATGGTCGCGTTGACATAGGCAACCAGAAAGGCGACCAGGACATAGCCCGCTACCTGCCCAATTGTTCGAATGAACAAACCGTCGCCTTGCGTGCCGGCGAGCAGGCCGTTGTGACTGGACAAGGGCTGCAATGCGAATTCGACACCGACCCAACCGATGGCCAGCAATAGCGGACTGAATCCGACACGTCGGGTCACATGGGACGCCACGAACCCATAAGCACCGGTAACGAGTGCAATCAGGCCAAATGACTGAACAGAGACATCGATCAAGCCGTGCGGCGCCAGCGCGGAAAAACCAGCAAAGCATGTGCCCCAAAATGCGGCGGCAAGTCCAGCACGAACAGGTGCCAAATGTCGTATGACAAGGAAAAGAGGAAGCAACGTGACCCAGCCGAGCCAACGTGCTTGTGCGGCTTGCAGGGCCAAAGTCATCATGAACGCGCCAATCATTAGCGCGCCCACGACCACCGGCCACGGCAATGCCGTGCGGAATGTCGTGCGAGAGTGTGCGTTCATTCTGGATCCGAAGCTGACGTTGACTGGCGTCACTCAGTCATGGGGTACAACCGCCAAAGCCCCGGATGCGTCATCCTTCAAAACGCAAGTATTCGATTTCAACTCACTATACCGGAATGCCATTACCAATTTCAACTGTTTTCTTGGGGAATTGCGCAGTTTGGTTCTTGAATTGGCCCAACGGCGGCAAGGGTCCGATAAGTACGACCGTTTCGGTACTTTGGGCGCGAACTCCGGTTCAATCGAGGTAGATTTTCCGGATCTCAATGTAAGCACGTACATTTTCAGTCACGAGAAATCGAATGGACCGGCGATCACGAATTCTTCGACGGATGTCAGTCGAAGAGATTTCGACGACAGGGGTCATCAGCATGCCATTCTGAAGTCGAGTGATACCATCGTCACCAATAATTGACCGAAATGACGACCAATCAATCTGAGCAAATCCCGCTCTCGTTGCGGTGAGCACTGTACAAGCTCTGACCAAATGGGGGAGCTGCTTCCAAGTCACCAGCTCGCGAAGTGAATCTCCACCGATAAGCCAGTACAACTCGGTTTCCGCCCCAAGTACGGTGCGGAAGTGTCGGACCGTATCAATAGTATAGGTCGGTCCGTCGCGGGTAAGATCAAAATCGCTGAATTCAAAAAGTGGTTCATCTGCAATTGCGAGGCGCACCATGGCCGCACGATGTTCAGCGTCCAGCAGTTGATGATGTGTCTTATGGGGCGGCGTGCGCGAGGGCAGAAAGATGAGGCGATCCAGCCCGGCAATTTCGGCCACGGCCCGAGCTACAATCAGGTGGCCCAAGTGAATGGGGTTGAATGACCCGCCATACAGGCCAATTCGCTTCGGCAT
>CAZKIN010000019.1:18185-20734 GCA_964552515.1 uncultured Phycisphaeraceae bacterium
CCCACCCGCAAAGCCGAAAGGTGCGTTTGAGTTTCTTCGCTGCTGATACAACGGGCATTGCTAAGAGTGCCGTAAGCCCGCCACACGCGGTCATCCAGTTGGAAAGGACTGTTAGCAGCCAGCGCCTTGCGAGCAGCGTATTCGTATTCCACGATGCGCGGAATAATGGTTTCAGAGTAATTGCGGATGATATCTTCTTCGGACTGGCCCAGGGTCGTCTGGTTGGAAATCTGATAGAGATCCCCAACGACCTCCGTTCCTTCGCCGAAGAGTCCGCGCACGGCGAGTCGTAAATCCTTCGCCGCGCGTTCCACCCGCTCGATCTCGCGTGTCCATTTCAGCCCGGGTAAATGCAACATGACAGAAACACGAATACCGGTACCCACATTGGTCGGACATGCCGTCAAAAAGCCAAGCTGGCGATCGAAAGCAAAGTTCAGATTGGCACTCAGCGCATCATCCAAGTCATTAAGCGAAGTCCACAGCGATTGCAATCGCATACCGCCTCCGAGCACCTGAAGTCGGAGGTGATCCTCTTCATTAATCATGATGGCCTGCGTTTCGGAGGCCGAAATACTCACGCCACGACTACCTTCGCCGGCCGCATGATGGCGACTGATCAGGTGGCGCTCCACCAGTAATTGGCGGTCCAGCGCGCTGGACTTCTCCACATCGACCAGCATCGCATCGGCATTGGACAGAGCGGCAGCCACTTCGCGCGATGCAACCTCATACACTTCCGTGCGCTGGCTGGGGCTGGCCGTTGAAAGAAACGGAAAATCCGCCAAGTTACGCGCGAGCCGAACGCGCGATGAAATTACTACGTCGGACATGGGTCCTTCGCCGGTGAGCCAGGCACCCATGCCGCGCATCAGGTCATCCAGTTTCATGATTCGGGTGATTCCATGGCGCGCAATTGATCACGGACGCGCGCGGCCAATTCATAATTTTCCTGATCCAAGGCGTCCTGCAGTTCCCGGCGAAGCTTACGCATACCGGATTGTTTCTTGCCTCGGTCGTCTGCGGAAAGCGGAAACTTGCCGACGTGGTGCTTACCACCCTGGTGGGCGCGCTCGATCAGGGGAAGTAAAAGACTTCTAAAGGCTTCGTAATCATACGGGCAACCAAGTAATCCTTTCAGGCGAAACTCGCGAAAGGTAATTCCGCACCGTGGACAGGTTTGGGCGTCGGCCGCCCCCAGCCCCGTCTTCTGTTTGATGAATTCCTGAAGTATGGCGTTGGTCGTCTGGTGTCCATGCTTCACAATAACGCCCTCACGTTCCGCGCATTCATCACAAAGATGGCGATCACGTTTGTCAATGACGTCCGTGATGTGCACAGTGGCACGGGCTTGTTTGCATTGCTGGCATGTGGTGTTCATGGTTGATTCCGCCCCGTCCATGGAAATTCTAGTATTTCCGGATCATCATCGTCAAATGGTACCCTCCGACTCTACCGTGCCACCGGCTGGACGACATATTGCACAGAAGGATTGCTGCCGCACTGCGGGTTTGGGGCGGTGACGTCAGAAACGAGTAGCACGCGAGGCTATTCGCGGGTAGGCTTGGCGTTCGGGTGCATTCAAGGATTCGGGGACTGGTTATGGCGAAGGGTGATAGCGACAAAAAACAAGGTTTTGCCGATGTTGCCGTCATTGGCGCAGGGCCGGCAGGAGCGACAGCGGCGATCATTCTCGCCGGACAAGGCTATCAAGTCACGTTGGTCGAACGGCACGCCTTGCCGCGTAAGGCATCCGGCCTGTCCTGGCTGAACATGCGGGCCAAAGAGTTCCTCTCCGAATGGAAGCTTCCGATCAAGTCAATCCTGGATTGTCCGGTCCCAGAAGTGGTTTTTCATAATGTGGATTTTTCGAAGACCGCACGGCCTGCCTTGCAAGGAGCGGCCGGATTCCTTGTCGATCGAGGTCTGTTTGCCAATGAACTGGTGGACGCCGCCAAGCGAGCCGGCACTATCGTCCGCGCCGGTTCAGGCGTTTCGCGCATCCGGTTGCGCGAGGCAGAGGTAATCGTAGAGTTAGAAAATGAAACGTCTTTCGCCTCCAAGCTTTTGATATTGGCGAGCGGCCATCGAGGCGAGCTCTTTGAGCAAGCAGGATATTCCCGAGCCACAGGCAGCGGCGTCGTTTGGTCAGCGCATGTCGATAGGCCAATTCCCAAGGCGGCACGAAATGGTGTCCGAGTCGTCGTCGTGCTGGGCTTGGATCGGCGCGGTGGATTCGTAGTCTTTTGCCAATCGGAGGAACGCATTTCGGCGACGGTCAACTGGTTCGGGGATCGCGAGGGCGCGGTTCCCGCATTTACCGAGGTATGCCGACTGGCCTTTGAACGAAAAGTGATCCCGGTTGATTTGCGCGATGGAATTGCGGATGCGACGATCATACGTAATCCGGTAGCGGCCGCATTGGATATGGATACGCACGTAACCAAGCACTGTATTCTCATTGGAGACGCGGGAGGGTTCATCTCAGCAGCGAGCCAAGAAGGACTGTACCCTGCAATCTGGTCAGCTCAGATTGCGGCGGGTGTAGT
>CAZKIN010000019.1:20834-27662 GCA_964552515.1 uncultured Phycisphaeraceae bacterium
GTGCCTGGTTCTGCCATTGAGAATAGCCTGTGCGTATCAATGAAGTATTCTTAAGCATCCAGGGAGAAGGAAAACTGGCCGGTGTTCCCAGCGCGTTCATTCGGACTTCCGGGTGCAATCTGCGATGCCATTGGTGCGACAGTCCGACGACGTCCTGGTCACCGGAAGGTAATGACCTGACCGTAGACGACCTGATGAAGCGCCTCAACGCGTTTGCAACGAGACATGTCGTGCTCACTGGCGGCGAGCCGCTGCTTGCCTCAGGAGTAGAAGAGCTTACCACCCGAATCCGCACAGCGGGTTATCACCTGACCATCGAAACGGCAGCAACGATCTGGCGCGATGTAACCTGCGACCTCGCGAGTATCAGCCCCAAGCTGGCGAATTCGACGCCGTGGGAGCGGGCGGGCGGAAAAATCGCAGAAGCACACGAGGCTACACGGCTGAACGTCGATGTTATCCGACGATTTCAAAGATTGGGCGAATATCAGCTGAAATTCGTGGTCAGTTCGGCAGAAGACCTCGGTGAGATTGATCAATTGCTATCGCAACTCGGCGAATATCGTCCAGAAGATGTGCTACTCATGCCCGAGGGCATCACCAGTGAGGCACTCTCGACTCGGGGACGATGGATTGCCGAGCTATGCAAGAAACGGGGATTTCGATTCTGCCCGCGACTGCATATCGAGTTGTACGGGCATCGGCCGGGAACTTGACGCACAGGGGCAACAGGTTTGGTGTGGCGGTCTTACTTTCCCCATAACCAATCGTTCCATCCAAGCCAGCGCACGACCGGGTCGTGGTAGACGATCCCCAAAGCGATCAGGAGCCAAACGACAATACAGGCAACCATCATCCGGTCCTTGATGATGATTTCGGTCGGTCCGGTGTGGATGCCCAGCTCCGTGAGCATGGTGTAGCGAAATACGCCGTAAACAACGATTGGCAAAGTGTAAAATAAATATTCCTTATGAAATAAGGTGGGCACGCGCGATATCTCAACCGTATAGAGTAAGAAGGTCATGATCGCCACGGCACCGGACACCGTAATCAAGTGATTCAGAAGATCCGGCGTATAACGAAGCAAGGTGGCACGATGGTGACCCGCGCTTTCGGTGTTGCCGATCATAGTGATTTCACACCGGCGCTTACCGAACCCAAAAAAAAGGCAAAGCGTAAACACGCAAGCCATGAGCCACTGGGATGCGACTACATCCACCGCTTCCGCTCCGGCAATGGCGCGGAGCACAAAACCGGTGGCGAGAATAATCACATCCAGAATGACACGGTTCTTAAGGACGAGTGAATAGGCCAACATCATGCCGAAGTAGAGCACAAGGATGGCCGTCACATTAACATTCAACATCACCGCAGGCAGCGAGAAGGCAAGAGTGACAAGTGCGACGGCCATCAAGATGGCGGCACCGGGGGTGATGGCACCACGGGCGATGGGGCGATTTCGCTTGGTGGGGTGACGAGCATCGGCCTCCCGATCGATCGTGTCGTTGATCGCATAGACCGCGCTTGCCGCCAGGCAAAAGGCCACGAAGGCGATGCACGCCTTGAGCAATGAATAGGGATCGGACAATTTCATTCCGGCGGCCGGCCCGGCAAAAACGACAATGTTCTTGATCCACTGGTGCGGGCGCAGTAATGCCACCACGTCACGGGGAGTGAACGATGACCGCACGGTGCTGCTCAAGGTGGTGGTTTCCGCGTTTCCGCTCATGGTCTCACTGTTTGGTTTCGATTGTGGTTTCCGAAAGCAGCGAAGTTATCTCAGTTCGCTCTCTATCGCTCAGGCCGCCGAATCGTTTGTCCAAGTCTATCGCTCGACGCAAGTGTACTATAGCCTCATTCTGTTTCTGCTGTTTGTGCAATAGCTTTCCGAGATGAAACGTGGCCGCGGTCAGCGTTTCGGTTTGACCCGCCGCGTCGATACAGGCAAGCAGCTTTGTGCGCGCAGCATCGAACTGTTCGAGCCGCAACAACACCGCGGCATGCGTGTCCAACATCTGCGGCGTTTCGCGGCCGCCTGCGGTAAGAAACTTCTGAAGCACGCTCAATGCGTCTTCCGGTCGATTCAACTCTTCGCTGTAGAGCCATGCCAGTGCATTTACCGGTTCCGCGGCGGTAGGCGCATATTGCGCTGCCTGTAAGAAGGCCGACTCCGCCTGGGGAACCTCTCCGGCCTGCAGGTGGCACACGCCGGCGCGATACACCGCATCGGCCGCGAATGTGGGATGCGAAGAAGCGGCGCTCATGAGCCAGCTGATTCCGGTGTCACGCAATTTGGCGTCGACCGATTGCAGGCACATCAGGTGTGCGGCGGCCAATACAGAAGCCACATCATCGGGTTGGCCGATCTTCCGCTTTTCGGCAAGTTCGCGCACCTTTTCAACTGCTCCCTGACGCGACTGAAAGTGGAGTAGCGATTGGAAAATGCTGCTATCGGCAGGCGCGGCGGCGACCGCCTGCAGGTAAAGTGCTTCCGCCTTGGGTAACTCCTTTTTCATGTCATACAGCCGTGCCAACGCGACTAATTCTTCCGCATTCATTGGTCCCCCGGCCGCACCCGATTCCACAATTTTGATGCCCCGATCCAGTTGATTTGCGCGGCCAGCCGATTCGGGAAGCAAGCGCAAAGCCTGGGTGGAACGCGGACGAATTTCCAATATGCGCCGAAGGGGCAACATGGACTGTTCATATTCGCCTCGATAGCCATAAACCTCGGCGGACAGGAGCAGCAGTTCAATATTGTCGGGATCAATTGCCAACCCGGCAGCGACGGCATCACCCGCCGCTTTCATATCCCCTCGACGAATCTGAACAGCGGCAAGTAGCTGGTGTGCTTTCGGCAACTTGGGATTCAATGCCAGCGCTTTTTGCAGTTGTTTTAGTGAATGATCCAGATCCGGCTTTTCGCGAGATCCGGCAAGCAGAGCGTCGAGCGCCAAGGCTCGCGGATCATCCGGTGCAGTGGCCAATCGCCTGGCTACAATTTCGGCGGCTTCTTTTTGGTCTGCGATACTGGATTCGCTTCCCACCAACAACTCCGCCAGCGCCAACTGGGATTGGGGGTCGTCTCCGCGCGCCGCAACGGCCTTGCGCGCCATGTCCACCTGCTTGGCACGATCACCCCGGGTGCGCCAGAATTCGGCGACACCCGCCAGAAGCTGTGCGTCTTGTGGGGCGATCTCAACAGCCTTGCGAACCGCGTCTTCAGCTGCTTTCTTGTCCCCGAGTTGTTCAAAAACCTGCCCCAAGAACCAATAGTCCTTTGCCGCATTTGTTTGCTGCGCGATCCCAACAGCCAAAGTCTTCGCCTGGTCATTTTCGCCTTGCGCCATGCGGACACGAACGCGCGACCATTGCAGCGCGATCGCGTCCGGGCTGCCTTCAAGCCCTTTGGACACAACTTCGTCAGCGCGCGGCACATTGCCTTTTTGAAGCATCAAGTCTGCGACGAGGGCGGCAATGGATGGATCGCCGGGCTTGGCGGCAAGCAGTTGTTCAGCCGCATCCGCCGCAGCGGACAAGTCCTTGGACCGGACCTGTTTTTCAACCAACAATGCCAGCGCGTCGGCCGAACGTGGGTTTGCTTCAAGCACCCGACCCAATAAAACATCGGACTCAACAAATCGTTGCAGTCGATTGAGAACTCCAACCAGCCGCAGCGCGACACTACCTGTTGCCAGCGAAGGCTGTTGATTAATCGCCGTTTGGTATGCCTGTGCAGCAGGCTCCCATTCCCCGAGTAATTCCCGGGCATTCCCGAGGGCAATGAACGCCGTCGGCCAGTCCTTTCGCCGGTCGACACAATGTTGAATGAGACCGACAGCCTCCTGAACCATGTTGGCGTCGGGATTGAATTGCAGAATGGCAAGCGCGCGCTCCAGCCGCCAAGTCAGGCCGGCTTCGCCTTCGATCGCATGCATTTTACTGACTGCTTCTAGTGACTGTTCACGCGTCAAAGCGAGACGGCGAATCTGTTGCAGCAGGGGAACGCGTTCAGGCAGATATCCGACAGCGGCTGTATAGGCTTCGAGGGCATCCTCGCGCCGCCCCAAATCGGCACATTGATCTGCAAGCGCGACGAAGAGTTCTCCTTTGGCCGGTCCATCCTGACTCATTGAATCGATGTACTTGCGCGCTGCGGTTGCGCCGTCGGTAGCAACGAGCCACTTTACCCGCAGGCGCTGAGCCGCCTCCGCGGCTTTCGGCTTGGATTCCAGCTCGTCAATAATCCGCTTAGCTGCTTCGAATTGTCGGCCGTAGAGTAGAAAACTTGCGTATTCACTGGCCACCACGGTACCCGTGGTTTCGTCGGCCATACGGGCGCTTAGCTCCTCTGACATTTCTGACGGATATGCCGCCAGCGCGAAGCAGGTAGAAAGAAGCCGAGCGCTCGATTCGTCAACTGGCGGCTCGCCGGCGACTCGTTGCAGTCGTTCGCGAAGATCGCGCAATTGTTCCGCTGATGGGGATGTAGCAATGGCCCGGCGCATGTCGCAGGCGAGGCGAAGCAATTCAATTTGTGACTGCTGTTCGGGCGTCGCATTTGGAATGGCCACAAGCAGCCCCGTGGCCGCCGCGTCTCTTCCTAACTGCAATTCAATTCGTGCCAGCGTGATCCGAAAGGCCGGTACATCTGGAGACAACCCAAGCAATCGGCGGAAACTATCCGCCGCCGGCTCCAGTGCCCCCATGTCAAGATACGCTCGTCCGAGCAGTTCCAGCGTTCGTGCATCGTTAGGTTCCTTGCGAAGGACCTCCTCCAGATGCGCAACGGCACCATGCGGTCGGCCTTCTGAAACGTCGCGCGAACCGCGCAACGCGGAAATCCACGTTTGCACCGCTGGGCTTGGGTTGGGTATCGCCTCTAATTTGACAATGCAGCGATCCGCATCGTTTGGCTGTCTGGCAGCAAGATACAATTCCGCGGCACGAGCCAATATTTCAGAGTTTTTTTCACCTGCCCAATCTTCCAGTTGCTTCGCTGTGCTCGTAACGACTACAGGATCCCGATTCTTGGCGGCCCAGGCTGCCAGTGCAATGTGCATTCGATGATTGTCGGGTGACTTGGATGCGATACGGTCGAGGAGTTCCTTTGCGCGGGGAAGGTCATTGCGCTCCGTGAAATAAGACGCGGCTGGCAATAAGACAGACGGATCATCCGGAGCCGCGTCGATCGCAATCTTCAAATGTTCTTCAGCCTTGGCGAAGTCGCCGCGGGTGTTCTGGTATGCAAAAGCTGCAAGCTGAATAGAGTGTGAGTTCGGTCCCGCTATCAATGCTTTCTCGAGCCAGATTTTTCCTTCATCCGGCTTGGCCAGTTCGACCGTATAGAGTGCGATGATCGGCGGGTAAAGACTGGCCTCGTTGGGCATGCGTTCCACACCGCGCATGAGGGCTTCCAATGCGAGATCATATTTCTTCAATCCGCGCCGTGCCGTCGCAAGGGACACCACAGCTTCCGCTGAGTCGGGGGCCAATCCCACCCAGTTTCCGGCCATGTCCTCAGCCAATGTGAATTCTGAAACAAGCAAGTACGCCGAAGTAAGGTCACGAATCGCCTTCACATTTGTCGGCTGCAGCCGAACCAATCGCTGTAGGACCCGAACAGCGTTGCCCAACTGCTCGGGGCTTTCTTTCGTCATCGTGACCAGCACATCTGCATACGCCGCAAGTGCTTCCAAATCGTTTTCGCGCCGGTTGAGATACAAGCGATAGTTGGTGGCAGCTTTGGCCCAATCCGATTTGGCAGCCATTTCCGCAGCAAGTGACTTCAGTTTCTGCGTGTTGCGTTCACTCTGAATGAAGTAAATCCACGTGCCGCCCGCCCCCAGTACCACTACTCCAAGCAAAACAAACGCCAGCGTCTTGAATCGAAATTTTCGTCGCCTGGAAATCGGCTTGCGTGCAATCATCGCAAAATCACCTTCTATTCGAACAATAAACAGCTACCAGCGTATCCGAATCAATGGTTGGGATACGATGCAAATCCAATTGGTCAGGCACACGTCCGTCCAAACGATATACGATTTCGATTCTACAAAATTCTACCCCAACGGTGCGCAAGTACGTCCTTCGCCGTTCGTAAATCGGATCGCTCAGGATTGCTCGCTGCGCCGCTGGTGCATAACGTCCGCTTCAACGCAAATCCCCCGTTTCGCAAGCTTCTTCGCCAGATTCGCCAATCTGTGCGTCTTGCACACGGTGAAGGGCGTGTAAGCAATTATCAAACAGTCAAGCCAAAAGGACTGGTGCCGGGCGTATTCCAAGTCATAGTAAATCCACTCTTGGAAATCCGAAGGACCGAAGTCCCGAAGTCGCAGTACCTGCCATAATCCAGTGATTCCCGGCCGAAGCGACAGTCTGGTTCGTCTCCACCCCGGACAAAGCTGGTTCTCCCGATCGGGCGATGGACGCGGACCAACCAGACTCATTTGGCCAAGGAGCACGTTGATGAACTGCGGTAATTCATCGACGTTATACTTGCGCAGCCATCGACCAATATTGGTCAACCGGGGATCGTCAGTCATTTTGAATTGCGGCCCATCCACTTCATTCAATTTACGCAATTCAGCCTGTTTTTCCGCCGCATTGGCGACCATGGTACGGAATTTATAACAGCGAAACTCCGCCCCTCCTCGGCCTTGGCGCCTATCGGCGTAGAAAACCGGACCCGGGGAAGTCAGTTTAACGAGTATTGCAACCAATATGAAAAGCGGGAGTGTCACAGTGATCGCAAGCAGTGAAAAAACCACGTCCATGAGACGTTTGACATAGGGATACAATCCATGACGCGGAATATCGAGGTAAGCT
>CAZKIN010000019.1:27762-29059 GCA_964552515.1 uncultured Phycisphaeraceae bacterium
ATCGGAAAAAGCCGACCATTGACCAACCACAAACCGACATGACCAAGTCCAGGGGGGAATACCAACTTCCCATCGTCACCATACCAGAGTACGTGATGATGGCTGATCGCCTGCACACGGGCGTCCCAATGACTGCGCATTTTTTCCGGCAAGACCAGCAACAAACCCCCAACGCAACCCCGCGCCCACCGGATGTACCAGTCCATCAGGTTGGCCTTACGGTCGATGGCTTCGCCGTGAGCGTCAGCCTCCTCCCGCTCGGCATCGCGCAAGAACGACTCATCGAAATGAATCAGCACCAAAGATTGGTCGCGCGCGTCGGGAATGATCCAGCTCCTCGCAGTTTCGATCGAAGGACGTCAACGAACCAGGCTCCTGTTGTCCCGGGTTTCAATGGTCGACGCGTTGATTAGTCGCGCGCTTGGAGTCGGGCGATCAATCAAGCCTCATGTGCCGGCTTCCTGATAATCCTGATCGTACCCATAGCCATAACCATATCCGTAACCGAAGCGCACATTTCGCGGGTCGACACCATTCAAGATTGCGCCGGAAATCTTACAGCCCACAGCGCTGAGATACTGCCTTGCAGCTTCGGCCTCATCCCGGCACGAATGATTTGCTCGTAATACCAAGACCACTTCGTCGACCAGCGTGGCCAGCACCAGAGTATCGCTCATGGCCAGCACCGGCGGCGAATCTACGATCACCTCGTCGAAAGCGCTGCATAACTCCCGAATACGGGCCTGGGCATCACGGTCGGTCAGGCGCTCGCCAAACGACGCGTCACGCTTGCCTGCCGGCATGCATTTCAATCTTGGCGAGTCAATATTGTGGAGCACCTCCATGGCAAGCTTGTCACCGCACACCACTTCATAGAAGCCCGGTTTGTCCTTCAGATTCAGCTTACGCGACAATCCCGAGCGCTGATTGTCCCCATCAATGAGCAATACCGAGCGTCCCGTGGCTGCCAGGCTCCTTGCCAGATTCAAGGCCATCGATGACTTCCCGCTTCCAGGCGTGGGACTGGTGATCAAACGACTGTGCGTCTTTTTCTGATGGCCGGCCGCCAGAAGTGCTGTCGAGATACTGCGCGCCGGTTCACGCATCGCGATGTCCAAAGTTGCGGCTACGGCGCCATTCTTGCCCGGCACCTGTGCAACACTCCCCAACACTCTTACACCCAGTCGTTCCTGGACCTGCAACGGTGACCGCAGGCGTGTGTCCAAGCGATGCCGAAAAAAGGCGACGCCGATCCCTACGCAAATGGAGCCTATAGCGGCTACCGCAGCAAACTTGA
>CAZKIN010000020.1:0-1260 GCA_964552515.1 uncultured Phycisphaeraceae bacterium
GGTGGTGACGGGGTAGATCAGCATGGGTCACCTACCCTTCCATGCCGATGGCGATAAGGGGTACGAGGCTTTCCCACCAATCCACCAACCGTTGCACCATTGCGAGTGCGAATGCCATGATGTACGTCTCCAACTATGACCGAATTTAAGTAACTCGGCCATGATGGCGTCGCGGTAGGCCCGTCGGAGCGGGAGTGAGTCCCGCTGTGGCGGGGATGCCGTTGGGCGCCATCACGCCCGAACCGGCCTATGGGTTGACCAATGCATCGGCGGCAAATCGGCGGGCTAGAAGAAAAAAGCGCGCAACTATTGAAAAATTAGAAAGTTGTGCGATTGCACCAAAAGGGGAATGAGGAATTGGCTGCGCGGGGGGCGGTGAGATTCCGATAACAACTGGGTGGGTGGTTGCGACATTCACGTTTCGGGTCCCCTGGTAAGGCGAACTATGGAGCGCAGCAGTCGGCCAGCACGGTGGGTGACACTGGATGTCACTGGTCTGCTCTTGCTGAGCCTGGTTATGGAGATGGTCTATTTTTCGGCGCAGCAGGGCCGGGCGGTGATATCGGCGGACTCGATTCAATATGTGGCCGGGGCGGATGCACTGCTGAACGGCGACAGCGTTCCACACTTTGAGATGCGGAAGCCGGGTTACATTCTCTGGTTGTGGTTGGTCGCGATCATTGCCGGAAACATGGGATGGGCGGCGATTGCCGCGAATCATGTCTTGTTGGTGTCACTGCCGGCGGGGGCATACGGATTGGGTTTGATGCTGCATTCGCGCGCGCTGGCGTGGGTGGCGGCATTGCTCACGATTGCGCGACTGGGTCGGGAGCAGTGGGCCAATCGAATGATGTCGGAAGCACTGTATGCGGTGTTGCTGACGTTTGGGTTGCTGGCGGTCTGCATGGCGCTGAAGCGGCAGCGCGGCGGGCAGCGGGCAGGGAGCTTCGATATTTGTTGGCTGGTCGCGGGGACGCTACTGGGTTTGGCGTGGCTGACACGCGGGACGGCGGCGGCGGTGATTGCGGCGGTGGTGGCGGTGATGATGGGGATGGCGGTTTGGGAGTTTGTGCAAACGAAGTGTGGTCCGCTGAAGCGTACCCTGCAAATCGCGGCGTTTCTTGCACCGGTCCTGGTGTTGTGCTGGTTTGAGTGCGCGCTGAATGAGGCGACGACGGGGCGATTTGCGACCAGTACGGCAACGCGCGGGGCGGCGCTGCTGCTGCGCATGACCTATCACCAGGGGGAGGAACTTCCCGA
>CAZKIN010000020.1:1360-14581 GCA_964552515.1 uncultured Phycisphaeraceae bacterium
GCGGGGCGGCGCTGCTGCTGCGCATGACCTATCACCAGGGGGAGGAACTTCCCGAGACGCCGGAGGCGCGGCGTGCGCTGGGATGGATTCCGGAACGGAAACCGGGTGATGCATTCGTGGTCAGCGACATAGATGTGTGGATTGCACGCCATCGCGCACTACATGTCGATGGGCTGAATGAATGGGAATATGACGCCCTGATGGGAAAAATCGGAGCGGAATTGGTGCGGCGCGATCCGTTTCGTTATGCGGTTTCCGTAGGAGGGATGACATTCAGTCATCTCGTGCGGTTCATCAGTCCTTATGACCTGGCGGGCGCGGCGGGGAAGCAGAAGCGACAGGACATGGACATCAATTTGAAGGTGGCCGGATTCGCCATCAGTCCGGAGGTTTCCTGCGTTCCGGGAGACTGGGAAGCGCCGCCCTGCACGGAAGGTCCGGTGGGCTTGTGGTGGTCACTGCCGGAATGGCCGAAGGATAAACGTAATGCGTTTATCAACCAGATAACCACGGCGGCGCGGACGAAAGCCCCGTTCGGGGATGGGCGGATCTGGGCCATTGCCCGTTACTGGTTCTCGCGCGAACCGATTCACACGTTGATGAACGTGGCTACCGCGTTTGGCATCGTCATGTCGTTTTGCGGACTTATTGTGGGGTTGGTGTGGGGCCGGAATCGATTGGGATTCATACTGTTGGCCGTGGTGCTGTTGGCGGAGGCAGCGTTGATCGGCGCGCTGGTGATTACCGGCGACCGGTTTGTATTCGTATGGAGCGCAATCGACAGCGTGTGTGCCGGGATGGTGATCGTGATTCCGGCATCTTTCGCCTGGAGCGCGGTGCGGCCGCTGGTTTTGGAGAGATATGAACAGGCCATGAAATGGAGTGTGGCGACATGGGCACGGCATTGAAATCGGAAGCGGCATTTGTTCACGCGCACGCTTTGTGCGAGGGCGAAGTGGGTGCCGAATCGCGGGTGTGGGCCTTTGCGCACGTGCTGCGCGGGGCGAAGGTGGGGCGCGAGTGCAACGTCGGGGATCATGCGTTCATCGAGGGCGGCGCCGTGGTGGGGGACCGCGTGACCATCAAGAACCAGGTCATGATCTGGGAAGGGGTGACCATTGAGGATGATGTGTTCCTCGGGCCCGGGGTGATGTTCACCAATGATCGGTTTCCACGCAGCGGGCGGATGCCGGCGGCGATGGAGCGCTACGCGCACAAGGAAAATTGGCTGGAAACGACGCGGGTGTGCCGGGGGGCGTCAATCGGAGCGGGGGCGATCGTGGTGTGCGGTGTCACCATCGGGTCATTTGCGACGATCGGTGCGGGAGCCCTGGTGACGCGGGATGTTCCTGAGCATGCGCTGATGCTGGGGCGACCGGCGAAACAGGCAGGGTGGGTGTGCGAGTGCGGGTTCAAACTGCCGCCGGACCAGCGATGTACGGGCTGCAAGAAATCGTTCACTTTTCCGAATGCCTGTTCAGGCCGCGCGCGATGAAGGCGGGGATTTTCTGGCCGCATTCAGGGCAGATGCCGGATTGATTTCCGGTGAGGTCGTATTGGCACGTCGGGCATTTGGATTCGGGTTCGCGGAAACGCTCGCCGCGCGACTGAGTTTCACACTTGCGACACTCATATAGGAGCGGCAACTGGTATGGGTTGGACAAAAATGTTCGATGTAAAAAAAAAGAAGATGAATCCATTCGCGCAATAAGAGGCCAAGTTGCGAAGTCCCGTTACCAGAGTCAAGGTCATGGTGGACTTGCAGTTAGGACAACGGAGATCGTTTGCAGCTATGAGCATCGCTATCAAAATGTGACACTGCCGGAGGAGGGAATCGAACCCTCACGACCTTGCGGCCACGGGATTTTGAATCCCGCGCGTCTGCCAATTCCGCCACTCCGGCTACCCACCAATGGGACAATCTTTTATCCGAGGCGGGCGCTCTTGGCTATCCCTCGGAACTCGCCGTGCAACGACTCCTATGCCTGCCACGGATTCGTGAGGTAGCCGTCCGCTGCGGTGGGCAGGTTGCGGGCAGGTGTTGTTTGGCTGTCTGGCAGCTGGTGGTGGCGGTGTTGGACGATGGTGCGAAGTTTGCCCGATTCCTCTGCCAGCAACTGTAGGGTTTCCACGGGATACCGCAGAAAAAGAGTCGCGACCTTGCGCAGCGCGGGGTCGAAGGCCTGTCCGGCATAGGTTTCACGCACGCCGATGGCGGCGGCAATTTGCTTAAGGGTCAGATGATCTCTCATGGTTTATGTCAACACCGTGGCACCAGGCCAGGGTGATGAACCCTCCTGAAAAATAAGGGAAAATTAAGGATTCGCGCGGCATTCCGGACTTGCTACGGTCCAGGAATGAAACAGCGCGGGGTATATCTAAGGTGGTTTTGTCTGTTCCTCTTTGCCGGTCTGATCGGCGCGTTTACGTCCGCGTGGTGCGCGCCGATTCGATGGGTCGACGAGCCGGCCGGCCGCGATCTGGAATCGGGGGCGGCGTTTTCCGATTGATCGCCGGTTCTCGAGGAGGGCCGTGTGGGGCAGGGGACTGCGCGCTGCCATGGCGCGGATCACTTGGCCGTGAGTTCATGGATGTACTCCGTGGTATTGGCCGCGTGCGGCGGCAGTCCTTGCCGCCTCAGTCCTTGGACTCCGCACGCCGGATGAGGTGTCATCCTCTCGAAAGGATCTGCCGCATAGAATAATGAATGGCGGATCGGCCTGTCAATGGTTTTTCACAGTTAGCACATCATTTGTGTCATTAACCACCCTCGGAAGGCGAAGTTGGACCCGTTTGTTGGGTGCGAGCGCTGTTTTCTATACTTTTACGAGGATTCCCACGCGATGCACACAAAGCGTATATGCATTTTTCGCGGCTTTAATTGCATTGCGTAGGGCAGAAAGATTCCCGGACGCACAGTTGACAGGGTTGGGAGAGCGATTATGCTGTTCCGTCTGTCGCCATTTTCGGAAAACGTAAAGGCGGCGGCAAAAAGGAAAGAAAACTGTGGCGGCAAAGAATCGAATTCGAATCCGGATGGAAGCGTACGACGCAAGATCGTTGGATGCGTCTGCCAAGGAAATCGTAGAGCAGGCGAAGCGGACGAGCGCGCGAGTGCACGGACCGATTCCGCTGCCGACGCGGATTGAGCGGTATACCGTGCTGCGCGGGCCGCACATTGACAAGAAGTCGCGAGAGCAGTTTGAAATGCGGACGCATAAGCGGATCATCGACATCAGCGAGCCGACGGCGCGCACGGTGGAAGCGATCAACCGTATTCAGGTTCCCGCGGGCGTGTTCGTGAAGATTCGAACATGATGCGGCGCGGCGAAGTTCATGGGTGTCACCAGTGTGGCACCCATTTCGTTGAAACCCATTGTAAGACAAGTTTCGCCGTGTGAGCTTTGATCGCACGGAATGGCTGGATAAAGCCCGCACCGCCTTGCGGCGCGGGACTGGGACGGTTGTCATGGTAACTGGACTTTTGGGCACGAAAATCGGAATGACGCGCATCCTCGGCGCGGAAGGCCTGGTCGAACCGGTCACGGTAGTCAAGGCCGGTCCGTGCGTCGTGCTGCAGGTAAAGACGCGCGAAACCGACGGCTATGATGCCGTGCAACTGGGGTTCGGTGACGTGAAGCCGCATCGCTCGACCAAGCAGATGATCGGTCACGCCGGCAAGGCGAAGACCGGTCCGAAGCGTTTTGTGCGCGAGATTCGGTTGCAGAAGCCCGCGGAAATCGCGGTAGGCGAAGTTATCACCGCCGAGACATTTACCAACAACAAGATTGAATGGGTCGATGTGTGCGGGATTACCAAGGGCAAGGGTTTTCAGGGCGCCATGAAGCGGCACGGCTTCGGCGGCTTGTGTGCCTCCCACGGTACGGAACGCAAACACCGTTCGCCGGGTGGTATCGGCGCCGACGCCCCGCGTGGTACCGGGCAATCGGTCAAGAAGGGCAAGCGCATGCCCGGTCACATGGGACACACGCATGTCACCGTAAATTCGCTGCGTTTGCTCAAGGTTGATCTGGAAAATGACATCGTTCTGATCCGCGGGAGTATCCCGGGTCACAACGGTTCGCACGTATTGATTCGCAAGGCGAAGAAGCGCGAGACCGTCGTCAAGAAGGCTCCGCCACCGGCCGCGAAGAAGAAGGGTTGATGTAGATGCTTTCCGTACCCGTATTCAACATGCAGGGTCAGCGCGTCGGCGAGGTTCAAGTGGACCCGGTGACGCTCGGCGGGGAAGTGCGCCCGGAGCTGATCAAGCAGGCGATTGTGACGCATCAGGATCATCAACGTCTGGAAAGCGCGCGGCTTAAGGGTCGCGGCGAAGTTGAGGGTTCGACGCGTAAGATTTTCCGGCAAAAAGGCACGGGTAACGCGCGTATGGGTCCGGTGCGCACCCCACAACGGCGTGGTGGAGGTCGGGCTTTTTCCAAGCAGGTGCCGCGCAGTTTCAAGGATATTTCCAAGAAGATTCGGCGGATGGCGCGGCTTTCGGCCGTGCTCGCCAAGATCCAGGCCGAAGAAGTCAAAATTGTGGATGGACTGACCTGTTCATCGCCGAAGACCAAGCCGATCGCGAGCATGCTTAAGGCGCTCCAGGCGGATCGGGGATGCGTGCTGGCGATTCAGGAGCAGGACGAAAATATCTACAAATCAGGCCGGAATATCGAAAAAACAGAAATTCGCATGGTCGATGATTTGAACGCCCATGATGTATTGCTGCGAAAGACGTTGATTTTTACGCGTCCGGCGTTCGATCGATTTACGGAAACCGCCAAGAAGATCGTGGGCGGCAAGGGTTAAGTAAATGCGGCATGGGCCGGTGGGCCGATGCCGCTGTTTTTTGATGATGGAAGAACGAGGTTAAGCGATGGATATTTATCACATCATCAAACGACCGCTGGTCACCGAGAAGGGCACGCACCAGTCACAGCAGTCGCATGGTGCGACGAGTTCGCAACCGGCGCGCGGCGGGGCGTATGCCTTCGAAGTGCATGCGGATGCGACCAAGCCGATGATCCGGCAGGCGATTGAGAAGATTTACAACGTCAAGGTTTCCGACGTGCGGACCTGCAATCGTAAGGGCAAGCCGCGCCGGGTGAGGTTCAAGATCGGACGTACGTCGGGTTGGAAAAAAGCGGTGGTCGTTCTGAAGAGTGATTATCACATCGATCTGTTCTAGGTATGAGGATCGATGTTTTTGTTCGTTCGCGGTGGGCCTAAATGCCGGCCCGCCAATAGGACAGGCGGGAAAAGAAAAGGAGTTCGCTCAATGCTTGCTACGAATTGGTCTTTGCTTCGTGCGTTCTTAGCGACTCTCATGCTGATTTTGGCTGGGTGATATAAATGGCGATTACAACCTACAGACCGACTTCGCCGGGCCGGCGAAACTCGACGGTCAATGATTTCGCGGAAGTAACGGACAAGAGCCGTCGTCCGGAGAAGTCACTGGTCGAGCGTATTCGCAAGACCGGCGGCCGTAACCACCATGGTTTCATTACCTGTCGCCACGTCGGCGGTGGAGCACGGCGGCTGTATCGCATCATTGACTTCAAGCGCAACAAAGATGGCGTGACGGGTACGGTGGAGGCGGTGGAGTATGATCCAAACCGCACCTGCTACATCGCGCTGATCAAGTATGCGGATGGCGAGAAGCGGTACATCCTGGCTCCGGTTGGTTTGGTGCCTGGTGATACGGTGGAAAGCGGAACGAGTGTGGAGCCGAAGACGGGCAATACGCTGCCATTGTGCAAGATTCCGCCGGGACTCGCCGTGCATAATGTGGAAATCAACGTCGGCCAGGGCGGTAAGCTGGTCCGTGCGGCCGGCACGTCGGCGAAGTTGCTGTCGCGCAGTGAACGCTGGGCCGTGCTGGTGTTGCCGTCCGGCGAAATGCGAGAAGTGGGTTCGCAGTGTCGGGCGACGATCGGTCAGCTCGGCAACATGGAATGGCAGAACATTCGCTGGGGCAAGGCGGGCCGTACGCGGCATCGCGGCATTCGCCCTTCCGTTCGTGGTACGGCACAGAATCCGGTCGCGCACCCGTTGGGTGGTGGCGAAGGACGCAGCGGTGGTGGTCGCCATCCGTGCAGTCCGACCGGTGTGCTCGCGAAGGGCGGACGCACGAGGTCGCCGAAGAATCGGTCGAATCGGCGCATCCTGCGTCGTCGGCGCAGTGTGCGTTACGGCCAGTTGCCGACCCCCAAGAAGAATTGAGAATCCAGGCCTGCGGAATTGGTTTCGTGGAGCCGGTTTGAATTGAGTTCGAGAGTGCAGATGACGGTGCGAGGCGAATAGTATGGCACGATCGCAGAAAAAGGGTCCGTTCGTTGAAGAGAAGCTCTACCGCAAGGTGATGAACCTGAAGGCGGGTGGGAGCAACGCGACGATTCGCACATGGGCGCGGCGCTGCACGATTGTGCCGGAATTCGTCGGCCATAGGTTCGAAGTGCACAACGGGAACAAGTTTCTCGGCGTGTTTGTCACTGAGGACATGGTGGGGCACAAGTTGGGCGAGTTCAGTCCGACGCGTGTGTTCCGTGGTCACTCGGGCAAGAAGAAGGGCGAAGGCGCCGCGGCCTAAGGGAATATTGATGCTCCGCTTCGCGAAGCCCGGTGGGCCGGGTCGAATCGGAATAGATCGGAGTAGTTGGTGATGTGGACGTCGACGCATCGTTTTGCACGGATCTCGCCGCTGAAGGTGCGGTGGATCATGAAACTTATCCGTGGTCGGCGCTGCGCCGACGCGCTGGAGCAGTTGCGGTTTAACCGGCGACGCAGTTCGAAGTATGTCCATGCGGTGCTGCGTTCGGCGATGAGCAATGCCAGCGAAAAGGAAGCTAATGTTTCCCGGCTGATCATTACGGATGCCCGGGTGGATTGCGGTCCGGCGTACAAACGCTGGCAGCCGAAGGATCGTGGCCGGGCGCACCCGATTTTGAAGCGCACGAGTCACATCACGGTGACGGTCGAAGAGGTATAGATTTTTTTCCGGATTTGGTCCGGTGTTCTTAAGGGAAATGACGGGAGCTGTTTGTGGGTCAGAAGACGCATCCAATCGGTTTTCGCGTCGGCATCACGGAAGGATGGCGATCGCGCTGGTTCGCCCCAAAGGCGGCGTTCGCGGATTTTCTGATTGAAGATCACCGGATCCGCAAGTTCGTCGACACCAAGTTGAACCAGCAGCCTCCCTATGCCGCGGTGGCGCGGGTGGAGATCGAGCGCACACGTGATGATGTGCGCGTGACACTACACACGGCGCGTCCCGGCCTGGTCATTGGCCCCAAAGGCGCGGAAGTGGATAAGCTGAAGGAATCCCTTGAGGATCTGATCGATCGCAAGGTTTCGCTCAACATCGTGGAAATCAAGGTGCCGGACGCCAATGCGAAGCTGATCGCCGAAGCGATTTCGGAGCAGTTGAAAAAGCGTGCGGGTTTCCGTCGCGTGATGAAGCAGCGCATGGACGCGGCGATGGCGGCCGGCGTCAAGGGCATCAAGATTTCCTGCAGCGGCCGGTTGGGCGGCGCGGAAATGGCCCGTCTGGAAAAGCAGTCACGCGGATCAGTTCCTTTGCATACGCTGCAGGCGCATGTGGAGTATGGCACCGCGACTTGCAATACGACTTATGGCGCTATCGGCATCAAGGTTTGGCTGAACCTCGGTCGGTATGGCGAGGAAGTGGTCCTTGCGGACACCGGACAGAGTGGCGGCCGACGTGAAGGTCGGCGCGGCAAGCGCGGCTAATTGAAATTGCGTCCCCTCGGCAGGTGCCGGTTTGGGGATAATTGCTGGGGACGGTGATTTATGGCGTTAATGCCCAAACGCGTGAAATGGCGCAAGAGCCAGCGCGGAAAAGTGCGTGGCGAGGCGACCAAAGGCAATACGGTCGTGTTCGGCGAATACGGAATTCAGACGCTGGGCACGGGTTGGATCACCGGTCGGCAGATTGAAGCCGGTCGCGTAGCGGCCACGCACTATCTGCGTCGCGAAGGCAAGGTTTATGTCCGTATTTTCCCGCACAAACCAGTGTCGGGCAAGCCGCTCGAAACCCGAATGGGTAAGGGCAAGGGCGATCCGGAATACTGGGTAGCGTGCGTGAAGCGCGGCCAGGTGTTGTTTGAGCTGGCGGGCGTGGAGGAGAATGTGGCGCGGAATGCCTTGGCACGCGTCGCACACAAGTTGCCGTATCGTTGTCGGTTCGTGCGTCGGCGGCACGGTTTGTAAGGGGCGGATTCGGCCATGAAGATGATGACGATCGCGGACATTCGGGATCTGAAGACGACGGACATGCACGTCGAGCTGGATCGTATGCGCCGGCACCTGTTCGATTTGCGGGCGCAGGCGGTGACGGAAAAGCTAGAGGCACCGACGCAGATTCTGGAGACGAAACGGACGATCGCACGGTTGCTGACGATCATGAATCAGCGCGGCGAAACGGGAATCGAAGAGAAGCAGATGCATCTGGAAACGGAAAGCGCAAAGCAGCGCGGGAAGTAGCCGGATTCGGTTTTTGAGTTTGAGTCCGGATGCGCGTCAGGGCGGTTCGGCTAAAGGTGTGAGGTATGATGGCCAGTAGCACAACAGTGGCTCCGGTGACACGAACCAAACGCGAAGTTCGCATTGGCACAGTGGTTTCCGACGTGCGCAACAAGACGATCAAGGTGCGTTACGACTTCAACGTCAAGCACGAGAAATACGGGAAAATCCTGCGCCGGCGTTCGATGCTGCATGCGCATGATGAAACCAATGATGCCAAGAAGGGCGACACGGTGGAGATCACGGCTTGCCGTCGGCTCTCCAAGACCAAGTGTTGGCGCCTGACTAAAGTGCTTCGCCGGGCGGCGGTCTAAGGTGCTTCGCCGGGGCGGACGGCAGTGAAAGGGTAGCCAACATGATTCAAATGAACACCGTGGTGGACGTGTGCGATAACACCGGCGCGAAAGTGGCCGAAGTGTTCAACGTATTCAAGGGCAGCACGTCGCGCCATGGAAAGTATCGTCTGAAGACGGCCAAGATCGGCGACATTGTCCTGGTCGCGGTGAAGAAGGCGCTTCCGAATTCGGATTTCTCGGGCGGCGTGGATCGTAAGGATCGGTCGAAGCGGCGCAAGGCGCGGGCAGTGGTGGTGCGAACCACGTATCCGACACGTCGGCCGGATGGAAGTTACGTTCGCTTCGACAGTAACGCGGTCGTGCTTATTGACGAGAAGAACGAGCCGCGGGGCACCAGAATTTTCGGTGCCGTGGCCCGTGAACTGCGTGATAAGAATTTTATGAAGATTATTTCGCTCGCTGAAGAAGTGGTGTAAGCGGCGATTGTTGACTTGAACGAATCGGGTGGACGTACGATGGCGATTCATATTCGCAAAAATGACATGGTGCAGGTGATCGCCGGCGATCATCGCGGTGCGCGCGGCAAGGTTCTTAAGGTGGATGCGCGCAAGGACCGCGTGGTCGTCGAAGGGGTCAACCTGGTTTTCCGGCATGTGCGGCCAACCCGCAAGAATCCGCAGGGCGGTCGTCTGCAAAAAGAGGCACCGATCCATATTTCCAAGGTGCTGCCGCTGGATTCCGCAGCGGGACGCGGGAAGCGCGTGCGGTTTGACGTGAAGTTGGATGGCGCGGGCAAGGTGGTCGCGAAGAATCGTATGACCGTCGCGGGAACCACGTTGCACACGTTGCGAAGGGCAGGACGCTAATGGCGGGCGAAGAGAAAAAAGACAAGAAGCAGCCCAAGGCTGCGGGCGGAAAAGAGCCCAAGAGTCCCAAGGCGCCCAAGGGTGCCAAAGGGGAAGGCAAAAAGGGTGGCGATAGCGCGGAAGCTGAGGCGGGTGAACGCATCAGTGAAGGCAATATCGTCGCGCGGCTCCATCAGCGCTACCTGAGCGAGATTCTTCCGGAATTGCAAGGTGAATTGGGCATTGCCAATCGTCTGGCGGTGCCGAAGCTGGAGAAAATTGTCGTGTCCATGGGCACGGGTTCTCCGCAGAATGACAAGACGCGCGGAGAAGCCGCCGCCGGTGACCTAACCAAGATCACCGGGCAGAAGCCGCAGGTTCGCGTGTCGAAGAAGGCCGTGTCGAATTTCAAGCTTCGCGAGGGCATGGAAGTCGGACTCAAGGTGACCCTCCGCGGCAAGCGAATGTATGAGTTTCTTGACCGTCTGATCAATACGGCCGCGCCGCGTATTCGCGACTTTCGCGGTCTGAATCCGCGCAGCTTTGATGGTCAGGGCAACTACTCAATGGGCGTTTCGGATCAGTCCATTTTTCCGGAAATTGACTCGGGCAGGATTACGCACGCTCAGGGTATGAATATCACCATGGTGACGTCGGCGCAAAGCGATGCACAGGCGCGGGCGCTGTTGACCAAACTGGGTATGCCGTTTCGGCGGGAAGAGCAGAGTAACTAATGGCGACAAAAGCCTGGAGTAACAAAGCCAAGATCAAGCCGAAATTCGCCAGCCGCGTGGTGCGGCGTTGCGAATTGTGCGGCCGTCAGCGGGCGGTCTATCGCAAGTTCCGTCTGTGTCGCCTGTGTTTCCGCAAGCTGGCGCTCGATGGAATGATTCCTGGCGTACGCAAAGCGAGCTGGTAATCCGGCGGACGCCGGTCGTTGGCGGGAAGTTGTTTTTGTCTGGTGTAACGCGAAGCGAGAGGTTAACGAAATTCATGTGGTCTGATCCGATTGCCGACATGCTGACCCGAATCCGCAATGCGACGGTGAATCGCCGCAAAACGGTGAAGATACCGTCATCCAAGCTCAAAGTGGGTATTGCGACGGTCCTGCGTGACGAAGGCTATATCAACGGTTTCGATGTGGTTGCGGATGACAAGCAGGGCATCCTGCGTGTTGATCTGAAATATGGCCAGCGCGGTGAGGACGTCATTCACGAACTGCGGCGCGTTTCTCGTCCGGGTCGCCGGGATTTCCGTAAGGTCGAGGACCTCCCGCGCGTGCTCGACGGATTGGGTATTGCGGTGGTTTCCACGAGTTCGGGCGTCCTTTCAGATCGGACATGCCGCGAACGCAAGGTCGGTGGCGAATTGTTGTGCACCGTATACTAAGGATTCTGGTCGAGCGGCCTGCTAAGTAACTTACTGCACCGGCCTGGTTCGGTGGCACGCTGAAGGCGGAGATTGTCGATGTCGCGAATTGGAAAAATACCCGTAGTTGTGCCCGGCGGGGTCAAGGTGCAGCTGTCCGGACGGCAGTTGTCGGTCAGCGGCGCAAAGGGCAACCTCTCGTGGACCGCTCCGTCGACGGCAAGCATTGTTTTCGATGAAGCCGCCAAGCAGATTCGCGTCACCCGCAGTGATGACAGCAAGCAGTCACGGGCGAATCATGGGCTGACCCGGGCGCTGATCGCCAACATGGTGAAGGGCGTTTCCGTCGGCTACGAGAAAATATTGCAGATTTACGGCACGGGTTACAACTGCAAGGTGGTCGGAAAGATGCTCCACCTGAACGTCGGTTTCTCGGGCCGGAATCGCGGCGTGGGATCGCAGTTCGAACTCCCGATTCCCCAGGGGATCGATGTGACGGTCGAAAAAGAAGCGGCCCGTGGTGACAACGAACCGGCTCAGATGGTGATTCGCGGCTTTGACAAACAGTTGGTGGGAGAGTTCGCCGCCGTCGTGCGTGCGATCCGCCGGACCGAGCCTTACAAGGGTAAGGGCATCCGCTATAAGGATGAAGTCATCAAGAAGAAGCAGGGCAAGGCGCTCACCAGCGGCGGTTGATGTTCTTAACTTGGAATTCCGGGTTTTTCCCGGGTGTATGAGGATTGGTGACATGGGTCAGGCAGTAAAAATTGACCGGCGCGAACGGCGGAAGGACGGCTTGCGAAAACGCATCCGCGGCTCTTCCGAACGGCCGCGTCTGACGGTCTTCCGCAGCTTGAAAAACATTTACGCGCAGATCATTGACGATGAGCGCGGCATCACCATTTGTGAGGCCAGCAGCAAAAGCAAGGATTTGCGAACCAGCATGAAGACCGGCGGAAATATTGATGCCGCCAAGCAAATTGGCAAAGCCCTGGCGGAGCGTGCGGTTTCGAAGAACGTTACCCAGGTTTGTTTTGATCGCAACGGCTATCGCTATCACGGCCGGGTCAAGGCGCTGGCCGATGCGGCACGCGAGGCGGGACTGAAGTTTTAGACTTTTTGAAGGTGTAACCGTGGCGAAAACGCAGGACAATGTGGAACGTGATCCAGCCCGTGATGTGAGCGCCTTCGATATCGGAGCCGCCCATCCTGACGAGCATGGTGTCGAGGAAATCGTCGTTCGTATCTACCGCTGTGCGAAAGTCGTCAAGGGTGGCCGGCGCTTCAGCTTCGGTTCGCTCGTGGTCGTGGGCGACCGCCGCGGCAACGTGGGCGTGGGATATGGTAAATCCAATGAAGTCCCCGGCTCCGTGGAAAAAGGCAAGAAAATCGCCGCGCGCAGCATGAAAAAGGTCAAACTCGTCGGCGGGACTCTTCCGCACCGGGTGGTCGGGCGTTTCGGCGCCAGCCAGGTGGTCATGGTTCCCGCGAGTCCGGGTACCGGCGTAATCGCGGGGACCAGTGTTCGCGCCGTGCTGGAACTTGCCGGCGTTAAAGACGTGCTCACCAAGAGCTTGGGCTCCACGAGCCCCAAGAATCTGGTTCGAGCGACTATGGACGGACTGAACAAGCTCATCAACCGGGACGAAGTCGAACGGTTGCGCGGCGTTAAGCTGGCAGGATAGTTGAATCATGCAGATCGCAGATATCACAAAACTCGCGGGTCCGGGCAAACGCCGCAAGCGCGTCGGCCGCGGTCAAGGCAGTGGGCACGGCAAGACCTCAACCCGTGGCTCCAAGGGCGCGGGCGCTCGTGCCGGCTGGAAGCAGCGCGGCATGCAGGAAGGCGGCCAAATGCCGATCTTTCGTCGATTGCCCAAGCGCGGATTCAGCAATGCCGAATTCCGCACGGTTTATAACGTTGTAAACGTCGCCGACTTGGAGACCGCTTTTAAGTCCGGCGAACACGTGACCCCGCAGGCGTTGTTGGATCGTGGTTTGATCCGCCATCTGCGTGATCCCATCAAGATCCTGGGCGACGGCAAATTGTCCAAGAAGTTGACGGTCGACGCCGCGAAGTTCAGTGAATCAGCGGCTAAGAAAATTGAAGCAGCGGGTGGCAAGGCAGTGATCAAGGCCAACGCGGTGGTAGCGGAAAAGTAATC
>CAZKIN010000020.1:14681-23461 GCA_964552515.1 uncultured Phycisphaeraceae bacterium
CAGCGGGTGGCAAGGCAGTGATCAAGGCCAACGCGGTGGTAGCGGAAAAGTAATCGATTCCCAACGGAACCTTCAGGCGAAGAACGGATGTTTTCGACCTTCTTAAATATCTTCAAGATCCCCGAACTGCGTAACAAGCTGCTCTTTACGCTTGGCATGCTCGCCGCGTATCGCATCGGCTATTACGTCCCCGTTCCGGGTATCGATCAGGCCAGGATGAGCGGCTTGGATGGCCAGGGCGGACTTGGCGATCTGATGCATTATTTCCAGCTCTTCACGGGTGGAAATCTCAGCCAAAGTACGATCTTTGGTCTGGGCATCATGCCCTATATCTCGGCGTCCATCATTTTGCAGATCATGGTCACGGTCATTCCCTCCCTCGAAAAGCTTTCGAAAGAGGGTGAAACCGGCCGGCGCAAGATCAACGAATATACGCGTTACGGCACGGTGCTCCTGTGCATCATTAATGCGGTCATCTGGATGCGCTACCTCGCATCGCAGGGCTTCATTTTTCCGCAGTTTGAAGGCTCCTTCTTCTACATGCTGATGGCGGTGGCCATCCTGACGACCGGTACGCTGTTCTTGATGTGGTTGGGTGAGCAGATCGACGAATACGGAATCGGTAACGGAATTTCGCTCATCATCATGGCGGGAATTGTCGCCCGCATGCCCCACGCGTTCATCTACATGTGGGACAACACCGTCCTTAAGGGGACGGCCGGTCCCGGTCAGTTGGACGTGCCCAAGATCATCATGCTCCTGCTCATGTTCGTGGGCGTGGTCGCCGGCTCCATCCTGATCATGCAGGCACAGCGCCGCATTCCCATCCAGCAGGCCAAGCAGACGCGTGGTCGTCGCGTATATGGCGGACAGCGCCACTATCTTCCGCTTCGCGTGAACCATGGCGGCGTGATGCCGATCATTTTCGCCAGCTCGATCATGGTCTTCCCGCGTCTCGTGTTCCAGGGAATTTTCGGGTACTTCCCGAACAGCTTCTGGATGTTCATGCGTGATTCTTTCACCATGGGGCACTACATCTACACCGTGGTGGAAATCATCGCGATCTACTTCTTCGCGTACTTCTGGACCACCGTGCAGTTCCGTCCCAAGGAAATGGCCAACAACTTGCGCGATTACGGGAGCTTTATTCCCGGCTTGCGTCCCGGCAAGCGTACGGCCGACTATCTCGATCGAGTCATGGGCCGCATTACGTATGTCGGTGCCGGCTTCCTTGCGATCATTGCCATCATCCCGACGCTGCTCGCCGAGTCGATGGGCATTCCGCTGGTGGTTTCCGCGTTCCTCGGCGGAACGGGTTTGCTGATCGTGGTCAGCGTGGCGTTGGATCTGGTGCAGCGTATCGAAGCGAACCTGATCATGCGTAATTACAAGGGCTTCCTCGGCAACGAAGGGCCAATCAAGGGATCGCGTTCGTAAGTTGACGGTGCCGGACGGCCGCCCGCACCATCAAGGTGCGATTCGTCGGGAGCGCCAAATAACGGTTAACAGTGGGCGAGGGCGGGCGTGAAGCGTCCAGGACAAGGCAGTCGCGGCGGGGAGGTTGGGACAATAAGCCGGCGAACAGGCATTGTTCTGAAGAGCACCCGCGAAATCGAGCAGATGCGCCGCGCGGGCCGGGTTGTATTTTCCGTCCTGCAGCATATGCGTGAGCTTGCGAAACCGGGTGTTACGACCGGCGAGCTCAACAAGGCGGCTGAGGCGTTGATTGCGGAAGCGGGTGGGCTGGCGCTGTTCAAGGGCGTCTGTCATCCGCAGGCCAAGTTCCCGTTCCCGGCTGCCTTGTGCACCAGTGTGAACGAGGAATTGGTGCATGGCGTGCCCGGTGATCGGGTGCTCAAGGATGGCGACATCGTGGGCATCGATTGCGGTGTGAAGCTGGATGGTTATTGCGGCGACTCCGCGACGACGCTGCCCATCGGAGCGATCAATGCGGGTGCAAAGCATCTGCTCCGCGTGACCAGTCGCGCGCTCGAACTGGCGATCGAGGTGATGAAACCCGGTCGCATGTGGAGTGAGATCGCTTCACAGATGCAGCGCTATGTGGAAGGCGAGGGCCTTTCAGTCGTGCGCGATTTTGTCGGTCACGGCATCGGCCGGGACATGCACGAGGAGCCGAAGGTTCCCAATTACTGGGATGCCAAGCAGCGGCGGAACGACTTTGAGTTGACGCCCGGCATGGTCCTGGCGGTTGAGCCGATGGTGGCTCTCGGTCAGCATAAGGTCGAATACGGTGATTCTTCCGGCTGGGTGGTCGTAATGAAGGACCGCAAGTGGTCGGCGCACTTTGAACATACCCTGGCCATTACGGCCGGTGGAGTTGAGATTCTCACCGACGGACGATGAACGATCGTCCTGCGGTGCGTGGGAAGGGTTGGTGGATCATGAAAGTTCGCTCCAGCGTGAAGCGGATTTGCGAGAACTGCAAGGTAGTCAAGCGCAAGGGCGTGGTACGCGTGGTGTGTACCGACAAGCGTCACAAGCAGCGCCAAGGCTAGTAGGTCAGGGATAGTAATTAAGGTTAAGCGAGGAGATTGCCGTGCCCCGTATTGCCGGTGTGGATATTCCAGCGAACAAGCGCGTTGAATTCGCGCTGCGGTACATTTACGGCATCGGTCCGAAACTGGCGCTCGACGTGCTCAAGGAAGCGCAGATCGAGGTGGGCGTCAAGGCCAAGGACCTGACCGAAGAGGAAGTGACCCGCATCGCGGGCGTCATCGACCGTAACTACACCGTCGAAGGTCAGTTGCGCCGAACGATTCAGTCGAACATCGCTCGCTTGAAGGATATTAAGTGTTACCGCGGCATGCGTCATCGGGCGCACCTGCCGGTTCGCGGTCAGCGCACCCGGACCAACGCGCGAACGCGCAAGGGTCCGAAGAAGACGGTGGCCGGCAAGAAGAGCGTGAAGGAATTGCGGTAAAGGAGCATAGAAGGTGGCTAAGCGATCCGGCGGTAAGAAGAAAGCCCGACGTAACGTGGCGCGGGGCATTGCCCACGTCAAGGCGTCGTTTAATAACACATTGGTGACCATCACCGACATGAACGGCGAAGTATTGTGCCGGGCGTCGGCGGGAACCGTGGGTTTCAAGGGCACGCGCAAGAGTACTCCCTTCGCCGCCCAGCGTGCGATGGAGCAGGCGGCCTATGCGGCCAAGAAATTTGGCATGCAGGAAGTGGAAGTTCGGGTAAAAGGTCCAGGCACCGGCCGGGACTCGGCGATTACGGCTCTCCAGGGAGCGGGAATGAGGATATACTCCATCGAGGACATTACGCCGCTTCCACACAACGGGTGCCGTCCGCCGAAGCGTCGGCGTGTCTAGTGCGGCCGGCTGAACTGAAAATTGACGGTTTACGAGGGTGCTGATCCAAGGTTTCGCTTCGTGTAGGCGGACAACTACAATAAGACGGAAGGGTGTATGGGACGTATTTTAGGACCAGTTTGTCGGTTGTGTCGCCGCGAAGGCATCAAGCTCATGCTCAAGGGCTCGCGCTGTGAAACAGCGAAGTGCGCCATGGAAAAGCAGTGGCGCAACCGCCCGCCGGGTATGCATGGTTGGCGCAAGCGCAAAATGGGCAACTTCGGTGTTCGTCTGCGTGAAAAGCAAAAGGTGAAGCGCTATTACGGCGTCCTCGAGCGCCAGTTCGCGATTTATTTCCGGATGGCCGAGCGCTCTACGGGTAACACCGGAGAAACCTTGCTTCAGATTTTGGAACGGCGGCTGGACAATGTGGTCTACAAACTTGGTTTTGCGCCGTCGCACCGTTCCGCACGCGTGGCGGTCAGCCATGGTCATATTCATGTCAATGGTCGCCGCGTAAACCGTCCCGGATTCCTGGTCAGCCAGGGTGACCGGATTTCCATCAAGCCGGTCGAGCGCAGTCAGAAGTTTGTGCGTCTGGTGCTGGGTGATTCCGCGCCGCCGGTTCAGGCCTGGCTCCAGGTGGACGGCCAGAACTTGCAGGGCACCGTTGTTGCCCTTCCGACACGGGAAGATGTCCAGATTCCGGTGGAAGAACAGTTGATCATCGAAATGTCGAGCCGTTAGTTCGCGTCTTGGCGCGTTCCGCGCGGCGCGAATGACACCGCCGGTTTTTCATACGCAGGCCCCACGTTGTGGTTTACATCCGCCGACAGGCGGATAGGAGGTCGACACCATGCGAATCCGTTGGCGAGGTTTGGAATTGCCCGGGCGCGTCATTCGGGAGGATGATGTCAGCACGCCGTCCTATGGTCGGTTCATTGTGGAGCCTTTCGAACGCGGGTTCGGAACCACGATCGGCAATTCTTTGCGCCGGGTGCTCCTCTCGAGCTTGGAAGGCGCAGCGGTAACCAGCGTCAAGATTGCTGGCGTCGCGCACGAGTTCTGCAGTATCGAAGGCATCATGGAAGATGTCACCGACATTATTTTGAATATCAAGGGCATTGTCGTTCACTTTGAAGGCAAGGGCCCCAAAACGATCAGCCTGAAACGCGACAAAGCGGGTGACGTGAAGGCCGGCGATCTCATTTGCGATGCCTCCGTCACGATTCTGAATCCCGACCACGTCATCGCCACCCTGACCCGGGATGTTCAGTTTCGGGCGGAGATGATTGTCGATCGTGGTCGCGGTTTCCAGACCGCCAGCGACCATCGCGATCCGGATCAGGAAATCGGCATGATTCCCATGGATGCTGTCTTCTCGCCGGTGACCCGCGTGCGCTATCGCACTGAGGACATGCGTGTTGGTCAGCTCACCAATTACGATCGCTTGATTCTTGAAATCTGGACCAACGGTACAATCCGTCCGGAAGATGCCTTGGTCGAAGCGGGGCTGATCCTGCGCAAGCACCTGAACCCGTTGGTGATGTACAACGAACTTGGTCCGGACCTGGTGACCAGTGGTCTGGCGCATTCAGATGGTGTCCCGCCGATGATGGACGCGGCGATGGAAGAAAAACTGAATCGCCCGATTGCGTCGTTGAATCTCTCCGTGCGGGCCAGCAATTGTCTGGAGGCCGCCCGCGTGGCGACCATCCGCGATTTGGTTTCGTTGACCGAAGGGGACCTGCTGCGTATTCGCAGTTTCGGCAAGACGTCACTGCACGAAGTGACGCACAAGTTGAGTGAAATGAATTTGACGCTGGGCATGAAGGTGGGCGGTCGCGGGTTCGTGCCGTCCTACATGAGCAGTGATAATCTGGTTGGTATCGATGAGATCGCCTCGGAAGAGGGTGCGGAAGCCACCGGTGGAAATTCCGCTGGTCCGATGGCGGCGTTCACGATGGGTGATTAGTTCGCGGCGTACTTTGGTGGCGGTCGCCTCAAAGGGTGACTGCCGTTCATAGTACAGCGTCGCGGTAGTTCCAAGTAAGGCTGGTGGTTTATGCGGCACGGGATGCACTTTTACAAGTTGGGTCGGACTTCTGAGCATCGCAAGGCGCTGTGCCGCAACATGGCACAGAACCTCATCGAGCACGGTAGCATTACAACCACCGTGGCCAAGGCGAAGAACCTGCGCCCTTACTTTGAGAAACTCGTGACCTTGGCGATCAAGGCGCATCGCGCGGCCGCCAAGGGCGACAAGGCGGGTGCGCTGATGGCCCGTCGGCTCATTCATTCCTTGATCAGTGATCGCGCGATTATTCCGGAAGCGCACCAGGAAGCCTATGACGGCATGTCGGACGCGGCGCGCAACAAGACGCAGCGCATGGGCAGCGGTCGGCGCCATCGCACCGGTGATCCGAAAGGTCGCCTGGCATTCACGACGGAATCAGTGACCCATCGGTTGATTGAAACCATTGCCCCGCAGTATGAGAGTCGCCGCGGCGGTTACACCCGTATGATTCCGCTACCCACATGGCGCGTCGGCGATGGCAGTATGCTGGCCGAGGTGCAATTGGTTGGTAAGGAAGAGGCTCCAACGTCGCTCGCCAAGCCGAAGAAGTCGGCACGCAATCGGCGTACCGAGGCACGCTATTCGCACGCCGCCAAGTTGGCCAAAGGCTGGGGCTCGGCGAAGGCTTGATGCACCTGCCATGCGACGGTTCAGCTTGGTGCCGCTGATCCTGTGGGCATGGATGTAAATCCGCATCGCCATCTGACTGGAAAAGGCTGCCACATTCATGGCACGCGATCCGCAGTGTATTTTTTGTCGCATCGTCGCCGCGGAGATCCCCTCCGCCGTAGTCTACGAAGATGACGCGGTGTTGGCATTTCTGGACATCGGCCCACTCGCCGAAGGTCACTTGCTGGTGATTCCGCGTCAGCACGCCGCACAATTGACTGATCTTTCCGCGGACGCCACCGCCCGTTTGGGCAGCGTATTGCCGCGTATGGGCCGCGCCCTGCTGCACGTCACGGGTGCCGCCGGGTTTAATGTGCTGATCAACAACGGATCGGTTGCCGGTCAGGTGGTTCCCCATGTCCATGTGCATTTGATACCCCGACGCGAATCTGACGGGCTCGGATATCGCTGGAACGCGGGAAAATATATGACCGGCCGCGCGGAACAATTGGCCGCCGCTCTTCAGAACGCGCTTCAAAAGCATGAGTAGCGGAAATCCGCGCCGATCGGTTCTGCGCTCTCCCATGTCTGGGTCACTCGCCGATCACCTGTACAATGACCGTCCGCGTTCTTGGCCGTGTGTCAAAATCCATGAGTACAATTTGCTGCCAGGTACCCAGCGGCATTTGCCCGTTGACCAGGGGAACCGTGAGGCTTGGACCGATCAATGACGCTCGAATGTGCGAATGGCCATTGTCGTCGTGCCAGGTCTGTTCGTGTGCGTAATGGCCCTCTTCCGGGGCGATTTTCTCAAACGCCGCCGCAAGGTCATAGTTCACGAGTCCGGGCTCAAACTCCGTGGTGGTAATGCCCGCCGTCGAACCGACGACAAAAACGGTGACCAGGCCATGGGACAAGCGTGCCGCCTCCACCACCCTGGCCACCTGCAGCGTCAAATCGATAATGTGGTTGTTGCCCCGGGTGGATACGTCAAACTGTTGCGAAAACGTGGTCATCGGTGAAACTGTAGCAGGCGGAATAGACGTGGCAAAGTAAGGCGCAGGCATGCAACCGACTGGGTGAACGATGAGCGGACTTGATTATCGAACGGCCGGTGAGTCTCACGGTGTCGCGCTCATCACGCTCGTCGAGGGAATGCCGGCGGGTGTGCCCGTCGATGTGGCATCCATCAACCACGAGCTTCGGCGACGGCAGGGGGGGTATGGCCGCGGCGGGCGTATGCAGATGGAGCACGATGAGCTTGTGATCCTCACCGGCGTTCGCGGCGGCCTCACCATGGGGTCGCCGATCACGCTGCAGATTCTCAATCGGGATGCGCGCCAGGAAGCAGCGCCGCCGGTGCATCGCCCCCGTCCCGGGCATGCCGATCTGGCGGGAGCGCTCAAATGGCTGACACCGGACTGTCGCAATGTGATTGAACGGGCATCGGCCCGGGAAACGGCCGCGCGGGTTGCGGCGGGGGCGCTGGCCAAGTGCATGCTGCGCGAGTTTGGGGTGGTGGCGGGCGGCTTCGTGGCGGCGGTTGGTGGCGTGGGGGATGGTGGAACTTCGCACGCCAATTTTGCGGCACTGCTCGCCGCGCGTGATGCAAGCGAGGTTTATTGTCCCGATGCTGTCGCATCGGCGCACATGGTGGAGATGATTCGGCAGGCGAAAATCAACAAGGATACGGTGGGGGGCATTGTCGAGGTGCAGGTGCACGGGTGTCCGCCGGGCTTGGGAAGTTGTATGCGCTGGCAGGACAAGCTGGACGGTCGGCTCATGCAGGCCGTGGGCTCCATTCAGGCTATAAAAGCCGTGGAAATCGGTGCCGGTTTCACCGCGGCCGGACAGCCCGGTAGCGCGGTGCATGATCCCATCGCCTTCGACGCCGCGCAGCGGAAGTCTGCATCTTTCGGCTTTGTTCGATCGCGTAACAACGCGGGCGGGATCGAGGGTGGCATGACCAACGGCGAAACCATCGTCATCCGCGCCGCGATGAAACCGATCAGCACCCTGCTGCAAGGCATGGATAGTGTCAACCTGATGACACGCGAAGCGCAGCGCTCCGATTATGAGCGCAGTGATATTTGCGCCGTCCCGGCCGCCAGCGTAGTCGCCGAAAACGTGGTGGCCTTTGAGATCGCCCGCGTCTTTCTCGAGAAATTCAGCGGCGATACTTTGCCTGAAGTTCGCGCCGCCTATGAATTCTACTGTGCATCCGCACGAGCTCTGGGCGGAGAACCACCGGCATGACGCGCCGGAGCGCTGAAACGACACCGGCGACGGACGGCGTTTCCCACGCTAGAATGATCGAGTTATTTGCGGCTGTGGCGGAATTGGCAGACGCGCCAGACTTAGGATCTGGTGGGTAACCCCCGTGGAGGTTCGAGTCCTCTCAGCCGCATTGGAAATGGACGACATGCCGGAGTCACACGGTCGATTCGATAGGTTGCATCATTTCCACTGCCTCAGGTCGGAGCGCGCCGCGTGACTGCCGAATCCATTCGATATCGCGATCGCACCTCCGGAAGAGTGCTTGCAGAACCGGTCTTTGCAGAAGGTGCATTACGTTTTCTATACGGAAACGCGCTGGGCCGCGCATGCGTCTGGCTGGTCTTGAAACGCCGCTTTGTCAGCAGGTTCTACGGCTGGCTGCAGAGCCGATCCGCCAGTCGCCGCAAGGTCCCTTCCTTTGTTGCACGACTGGGCATCGATGCGGGAGAAGCCGATCGTCCGCTGGTTGAATATCGCAGCATGAACGACTTCTTCAC
>CAZKIN010000020.1:23561-28867 GCA_964552515.1 uncultured Phycisphaeraceae bacterium
TCCGGAACGGCGACTCCTGCGCGCGACGTGGGATCCGGTCTGCACTCCGTGCACACGATCGCACTCCTCGGCGGCGCACCGAGCTTTCTCAACCAGCGTATGATTTCGTTTCTTGATTCGGCCCTCTTCGGGCGAATGGCCATCATCGAGGTCGGAGCGATGCTGGTGGGAGGAATCAAACAAACCTATGTACCTGGTCTCGTGGTTCGTGGCTCGGAGAAAGGCTATTTTTATTTTGGTGCGTCTACCGTCATCCTGCTGATTGAGCCCGGGCGCGTTCGCATTGACGACGACTTAGTGCAGGATAGCGCATCGGGTTTGGAATCCCTCGTGCGCATGGGTTCGCGCATCGGTGTGGCGAAGTGATCGCGGCCACTTTCCTCGCATGCAGTCCGCGTCATTTCAGCACTGCCACCGGTGGTGCAGAACGGTTTCTTCTTCGTTTCCATTTATGGGGGATGGAACGCGCAATTTCGGCACGCAAGAGCCCTTTTCGCCGGTCTACTTTCTTATTGGACCGGTCAAACAAATGCCGATGTAACCCAACGGCGCTTGTATTGAGCGCGATCAGGGAGAATGACCAGATGATGAGTCGAAAGCTGTTGCGATGGTGTGCCTGTGGCCTTCTCGGATCCGCGATGATCGCGCAGGGTTACTGTCTACCGGCCAATTACTGGGCGAACACCGGTCGTAACGCCGCCGTGGGACTGGCCGACGCATTGCTTCTCCAATATGTGTTCCTTCCCATCGCGGAAGGATTGGGAATTGATACGGTTGACCCGATTATCAATCCAAATCCCAACGACGTTGGTGTCATTGTGGACCCCAACGCCACGGGTGGCGATGATGCCGGTGCCACTACCACGCCATAATTGATTCGCAGCAAAGTAAACTCACCGGATGGATCGGCCAGTTTCTCGAGTTCCCATGGCGCCACCATGGAAGCGCGATCAACAGGGCTTGGCCGACCCGAATGAATTGATCAGGTAATCGTCAAACCGACTGCGCGGACGAGTTCATTTCTCGGCCATTCACCGGTTTGTTTCGGATGTCGCTTTTTACGCTCGCCTACGCCACCGTGATGCTCTTGTCCAGGTACACGTCCTGAATGATGTTGAGCAGTTTCACGCCTTCGGCCATCGGACGTTGGAATGCTTTTCGCCCGGAAATAAGTCCCATGCCGCCGGCACGCTTGTTGATGACCGCGGTTCTCGCGGCATCCGCGAAGTCGCTCGCGCCAGAGGATTCGCCGCCGGAATTGATCAGCCCCATGCGTCCCATGTAGCAACCGGCCAGTTGATACCGGGTCAAATCGATCGGATGGGAGGTGGTCAATTTCTCATAGACCAGTTTGCTCGTCTTGCCGAATTTCAGCGCATCATAGCCGCCGTTGTTGGTTGGCTGCTTCTGCTTGATGATGTCCGCTTCGATGGTTACGCCCAGGTGATTGGCCTGGCTGGTGAGGTCGGCCGCCGCGTGATAATCCGTGCCGTCCTTCTTGAATGCACTGTTTCGCAGATAGCACCAAAGCACGGTGACCATCCCCAAATCATGGGCAACATGGAAGGCTTCACTCACTTCCTGGATTTGCCGCGTCGCTTCATCGGACCCGAAATAAATCGTGGCACCGACGGCCGCGCACCCCATGTCCGCCGCCTGATGGACATTGGCGAACATGACCTGGTCGTACTTGTTGGGATAGGTGAGCAGTTCGTTGTGATTCAACTTGAGCAGCATCGGGATCTTGTGTGCATATTTGCGCGCCACGCTTCCCAGTACGCCGAGTGTCGAAGCGACGGCATTGCATCCGCCTTCGATCGCCAGCTTCACCAGATTTTCCGGATCGAAGTACAGGGGATTGGGCGCGAAAGACGCGCCGGCACTATGCTCGATACCTTGATCGACCGGGAGGATGGAAAGATAACCCGTACCTCCGAGACGACCGCCATTGAAAATCGCCTGCATGTTACGAAGCACCGGAATAGGACGGTCGGTGGCCGCAAAGACGCGATCGACATAATCGGGCCCGGGAAGAGTCAGCGACGACTTGTCGATGGTTTTGCAGGCATGTCCCAGCAATCCCGACGCGTCCGGTCCCAGCAGGTCTTGAATGGCGCTCATCGTTCGTTCCTCACAAAACGAGTCCTGGAAAAAGGGTGCTACAGAAGTCGGGGATTGTAAGAAAATCCACCATTTCCTGCAAAGTCTCATCGGCCCTTTGATGCGCCAAGTGCCGAAGTTTCGGGGACATTGCAGCCGGGCCATGGGTCGAGTACTTTGCTTGGCGGACCGATAAACTGGCATTCGGCGAAACGGAATGTTTGGGCCCGGGCGGATCGGTAAGGAGTGCTCCATGAGCGAGAAAGAGGCGGTTGTGGCGGATGACATGCAGGACGGACCGGAAGAAGTTCTCAGTGATGCCGAGGCCAAACAGAAGGTCGCGCTGGAAGAGCTGAAGGAATCCATTGTCGTTGAAAAGCAGGAAATCGGATCGCTGCGCCTCAAGCTGACGGTAACCGTTCCGCGCGAGACGATCGACCGGCGCATGGGTGAACAGTTTGATGAACTTCGCCGCGACGCTCTGATTCCCGGATTTCGTAAAGGCCATGCCCCCGTCAAACTGGTGGAGAAGCGTTTTGCAACCGACGTGGGTGACCAGCTCAAGACCCAACTGATTACCAATGGTTATCTTGCGGCCGTCGAGCGTGAATCATTGAAGCCCCTCGGCGATCCTCTGTTCTTCGTTCGTACGAAGAAAAGTGCGGACGGCGAAGCGCCAAGTGAAGGCGGCGGCGACGAAATGGTCGATAAGCTGCTCCCCGTGGAGCAGGCGCTCGATCACATCAACTTCCCCAAGGATGGCCCGTTGACGTTCAGTTGCGAAGTGGAACTGCGGCCCGAGTTTGAATTGCCCAGCCTCGAAAAGATTCCGGTTACCAAACCGCGTGTTGCCTTGACCGAAAAGGATGTCGAAGAGGAAATGCGGCGCATCCGCTTGCGTGAAGGCGTCTTCAAGCCCGTGGAAGGTGGCGCGGTGCAGCGCGACGACATGCTCTACACCGACATGAAGGTCTCCGTCGACGGCGCAACCATCTTCGACGAGAAGAGCTTCGATGTCGCCGCTCGCGACTGCATGGTCAAGGGAATTCCCTTGCGTGGTCTGGGTGAAGCGCTGATCGGCAAGAAAATTGACGACGTCGTGACACTCTCGGCGACCGCACCGGACGATCACGAAAACCTCGCAATCCGTGGCAAGGCCGCCAGCTTCGAATTTGCGATTCGCGAAATCAAGCGCCTTGAGGTTCCGCCGATCGATGAGTCCTTCGCCAAGAGCGTCGGATATGAATCGGTCGAGAATCTCCGCGATGCGGTCAAGGAACGCCTGGAGTGGCAGTTGGAAGACGCGGTGTCTGAAGGGCAGCATGGACAGATTGCTGCTTACCTGATCGACAAGACCAAGATGGAAGTTCCGTCCGGGCTTTCCGAACGGCAGACCAATCGCGCGCTCGCCCGCAAGTTGATTGATATGGTGCAGCGCGGCGTGCCCGATACCGAAGTCAAGAAATTCGCTGACGAAATGCGCGTCAAGGCGCACGATCAAACAGTGCGTGAACTGAAGCTGGCTTTCATCCTCGAAAAAGTGGCCGAAGACCGTGACGTTGAGGTACCCGAAGAAGAAGTCAATTCTGCCATCGCCATGATCGCCTCTCGTTCGGGCAAGCGTTTCGATCGTGTTCGCGATGAACTGAACCGCGGTGACGGCATACAATCCCTGTACTTGCGGTTGCGCGATCGCAAGATTTTCGACTCCCTGCTCGCGGAGGCCGAGATAACCGAAATCGATGGTCCGAAAACCGAATAAGTCGGTCCGTACTATCATAGATAGTCCGGTTCACGGATGGTGAATGGTCTTGGCGTTCAAATTAGCCGAATAAATATCGCTAAGGCTGGCGGTTGGTGTCATCGGCCGCGATGGAAAGGATGGAGCAATGAACGGTTTTCACTCGCTGCCGGAAACATGGAACCAGTTTCCGCCCTATCAACGTACGCGCGAAATGTCGCTCTCCGACATGCTGTTGGAGAATCGCATTATTTTTCTTGCCGGGCCGATTGTCGAACGCTCGGCGAGCATCGTCATACAGCAACTGCTTTATCTCCAATCCATCCGCAGAAGCCAGGACGTTCACCTGTACATCAACTCACCAGGCGGATTGGTGGATCAGACGCTCGCCATCTATGACACTATGCAGTTCATGGGTTCGGAAGTGGCGACCTATTGCATCGGTCAGGCGGCGAGCGGCGCGGCCATCATCCTGATGGCCGGCACTAAGGGCAAGCGTTATATCCTGCCGAATGCCAAGGTCATGCTTCATCAGCCCTATGGCGGCATCACCGGCCAGGCCGAGGATATCCGTATCCAGGCGGAAGAAGTGATTCGCGACAAGAAACGCCTGAACTCTATCATGTCCAAGTGCACCGGACGGACTCCGGAACAGGTCGCCGAGGAAACCGAACGCGATCGCTTCCTGAACGCCGAAGAAGCGTTGACTTACGGCATCGTGGATGAAATTCTGAAGGAAGAGCCCAAGAAGAGTACAAAGCCATAAGTCGTTCGTTTGGATCGGACGGTAACGCGAGTTAGCACTGAAGAGTTCGATTTTCGTTTTCGATTCGCCTCGACGCAGGATCACGACCATGAATGTCATTAATCAGCGGGTTCCGTTTGTCATTGAAAGCACCGGTCGCGGCGAGCGCGAGATGGACATCTTCTCGCGGCTGCTGAAAGATCGCATCATCTTTCTCACCGGCGGTATCGATGACGAGGTGGCAAACCTTATCCTCGCGCAATTGCTGTTCCTCTCCAACGAGGACCCCAAGTCGGACATTCACCTGTACATCAACAGCCCCGGCGGTTCCGTGTCCGCGGGTCTGGCCATCTACGACACCATGCAGTACCTCCGCTGTGACGTGGCCACCTACAACGTCGGAATGTCCGCCAGCATGGGGGCGATTATTCTCTGCGGCGGTGCCAAGGGCAAGCGCTATTTGCTGCCCAATTCCCGAACGCTTCTGCACCAACCGCTCATCGGCGGCATGATGCAGGGTTCCGCCACGGACCTCTCCATTGAGGCCGAGGAAATCCTCCGTCTCCGCAAATTACTCTATCGCATCATTTCTTCGCGCAGCGGCAAAGACGTCAACATCGTGGAGAAGGACTGCGATCGCAATAAGTGGCTCGATTCGGCCGAGTGTGTGGCCTATGGTTTGGCCGATCGGGTGCTGGAACGCATGCCGACGGCTGTGCG
>CAZKIN010000021.1:0-1459 GCA_964552515.1 uncultured Phycisphaeraceae bacterium
GCATCCGCAATGCCCTGCGCTGCCTGCGCCGGCACAGCGATGATGCCCAGCCGGATGCCCTGCTTCCGCACGGTGGCGTTCAATTCGCTGAGTGGCTGCACCGTAATGGACAAACCGCCTCCCACGTTTCGTCCGACTTTGGCCGCGTCGTTGTCGAAAACCGCCGCCATTTCGAATCCTTTGCGCGCAAAACCACGAAACGCGATCAGCGCGTGCCCGAGATTGCCCAGCCCGACGAGCAATACGTTGGATTTGCGATCGGTGCCCAGGATCCGGCGCACCCGCTCGACCACTTCCGGAACGTTGTATCCGATTCCCGGGTGCCCGAACTGACCAAAGTACGCCAGGTCCTTGCGCACCTGCGCATCCGAGAGGCGCAGCGCGGCACCAAGTTCCTTGCTGGAGATGGTCTGGCGGTCGGCCAAGAGGAAGGTTTCCAGTTCGCGCAGGTACAGGCTCAGACGACCTACGGCCGGTTTCGGTATGTGTTCCGCTTTGGCCATCCGCGCTTCCCTGATCCGCCGCGCGACCCGCCGGCCGCGCCCACCATGAACCGGGGCCGACTATAGTCGCCCAACCACGACCCCTCAAGCAATTCTCACGCCCACTGCAATGTCGGCCGCATCGGTCAGGACCTGACATCTTTCGACCTTAGAAAATGCCCCACCGCCGCTATTTGGGAGCGCCAAGTCTTGCGATGATGCGTCGGGCGCGGTGTACTTTGACCTGGTGCGGCAAGGATGGCCATCCAGGCGTCGCGCGTAAACTCATGGCAACCGAGGGACGGTCAACGATGCAAACGACATGGAAGAAACTGGCTCTTGGCCTGGGCGTAAGCGGAGGTCTGATGCTGCAGACCACGTGCACGGCGGATGTAAGCCAGGCGCTGTCCGATGCGGCGCTTGCCGGACTGGCCGCGGCGGTCGAAAACGCGATCGAAGGGGTGGTCAGCAACAATCTCCCGCCCGATGACGATAATTAGTCACTAAAGTCGGTCGCCGTAGTCCCGCTGACTCCGACCAGCGGCGAGGAACTTCGGATTTGGTTTCTCATGCCCTGCAACCATCGGCAAATTTTTCGGCCGGTCGAAAATGGATTTGTCTGCCAACTGTTTCTTGTACCAGGTAGCCCCATTCAGAAAGCTGAATGAGGTCATTCCTTGCGGTGCCGTAGGCGATTGCGGTTCGTCACTGATGACCGGCGAGTTTCCTGTCACTTCATGGCAAATTGATAGATCTCAATCGCTTATTCGGCATGATTCGCGGCATTAACTGTCAATGTCAACCGAATTGACAGTTAATTGATGAACAGGAGCTAGCTCCGAGCCTGCCTGCAATCATGAACCAGGGGTCCGATAAGACCATCCGCCATCACGAGCCAGCTATTTTGGTGGCTTCTTCGCAACCCCTGCGATCCCTGCACCTTAGTTGAGCCACAGGCTTCAGCCTGCACTGACGTT
>CAZKIN010000021.1:1559-4862 GCA_964552515.1 uncultured Phycisphaeraceae bacterium
CGGCCTATGGGTTGACGACATGTTCAGCGGCCGCCAGCCGCGCTTCCAAGCGCGATGTGCGTCCGGATGCCCGGCGTGCGTGGGTGGCCGCCGCATGCGCCCGACGCAGCTTTTCTCCGGGCGACTCAAAGAAACTTCCCAGGTCCCGGATGCGTGCATAGCGCTGCCGCAGCAACGTATCGGACGACTCGCCCTTCAATCCATCGAGCGATGTGGTGATGTAGCGCTCCAGACTTTCCGCGGCCGCTTCCGGATTGCGATGGGCTCCGCCCACCGGCTCCGCAACCACGTCGTCAATGACGCCGAGCTTGAGCAGTTCCGGTGCGGTGATCTTCAAGGCTTCTGCGGCCAGCTGGCGCTGTTCCGCCGTCTTCCACAGAATGGCCGCACACCCCTCCGGCGAAATCACTGAATAGAATGCATGCTGCATCATGGCGACGCGATCGCCCACACCGATACCCAGTGCGCCGCCGCTGCCGCCTTCACCGATGACCACACACACGACCGGCGTGCGCAAACGCGACATTTCCATCAAGTTGACGGCGATAGCGTAACCGATCCCGCGCTCCTCCGAGCCGAGACCCGGATACGCGCCCTGCGTATCAATGAGACAGACCACTGGCACGCCGTATTTTTCGGCCAGCTTCATCTTGGACAACGCTTTGCGATAGCCTTCCGGATGTGCACAACCGAAGTGGCACGCCACGCGCTCTTTGACATCCTTGCCCTTGTTGTGACCGATGAACATCACCTTGTGACTGCCGACCCGCGCAAATCCGGTCAGGATCGCCCGATCGTCGCCGAAGGTGCGATCACCGTGCAGTTCGCAGAAATCGCGGAAGATCAGTTTCAGATAATCAGTGGATTGCGGTCGGCGCGGATGGCGCGCGACCATGACCGCCTCCCAGGGAGTGAGGCTGGCATAGAGCTTCTTGGTCATGCTGGTCAGGCGGTTTTTCTGCTCGCGTATTTCGGCGCTGTGGTCGCGGCCGGATTCTCGTTGCTCTTTTTCCAGTCCCTCGATGTCCTGCTGAATTCTGAGGAGCGGTCGTTCAAATTCCAACAGGCCGCTCTTGGCCAGGCTAACCCCATTAACGACCGGGGCGATTGTTTCGGTACTCATATTTTTTTACTCAAAGGCGGTGGTCTCCACGGATCGGCGAGTTGGCTTCCTTTTCAAAAAGGGGTCTCGCTGCCCCGAACACACCGCGCATCCTTGCCCTTATCCAACGACGGATGCAAATCCGCCGCAAAATTCGCCGACTCGCTTCCCGCAACCCGGTTCGACCCGTTGGTCGCCCTCACGATCGCTGGATGACGAAACGACGTTCATCCTCAGTTCTTATACCACCCAATCGGTGCGACGTTTCACCGCGCCATTGGTAAACGTGCCAACATGGCAATTTAATCGCTTTCTAACATTCTCGGCAATACCCAGCGGCGACGATCAGTTCAATTTCCGGGCAAGGTCCGAAAATAAGCGCCTTAAGTTGATGTGAAATAATAGATTACGCAAATTATGCCGGAAACGACGTCCGAGAAAAGCAGGTTCCTTCCATGCAACAACTCAGGGTGCCAATCCGGTCCGACTATTTATTTTCGGGAACGTTGCTGACCGATTCCACCGCGTTGATCGAATTCTGCAGAATCGTCTCGAAGTGGGTTTGGATGGCCTCTGGAGAAAGGGATCGCTGGCCCATTCGTGCCAGTAGTATGTCCATGTCGCGGATCAGTCGTCGGGCCGTTTCGGGTACCTCCCGGTTGATGCCGACGGGAGTCGAGGGCTGCAGGCGAATCGCCTTGTCCGCAGCAGTGGCCCATACCTCATATTGCGTGCTGAGTGCCGCGGCCAGAGCCGTCATGGCAAACGCATCGGTCGGATGCAGATCATTCATTCCCCGACCCGCGGCTTCGGAGCGACCCACCATTTCGCCAATCCACTGCCGTATCGCGGGCGTTAGTTCCGACGACATAGGCATCAATTGTTGCGCGACTTCATCGAAACTGCCGTCAGCAACCAACTCCTGTACTGTTTTTCGCGGGCTAACCGGAGCCGTGGCCGGAACTTCGATCTGTGGCACAACCTCAGCCACTTTTATGGGCGGGCGCGCTACTTTCGGACCAAAGGTAACGGGCGAGCTCGGCGCGGGTACCGGCTCCGGTTGTGGCGTCAACACTTCTTTCCGTTCGGATTCGGCCGGAAGTGTCGCATGTCGTTCACTCAGGGGCTGCGGTTCGCTTGCCGGGGGAGGTGGCGGAGTTGCCTGGACAGGAGCGACGGCAGGAGAGCGCCGTTCGATGGTGCGCGTCACCACATTTGGGGTATCAATTTGAGGCGGGCTCGACGCGGCAGCCGTTTGGGTGTCGGGCGGCGGCGCTGGAGCGGCGGATGGTGGCGCCGGCGGTGGTGGAATTTTCTGGACTGGCAAGCGCAGTTCGACCGGACTGGCGGTCCAATCCTTGCCGCTTTGCAGGTAGACTTCGACCAACGCCTGGGTTCCGACATATCCCTGTTCCCGCGCCAGACGATGCACCGACGCCGCGGACTTGGGCAATGATGCGGGTGGGCGGGGCAGAGTCATGACCGCGTTTGTTGCCGCCGGCCAAACGGTGTAGCGAAAACCGCTGGGCGCAACACTATCCATCGCTACACCAAAACCCAGTTGAATTCGTCGCGACGCGGGCGATTCATTTACTTTGTCATCCAGATATCTCGCAAAAAGCGGGCCGCCGGCACCGCTGCGCACCATTTCTTCATGCACGCGCGCCAGTTCTTTTCCCACGGTCCAATAGGGTCCGGTGTAATCCAGGAACACCACCGGCATCGCGGGCAATTCGCTGATGGTCACGCGTTCAGCGGCGTCGGCCTGCGCCATGGCGGGAGTAACCGGCGCAAGTAACCCATGAAAGGCCAGTACGAGAAACACAATTCCCGTGTGCCACTGACGAATATATGACATAAAATTTCTCATACCGCATCTATCCATACGCAGCTTACAACATCGTGCTCGATCCGGCACCAGCGCGAGCTGCTTCTCTGCCGACATCACAACTATGGTGATTCTATTGGATTTTATGCGATATGGGGACCTACGGATGCAATCTGAACGATCGGATTGTTCAGCTTTCGGGGGCTGAAGTGTTGCGTATCGATGCGCGGGCCATCAGGCACCAATTGGACAACTCGGCCATCTTGGACTTGATACTATCTTCAGGCCCCCCGGTCCTGGCTGAATTCTCCAGCGCTTCCGCGGCCTGCGAAATCGGCTCAAATCCGTAACCACCGGCCTCAGCCTTGAGTCG
>CAZKIN010000021.1:4962-28609 GCA_964552515.1 uncultured Phycisphaeraceae bacterium
CCGCGGCCTGCGAAATCGGCTCAAATCCGTAACCACCGGCCTCAGCCTTGAGTCGTCTCGCGAGTTGCTCCAGGACAGCAAGCTCCAGGCGCCCGGCAGCGTCCGAAACGGCCTTGAGGCGACCGGGAAGTTCATTGACGAACGCGGTGACCAGGTCAGCCATGCCCGGCTCGTCGACGAGGGAACTGAACAACGGCTCCCTCTTAAATGAATCAAACAAAGCGGCGAGATCTTCGCGTTTGAATGGCTTGCGGATGTACCGATCACATCCCGCCTGAATGCAGCGCTGCTCATCACCGGTGTTGTTCAATACGGTGGCGGCAACGATAGTCCCGGTGTATCCCATTTTGCGAAGTTCGACCGTGGTCTTGAATCCATCCATCCGGGGCATTTCCATGTCCATCAGAATAACGTCGTACGAAGCCTTCTCGACTCTTTCCAACGCTTCCAGACCATCCTGGGCGACATCGACCTCGGCACAAAGTTGCCGCAGAATGGTGCCGACCAAACGAACGATTGACGGATCATCTTCCACATGCAGCACGCGCATTTTCACCGCGTCAGAACAGTAGAGCGCGGGATCGACACGATGGTCAAACCGTATGCGAACTTCATGCACATTCGCCTGCAGGTATCGACAACCGACCACCGTCCCTGCGACATGTTCCCATGCGCCATGTGAACTGATGAGCTGAACGACGCAACGTGATCCGATATGCACGAACCCACCATGCAGAATAGAAATACCACCTTCACTGAGGTTGCGGGTGGGACATCGAAACGACAACGCCGTTCCGTCTCCGGGCTGTTGAAGGTGGAGAACCACATTCATCAGCCGGTACTTGTAGCGCTCACTTAGCCTTTTGTCGCCGTTGCCATTTCCATCAATCGTATCCAACTGATCCAACATTTTTTGGATCGCCGGCTCTTCCAAGCGAATGGAACGCATGTGCGGCCGGTCGTTCGCATTCGTTGGAATCGATTTCAAGTGGATCAAACTCCCAAGGGTGCGGACTGCAGGATGTCGGTTCCCAATCCTTTACGGATATCGGCAAGCGGCGAGCCGCTTTGCAGATGGAATGCCAGCGACCGATACCTCTCCACTGAAGGCAAGATTACCTTGTGATTGGAGGAGAAAGCGGGGCATTTTCGGACATGCACAACTGGAGACTATTCCCACTCTATGGTGGCCGGCGGTTTGGTCGACACATCGTATACCACACGATTAACGCCGCGAACTTCGTTCATGATGCGCGAGGACATGCGCCCGAGAACCTCGTAATCCACGCGGACCCAGTCAGCCGTCATGAAATCAACACTTTCCACGAATCGAATCGCGATCAGATTCTGTCCCGCGTAACTGCGGTCGTCGCCCATGACACCCACCGTGCTGACCGGAACTAGCACTGCAAATCCCTGCGCAATTTTGTCGTACCAGGCACTGGAACGCATTTCTTCGGTGATGATGTCGTCAGCGTGGCGCAAGATTGCCAAACGCTGCGGTGTAATGTCGCCGATGATCCGCACGGCGAGACCTGGTCCGGGGAAAGGATGCCGCCAGACGATTTCTTTCGGCAGTCCGAGGTGATCGCCCACGCGCCGCACCTCATCCTTGAACAAATCGCGCAGCGGCTCCACCAGTTCAAAGCCGAGTTCCGCTGGAAGTCCTCCGACATTGTGATGCAGCTTGATGTTCGCCGTCGCGCCGCCGGCACCGACTCCCACGCCGGACTCAATAACATCCGGGTAGAGCGTTCCTTGTGCCAGAAATCTGGCACCTGGAATGGACTTCGCTTCGGCCTTGAATACCTCGATGAACTCATGTCCGATGATCGTGCGCTTGCGCTGTGGATCGGAAATGCCCGCCAACTTCGTGAGAAACCGCTCCGACGCATCGACCACCCGAAGGTCCACGTGAAAATGCTGACGGAATGTCGTTTCCACCAGATCAACCTCGCCGCTGCGCATCACACCGTTGTCGACGAAGATGCAGGTAAGCCGATCACCGATCGCCTGATGGATCAATGCCGCGGCCACGCTACTGTCCACACCACCGGACAGGCCGCAGATAACGCGATCGTTCGCGCCCACCTGGCGCTGAATCGATGTGACCAGATTCGCGATGACTCCGCCGACCTGCCAGTCACCCGTCGCGCCGCAAATGTCGTACAGAAAATTGCGGATGATCTGATTACCGCAGGGCGTGTGCGTGACCTCCGGATGAAACTGCACGGCAAAGAAGGGTTTCGTGCGATGCCGAACACCGGCCACCGGACACAACTTGGTGCGCGCCAGTGGGATGAAATCCGAGGGAAGCTCCTTGACCTGATCGCCGTGGCTCATCCATACGGCTGTCGATCGCGGCACATGGGCAAACAGCGCGCCGTCCTCGATCACTTCCAGGGCGACGCGGCCGAACTCGCGGCTTTCGGACGATTGAACTTTGGCGCCAAGAATCTCCGCGCCCAGCTGCAGGCCATAACAAATGCCCAGGACCGGCAGACCCATGCTCAGGATTTCCGGTCTGCAGCGCGGCGCACCTGCGGCATATACACTCATGGGTCCGCCGGAAAGGATAATCCCGATTGCGTTGTGCGCGCGTATCTCCGTCTCTGTTACATCGGGGCGGACGATCACACTGTGCACCTGGTTTTCGCGGACGCGCCGCGCGATAAGCTGCACATACTGCGCGCCGAAGTCCAGAATAACGATCGTCGCGGGTTTTCCGGTTTCCGAGTGTTTTCCCATCAGAACCCCAATCGCAGTTTTTCAATGAGCAAACTCAAAAGCCACTGTGTGCCGTACCACCATCCGACCGCCGTCCCGATCACCAGGAGGGGCGGTGCCAGTGCCATCATCGTTACGACGCGCCAGCGGGTGCGCGGTGGGGCCGTTGCCCCCAGCCGCATGAACCAGAACCACCAGAGAACCAGGCCGAATGCGGTGAACACGGCAGCCGCGAGTTCCACATATTCCGTTGGAGGCGTCCACGAGATGCGCTGCAAATCCGCAACATAAGTAACCGGAAGCAGGAGCAAAATGATCGCACTGATGCCCAGCGGCACGAACCACGCGGTCGAATAATGGACGGCCGCGGTCATGCGCCCGCCGCGGCGATAGGACTTCTGATGGGCGATGGTGAAGGAAAGCCGAAGCAGGGTGAGCAAGGCGAATCCTCCGACAAACGCACCCGGTACGCCGATCGCCAAAGCCAATCCGAACTGTGCGGGGTTCCACCACAAGTCCACCGGTCGATCGGGCGGCAGGTCGGTGGGCAACGGACGCGGGAGACTGGACACGCGCCGCCAGCCGTCGCCCTGGGGTTTTGCTTCGGTCGACACGTTGGCCACCGGGGGAGCGAACGTGCGGCGCCAACCCGCCTGTGTCATGATAAAGACACCCAGCATGGCGGCGAGTATGGTGAGGTTGATCAAACGGAACTGTCGTGAGGCAGCCGAACTGCGCATGAGAGCCAGGTGTTTGAGGCGCTCCGTGCGGGCATACCACACCCAGTTGAGCATCGCCAGCCAGCCGTTCTCCTCACCGGCGTAAGCGCGGGCAAACGGAGTGGTATCGACGTCGGTAACGCGATCATCACCAAAGTCCAGGTCGCACAGCGGACAGCGCGGGGGAGCCGGGTCGGAGAGGCGCTGTCCACATCCGGGACAGCGCAGGAGCTTCGAACGATCGAGTCGCGGGGCTATGCCGGCCGCTGGTGCCAATTTCGTGTCACTCCTTTACGGAACTGTCCGCGCCGACTGCGTCCGCGCGGCGTGCGTCGTGCTTCTCACCAAAGGCCCGGGTTTCGACCACGCCGTCGCTTTCCATCAGCACCCACGGCGGCGTCACCACGACGCTTACGGGAAAAAGAATTCCATTGGCCATCCAGCGCGAGGGGCCGTAAACCAGGTACCAGTAATCCATGCCACGCCACGCGAATCGTCCATCGTCATAGGCTGGAGACTCATGGCGATCCTCGAAGTAAAGCGGACCGTGCGTCACTGCGTTGTCGACCGGCTCCAGTCGATCCGGCGGGAACGCACGGTGTACGTCACTCGCAGTCACCTGCGCCGCCCGCGCGGCCTCCACCGAAGGAGTGGTGACTTCCGACAAAATGGCGGGATTGTCCTGCGTAGACAGTTCATCTTTCCATGGATTCACAAAGTGCGACGCGCATCCGGTGAGCAGCAAGGCACTAAACGCACCCAGGCCCGGGATCCACCGCATCGCCGCGTTTCTGAACGAATTACTCGTGTTCCACCTGTTCGCATTTCTATTCATTCGATTGCTCCATCGCGTAATTCGGCGATTCCTTGGTGATCGTAACGTCGTGGGGATGCGATTCGGCCACGCCGGCATTGGTGATGCGACAGAAAGTGGTCAGCGTGCGCAGCTCATCTATTGTGCGTGCCCCACAGTACCCCATCCCGGCGCGAAGTCCGCCGACCAGCTGGTAAACAAAATCGGATAGCGGTCCGCGAAACGGAACGCGTCCTTCCACCCCTTCGGGAACCAGTTTGCCGGTGGGGGCTCCGCTGCGCTGACCGTAACGTTCCGCCGAACCCTTCACCATGGCACCCAGCGAACCCATGCCGCGATATTCCTTGAAGCGCCGCCCCTTCCAGGTCACCGCTTCTCCCGGCGCCTCTTCCAAACCTGCGAAAAGCGAGCCAATCATGACCGTGTTTGCACCGGCCGCGAGCGCCTTGGTGATGTCACCGGAATTGCGAATGCCGCCATCCGCGATGACCGACACGCCCGCGGGCATCGCCGCTGCACAGACATTCATCACCGCGGTCAATTGGGGCACGCCCACCCCGGACACCACGCGCGTCGTGCAGATGCTACCCGGACCGATCCCCACTTTCAGGGCATCGACTCCGGCGGCGATAAGGTCCTTCGCCGCCTCGGTGGTCGCTATGTTGCCGGCGATCAGCTCAATGGAGAATTTTTCCTTGATTCGGCGGACCGTATCGATGACGTTATCGCTGTGTCCGTGCGCGGTGTCCACCACGATGACGTCAACGTCGCTGCGGATCAGCGCTTCGACGCGCTCAAAATCATGCACGCCGACCGCAGCTCCCACGCGCAGGCGACCGCGGCGATCCTTGCAACTAATGGGATAATGCCGACTGCGCTCAATGTCGCGCATGGAGATCAACCCGGTCAGGCGGTTGGACTTGTCGACCAGCAGCAGTTTCTCCACCTTGGCGCGCTTCAGAATATCATGGGCAGCGTCGAGAGTGGTGTCAGGCGGGCCGGTCACCAGGTTGTGCGCGGTCATCACGTCACGGACCTTGAGATTCTCACTCTCCAGGAATTTCATGTCGCGTCGCGTGATGATGCCCACGAGCTTGCGCTCGCCGTCGACAATCGGTACGCCGGACACATTTTGCAGGGCCATCAATTCCTTGACCTTGCTGATCGGAGCGTCCGGCGGCATGGTGACGGGATCGAGGATGACACCGCTTTCCGAGCGCTTCACCTTATGCACTTCGCGGCACTGCGCTTCGATGCTGAGGTTCTTGTGAATAATGCCTATGCCGCCCTCCTGGGCGAGAGCGATGGCCATGCGTGATTCAGTCACGGTGTCCATCGCGGCCGACAGGAGCGGGATGTTCAGTCGGATGTTTTTCGTGAGTTGGCTGCCGACGTCGAGTTGATCGGGAAGCACGTTGGAGCGACGCGGCAAGAGCAACACATCGTCGAAAGTCAGCGCGTCGAAGACGATGCGATTTTCCGGGGACGAAAAGGCCGATGGGCCGGTAGGCATTGGGGGGCACCTCGAAAAGCCGTGAACCCTTTGGCCTTTAATAAGTCAACCCGCGACCATCGTCAAGTAGACGACGATTTTCCGCGCCCGATTGCTGGAGAATAGGGGTTCCCAATGCGGCCGAAGCAAGACACATACGCCAGCCATCGAAGTCCATAAATAAACTACGCGCACCGCAGGATGCGATGCGCGCAGAATCATGCTTCAAGAAAAAACTTTACCGGGTGGGAATCGGCTCGCCGAATTCAGTACGGCGCACGCTCTTGCGCGACTGGCGGCGCTTGCGCTCCGACGGCTTTTCGTAATAGCTGTGCCGCTTCATGTCGCGTGTAAGACCTTCACGCTGACAAAGCCGCTTGAAACGCTTGAGGAGCTGCTGAATCGATTCGTTACCGCGCGGTCTGACTTTGATCAAAGGACAACTACTCCATTTCACAAGAGCCTGTGCAATACTTCACTTCCCCCGCCAACCGAAGCGGGAAGGTACGATAGTAATCGGGCCCCGCCAAACAATCCAGTAGTGAAATTCATTTGCGAATCGTGCGGTCCCGCCGCGGAACTTAGCAGGCGACCGCTAACGTCCTATAATAACGATGATGCGCCGGGCAAAATCACAGAATGAACCGACTGAGGTCCTGGTCTTTGCTCAATTCATTAAGGCGCTGCTTCACCAGCGCCGCATCGATCACAATTTTTTCACCGCGCCGCGTCGGGGCGTCAAAGCTGATTTCTTCCATCAGCTTTTCCATGACCGTCACCAATCGCCGCGCGCCGATGTTTTCCGTCGATTGGTTCACGCGAAAAGCGATGTCGGCCAACGCGTTAACGGCCTCGGGCGCAAAGGTCAGCGTCAAACCCTCGGTAGACATCAGGGCCGTATGCTGTTTGGTCAAGGCATTTTGCGGCTCGGTCAAGATCCGCACGAAATCATCTCGGGTCAGGTCCTCCAACTCCACGCGAATGGGCAGGCGTCCCTGCAATTCGGGCATGAGGTCTGACGGTTTGCTGCTGTGAAATGCCCCGGCGGCGATAAACAGAATATGGTCAGTGCGCACCGGGCCATGACGCGTGTTAATGGTTGAGCCTTCGATGATGGGCAGCAAGTCGCGCTGCACGCCCTGCCGCGAAATGTCCGGGCCGTGCGCCGAGGACGGACCGGCAAGCTTGTCGACTTCATCGATAAAGATGATCCCCGTATCTTCGGTTCGCGCGATGGCCGCCTCGGTTACCTTCTCGCGATCAATCAACTTATCGCACTGTTGAGCGAAGAGGATCTCCCGTGCGGCTTTCAGCGGCAGCGAACGCGTCTTCTGCTGCGGCGGAATAATTCGCTCCAGAAACCCCTGAACGTCGGGGTCGACCTGGTCGCCGCCGCCGAGGGTGGCCATGATCCCGACGGGCGCGGCGCGCATCTCTACGCGAATCTCCACCATGCGGTCGTCCAGTTGGCCCGCGCGAAGTTGCGTGCGCATTTTCTCTCGATTCCGCCGACGCTTCTCGGCCGCTTCATCCGGCGCGGAAGGTGGTGACAATTCAGCGGCATCAGGATCCGATTCGGTCTTGCGATCCGCGGATGCGGCCGGCATGAGAATGTCGAGCAGTTGTTCCTCGGTCAGGCGTTCGGCCTCCTGACGGACGACCTCGGTCTGGTCGTCGCGAACCATGTGGATGGCCAGCTCGAGCAAATCGCGTACCATCGCATCGACATCTCGCCCGTGATACCCAACCTCGGTGAACTTCGTGGCTTCCACCTTGATGAACGGCGCATTAACGAGTCCGGCCAATCGGCGGGCGATTTCAGTCTTACCAACACCGGTTGGTCCGATGAGCAACATATTGGCGGGCATTACTTCCTGACGCATCTCGTCGGGAAGTTGCTGGCGGCGCCATCGATTACGAATCGCCACGGCAGCCGCGCGCTTGGCGGCGTGTTGACCAATGATGTACTTATCCAGCGCTTCAACCACCCGTGCCGGGGTGAGTTCTTCCATGGATAGTCCGGGAGATTTTTCTTTTTCTTTCACGGGGACATTGTAGTCGCCAAGCCAAGGCGATGCACATTTGCGGAGTTTCGCGTTGCATGCGGCCAAATGCTATCCATCGATAACATTCAAAAACAAAAGGCCCGGTGAACCTTGGTCCACCGGGCCCCTTGATTGACTACCTTTGCTCGCAACGGCTCAAACGGACACCAGTTGCGTTAACCTACTACTGGAAGTCGCCCGAGCCGAGGCTGTCCGCCGTCAGCGTGGTGAACGTAGCCACCAGCGTGAGTTCGGCTGCTTCGACATCCGCGTCGGCATTGATCCAATTCCAGATCGCGCCGCCGCCGCCCGTCGTGTAGACGATGAACAGGATGTTGGCGTTGGTGTCCGCATTCGTCGCGGTCGTTCCCAATGCCGTGACCAAGGCCGCCGCTGACTGGGTGGCAACCGTGGTCCCGGTCAGTTCGAACACGGTGGTGGTCACCGCAATCGCCGTGTTTTGTGCGGCTGACTGGAAGGCACCTGTGCCCGTCGGGAGAGTGACCGAAGCGTCGGTCGACGACAAGGCGGTGTTCCAATCGAACTTGTCGCTGCCCGGGGTGAAGTCGGTGATCACATCGGCCACGTCCGCGACGACCATCGAAATGATGTCGTTGCCGGTACCCGTGGTGATGTTGTCATTGCCGGCCTGACCGAAGAACTGGTCATTGCCCGCACCACCGCTGAGCGTGGTATCCGCGCCCGCGGTACCGAAGATGGTGTCGTTGCCCGTACCGCCGGTGATGCTGGTCGCACCAACCGAGGTGGCGGACATCGTCAGGTTACCCGTGAAGGTGCTGGCGTTGATCGTGGTTGCCGTCACCGCACCCGTGAAGGTGAGGCTCGCCGCACCGGTGATGTTCACCGTCGCGGTGCCGCCGACCGACTGGGTGACCGTGAGCGTCGTGCCGGTATTTGCAGCACCGTCCGCACCCGTGCCATCCAAGTCGTTATTCGACACGAGATTCAGGACTTCAACACCCGTGAAGGTGTTGGCCATCTGATCCGAGTCGTTGACCGTGAAGTTGATGGTGTCGGCGATACCACCGCCCGCCACCGTCACCGTACCTGCACCAGCCGAGTCGCTGTCCGCCGCACGGGTACCCGAGGTAATCGCGTGGCCAGTGACTGCGGTGATCGAACCGGCGTTGAAACCGGTCGACAGGTTGGTGGTTACCGCACCCGAGAAGTTGGCAGGCGTGTAAGCGCCAGCCAAGCCGTTGGTGATGGTGATCGCTTCGAGGTTGGTCGAGTTGGTCTGGGCGGACGTCGCAGCGGCTGCCGCGGCGCTATCAATACCCAGGGTGTCCGTTCCCGTACCACCATTGACCACGTCGGCCGAGGTGTAATTCGCACCGACCGTGAAGGTGTCGTTACCCGTACCGCCGGTCAGAGCCAGGGTGCCCGTGTTGCCGCTGACGTTGACGTTGATGCTGCCCGTCGCGGTCGCACCGTTGACCGTCGCGATGGTCGAGGGGAGAGCATTGGTGACCGTGAGGTTCTGGCTGCCCGATACCGACATCGAGGTCAGCGTCGTACCCGTGGTCTGGGTCAGGGTGCCGAGCGTATTGGCAACACCTTCCGACGAAACATCAAGGGATTCGATACCGTTGGTATTGGCCGAAGTGACCGTTACCGTACCGCCTTGGACATTGGACAGTGCCAATGCCATGGCATCAGTCGCACCCGCGGTAGCGGCGCTGGTGTAATTCAGCGTGATACCCGAGTTGGTGTTGGTGAGACCCACATCCACCAAGCCCGCGAGGTTTGTGAAGACCAGCGGATTGGTGTTGAGCGAGTTGTTCGCGTTGATCGTGTCCAGACCTGTGATGGTCGAACCGGTGATCGTCCACGAACCGGCCGTGCTGAAGTCGGTGAAGTTGAACGTTTCGATTTCGCTGATCGTCGCGGAAATCGTACCGTTGGTTCCGACGAGGGTAGCCGTCAGGCTGTCATCCGCACCTTCACCATCCAACGTATCGCCGATGCCGAGGGTCGGCGTCTGCACGCCGTTCGACAGGGCAACATTGGCCACGAACATGTCGGCATCAGCCGTACCGGTGAAGTTATCGATATTAAGGGTCAGATCAAACGTGTCGCCAGTCGCATCGACGCAATCGTCGGCGGCTTCATCGCAGGTTTGTGCATCGGTGCACGGATTCGTGCCCGCAATGCAGACCAGCGTGTCGACGTCGCAAGTTTCCGTACCGTTGCAGAAGTTGCCATCGTCGCAGTCGCCATCAACTTCGCACGCACCACCGGTGCATACGTCGTTGTCTTCATCGCAGGTCTGGCCATCGGCGCACGGCGTGCCGCTGCTTACGCAGCTACCGGCAGTAGTGTCGCACGATTCTGTACCGTTGCAGAAATCGCCGTCATCGGCGCAATCCGCGTCCGTGGTGCAGGGCGGCGCATCGTCGCATGCATCAGTAACTTCGTTGCAGGTCTGCTCTGCAGTGCACGGAGCAGCGCCTGCTACGCATTCGCCCGTCGCCGGGTCACAGGTTTCTTCACCGGTGCAGAATGCAGCGTCGTCACAAGCCGCGGCCACAGCCGTCGGCGTGTTCACGCAGCCAGTGGCCGCGTCGCACGAATCATCGGTGCACAGATCGGAGTCATCGCAATCGACAGCGGTGTTGGTGCAATCGCCGGTCGCCGCATCGCAGGCGTCGGTGGTGCAGGCATCGTCGTCATCGCAGTCCGCCGCGGTGTTGACGCACTGTCCGACAGTCCCAGCTTCGGTGCTGCAGGTATCTGTCGTGCAGGCATCATCATCGTTGCAATCTTCAGCTGCCGTTGCCGGGAGGCACTCGACACAGCCGAGAACCGCAGCCTGGTCGCCACTTGCGTTGGTGATGACGATGCAGTGATCTTCATCGCAATCATCAACGTTTGAGCACGATCCGTCCGCATTGCAGGTATCGGTCGTGCAGCCATTGCTGTCATCGCAATCGGCGGCAACTTCGCATGGCACGGTCATTGGGCAACCTGCCGTAAGCATGACCATAGCGAACACGCCACAAAGCGCGCCCGCCCGGAACACGCCCCGCACCGTCGTGCGAAGATTGCTGTTTCCAAACAGTTCTGAACCTAGCATTCGTTTTGACCTCCAGAAAAAGACTGTGGCGTGTTCTGACCTTGCACGCTCTTGCATATCCACATACGTCTCACGTTAAACCCGATAACAACCGAAAGTGGCCCAAGGCCCCATAATCAAGGAGCAACGGGAACACCCAAGGCCGTCAATTCCGATTTCAAATCGAAAAATTCAAATTGCCGCATCCTTACGGCCAGTATCTGACAACAAGTCCGAACAATCAGCACCAACAATGATGGTGGTCATTCCGCAATTCAGTAACGCGCCGAAACTGAACTGCCCGACCCGGTTGGTACTGCGTGAAACAATCCGGCCTTTGGCCACAACGCGCAAACCGCGTCTAGACTGCTTTTCGCTATGCGATTGTAGGAATTGGGAAAAGGTCGTCAACACCCGATTCCAAAAAAGAAATCGCCCCTGACTTTCACGCCTGCCGCAAACGCGGCCAGTCGCCCACTCGATTCGAGTGCGTCGGGCTCCAACATTCCCTAGCTAATCGGATGCTTTCCGTCCGCCGCTTGAACGATTATGGGAATCCCGATGTGTCTGAACCGCAGTTCAGTACAAGAAACGCCCATTTCGATCCTGAGTTATCCCAGATTACCAGGTTTGCGGATGAAATCTGTCGCAGTGCACGGCCGGCCGGTGCCGTTTCCTTGACCGGATTGCCAAGGGTTCCGATGATTCGGGCCCGTGGGTCATCAATACGAAATTCTCGTGTCCGAGCCTTATGAAACCTGGGCGGTGAATCGCTTACGGGAAATCGGAGCGGTCATCGAACTTGCGGACTCCAAAGAGGAAACGATTGCGAAAGCGGTTGTTTCGGCAGACGCGCTGCTGGTTCGCACATTTTCACAGATCACAGAAACCGTAATCAAAGCAGCGACGCGGCTCAAAGTTATCGGACGCGCGGGGGTTGGCCTCGAAAATATTGATCTCGAAGCCTGCTCCCGCAAAAGAATCGTGGTGGTCAGTACGCCCGATGCATCGACGGATGCCGTGGCGGACCTGACGCTCGGAATGATGCTCTCACTCGTTCGTCGAATTAATGAGGGGGATCGCGCTGCGCGGACCGGGCAATTTCATGCGGCACGAAGGGGCGCAGCAGAACGAGAATTGCATGAACTGACGGTGGGTATATTGGGAATGGGGCGGATCGGAAAGGCCGTCGCCCGGCGTTGCCGCAACGGGTTCGGGATGCGAATCATCTATCATGACGTGGTAAATCCGGGTTGGCTGGATTTCGCCGCGCAATTTGTGCCGCTTGGTGAACTGTATGCCCAATCAGATGTTTTGACGTTGCATGTTCCGCTTACGGATCTGACCCGTGGAATGGTAAATAGTAGCGTCCTGAGGCAGATGAAAAAGGGCGCTTTATTAATTAATACGTGTCGAGGGGCGGTGGTGGACAATGTGGCCCTCGCCGGATCGCTGGCCAGTGGCCAACTGTCCGGCGCAGGACTGGATGTCACCGACCCCGAACCACTGCCGTCCGATCACCCGTTGCTTGCGGCCCCCCATACCCTGATTACACCGCACATCGGTGCCAAGACGATGCTGGCATACCGACGAATGCATGACGTGGTTGACGACGTCATTCGGGTCCTGCAGGGTCAAAAACCGATAAACCCGTGTCCCTTGGGCGACTGACGGCCACTCTGGGTCTTGGTTCGAAGAAAAATATTCTCACCTGGGCCGGATTGGCTTGTCAAATTAAATAAAGCTGGGTAAAGAGCCTGCGGAAGACGCAGTGCCATGTGGAGGACGCTGGTTGATTCATGGTCCCAACCTATCATTGATCGGGGAAGCGCGGTGAGTCAAATCAGGTTGCTCCAGGTATGACCTACAACGTCACGACATTAGCAATCGTCGATCTCGGAGGATTGGGCGTTGCGCCCATTGTCCTGTGGTCGATCATTCTCGTCGGCGCTGTTCTCATTGGTTATGGCCTGATGATCCTGCGGCGCTACGTGCGGATCGTTTTGAATATCCTTGATGAATATTCCCCGCACCCGGAAAACGGGTTCTCGCTGGAGCAGATTGAAGGAGAGGAAGTAACATTTCGCGCGGCCGATGGCGTTCGCCTGCAGGGGATCATCATCCCCCACCGGGCCAGCGCCCCGGCTCGCGGCATGGTGATTTTCGCCCACGAATTCGGCAGCGTCCGCGCAAGTTGCCTGCGGTATTGCGAATCATTGCTGGAATCGGGTTACGATCTGTTCACGTTTGACTTCCGCGGCCATGGTTTTTCGGCAATCGAATCGGGGTACCGACCGCGACACTGGCCGAGTGATCGCGAACAGGCGGATATGCTTGGGGCCATTGCGTTCGTTTCCAATTGGCTGGAAGAGCAAGGCCGTCCGCGCGCGGTGGGGCTGTTTGGCATTTCGCGCGGGGCCGGGGCGGCCATCATGGCGGCGGAGGAAGCCGCGGACGTTCGCGCCATTGTTGTCGACGGCGCCTTCAGCAATGACACGCTGATCGAATACATGATGAAGCGCTTCGCCACGACCTTCGCACGCATCAAGGTCATCGCCCGAAATCATCCCGCGTTTGTGTGGCGAGTGCTTCGCTGGATGCTTTTTCGCGATTGCGCGCGGCGGTTCAACTGCCGGTTTCCATCGCTCCGCAAGGTGGTGTCGCGCTTAAGTCACATGCCGATCCTGTTCATTCAAGGCGAAAAGGACAGCTATATTCCGGTGGAACAAGCGGTCGAACTGCACAAGCTGGCCCGCGGACCGAAGGAATTGTGGGTTGTCGATGGGGCCAAACACAACCAGAGCGTGCTCACCGCCCCCCGCGAGTATGCACGCCGACTTAACTCGTTCTATGACCGGTTCCTCGCGAGCCACCCCGCCAAACACGCCGCACCGGCCACACTGCGTTTCGATCTTCCGCCGATTACCGCGGGCGTCGACCAGAAGGCCACCGTCTATGCGGGCGGAGTCTACGAAACGGCGCAGACGAGATAAGTGGCGCTGCGGATTGTGGCGGTCAGATCGTTCGAACCCCGAACCGTAGTTTCGCACCGGTCAGAAGCAGCAGCGCAAGAGTAACAAGTCCCCACTGGGAAACCGTCGGAATCGCGCCGTCGCAACCCGGACCAAAGACCGTATCATCCACGCCGGGACAGAAATCCACGCAGTCCAGAATACCATCAGCATCGCTGTCACCGACTTCGCTTTGTCCGCAACCGCACACACCGGGTGAGACTTTTGCAGGGTCGTTTGGACAGCCATCCACGCAGTCGGCCACATCATCGCCATCCGAATCGGTTTCCGGGGCATGACATCCGCATTGTCCGGGCATCGTTTTGGCGTTGTCCGTCGGGCAGCCATCCACACAGTTTGCTGCGCCATCGCCGTCGCTATCCGCATCCGTCTGACCGCATCCACATACTCCGGGATGGATCTTGAACGGATCAACGGGGCAATCATCACAAACATCGCCCGCGCCGTCACCATCGGTGTCGACCTGATCCGCATTTGATACTGACAGACAATTGTCATCCATGTCCGAGACGCCGTCTCCGTCACTGTCCGTCACGCTCAGCAGCGCGGCATGCAAATTCAGTCGACCGAAACCGAATTGCGGATCGTGCCCCGGCGGCCCCAGATCGTCGACGGTCGCGACAAGAATTGAACGAATTTCGTCGTTGGACAACGCCGGTACATACGACTTCAGCAGCGCGGCCGCCCCGCTAACAAAGGCGGTCGACATTGACGTACCGCTTTGATAGAGGTTGGCACCAAAAATCCCGAGGGACCAGACCGAATCGCTCGGGGCGGAGATCTCCACCTCCGGTCCGCTATTGGACAAAAAATGGTGTTCGTCCCGGCTGTTGGTTCCCCCGACGGCGATTACCGTGTCGAACTTCGCGGGATATGCCACCACGTTGACACATTGCTCACCCGCCGCGCATTGCGCATTGGTCACACACAAATTACCATTGATCGTACAAGCGCTGCGCGGTCCGTTACCCGCCGCCGCCACCAGCACCGCACCTTGCGCATGCGCGTATATCGTGGCATCTTCCAGGTAGGCCAGATTGTCGGTGGAATCGGTGAAAGTGTAGAACTGCAGGCTCATATTGATAACATCGGCCCCCTGATCGGCGGCCCAGATCAAGCCATTACCTACGTGCAATCCGCTGGTGAAACCACTCGCATTGGTTACTTTCACCGGCAGGATGTTTGCACCCCAATGCACGCCCGCCATTCCCATTCCATTGTCGCCGCGCGCCGTCGCAATGCCCGCCACATGCGTGCCGTGGCCGATGGTATCAAGTGTGCCGATGGGGTTGTCCGGTTCGTTGACGTTGATTCCCGCTAGGATTCGTCCCGCAAATTCTTCATGTGGAAAAATGCCGCTGTCCAGGAAGGCGATGGTCACGCCGCCCGCCGCACCCGTGTGCAGCATCCACGCCTCCGCCGCATCAATATCCGCATCCGGGGTCCCCATGACACAGGCCGGGTTGCAGATGGCCTGACCGCCATTGTTCATGCCATATTGCATGGTGAACTCGGGGTCATTCGGGATCGAGCCTGCCAATTCACCCAGGATATCTGTACCCGCCTGCTCGACTTCGCCGCCTTCTTGTCGCAGTTCCTGTACCACATCCGGCGTGTTGGTCCCTTGCGGAACATCAAGTACGTACACCCGATCCAGACCCAGCTGGCCGGCCAATGCCGCATTCCTAAAGGGAAAAGGGTATGCGGGGCGAATATTTTGCACGCCCCATTTGGCGCACTGCGCCTGCAATTCGCGGGACAAGGGAAGCTGCTGCGGATTCGCACTGCCGGCAGCGCCCGGTCGTTGTCCGGACTTGCTCATCCGTACGGCCGACGCGGGAGACAGTCGTATCCAAAAACGAGTGGACGCGGGCGTGTGCACGGCGTCCAATACTAGTTCGTCAGGCGTAGATGCTGACAAAACAGTGGCACCGCCGGAGAATACCATCCATACCAGGGCAAGCACCATGGCCGCACAGAGTGAATCGAGGCGTTGCTTGCGCATGGCTTGCTGTTCCCCCGACGATTGGACCGATCCCCGCGTCAACGACTCTTAATCCGCCCGTTCAGAATCTCGACACTTTCACCACGCTGTTTATACATATACCAGCCAAAAGAAGCTGGTGGCGATTACCAAGTATAGTCGCCGGAAACACACTTTCACAATCGACATTCGCTACGACGGACCCCATTCGGAACCGCGCCATGGGCACGAATTCGCCCACCAATTCCGATAATAATTGCTCAAAAACCGGCAAGAAACGGCCCCGGTACCAATTCTGAATGCAGTTGCGGCCCGGATGCGACGATCAATCATCATGGCGGACAACGGTGCAAGGCCGGTAATCCCATCGCTGACCCCCGCGTTTGCCCGCGCGCTGCGTGGCCGCGCGTGGGCGTTATTTGTCCTTGCCGTGGTCGTGTTCGCGATGACGTGCGGTTTGCTTTTGCACCGCCACCGGCGACAAACCCTGTTCGAACTCGCTACCACCTGGCGCGCGGCTTTGCAGTCCCATGCCAATGCCGACATCCATTCTTTGTTTGACCAGTATCGCGCTACCCATTCCCAATTGCTCGGTGTCGCGCAATGGCCGATCGAAGTGGCGGAACCGCGCGTCTATCCCGACGATCTCGCGCTCCGCCTGGCCGTTCAGGATGCGGACCAGAGTCCGGGCGAAGTAAGAATCATGAGCGCTCGAGATGGTGGGAATCGACAACTGCTCGCCACTACCGTGTTCGTACCCGGCGCAGTAGCGGCACCCGCCGGTAAGATGGCCATCGTGCTTCAGGCGCCATCGCTGCTCACTCCCTGGTTACTCTCCACCCTGGTATTTGCGATCTTCATTTTTGTCGCGGTTCAAAGCGGCGCTGCCGCCATCATACGCTGGTTTCATCTTCGCATTGCCGAACCGTTGCGCGACGCCGCCGATCCCGAAGGCTCGCTCAGCCGCGTTTCCGAAGACGCCACAACTGCGGGACCGAATGACGGATTCCTGGCACAAACGGTCGAGTCCTACCGCGGACTGGCCCGGGAACTGGCGCGCACGCGCACCCAACTGCGTCGAATGGAAAATGAAGTCGATGAGAAGATCCGCGTCCACCAGGAAGGGTTCCACCGCCAGCTGCGCCGGGCCGAAGACAAGGCGCTGATCGATCCGCTCACCCGACTGCATAACCGTGCCTTCATGGAATCTGAGCTGGAACGGCTCTACGACGAACAGAAATCCCGCAAGCACGACCTGTCGGTCGTAATGATCGACGTCGATCATTTCAAATACCACAATGACACGCAAGGACACAAGGCGGGCGACGACGTTCTCCGCTTCATCGGCGATTTGCTCCGCGGGGCTACCCGACCAACCGATCGCTGCATTCGTTATGGCGGCGACGAATTCATCATGCTCCTGCCGGGCTGCTCCGCCAAGTCCGCGGCCGAAATCGCGGAACGCATCATCCGCATGTTCGGACAGTTCGCATCCACCCTCAAATCCGCCAAGCCGCCTTCCATGAGCGCGGGTATCGCCTCCCTCGCCACCGACCCCAGCACTACCGGCCACGAACTCCTCGGCTTCGCCGACCGCAACCTCTATGCCGTCAAACGCAAAGGCAAGAACGCGGTTGCATTATCCACCTGACCGGGTTACGCAGCTAATCTCCCTCTCCCGTCGACTGATGCCTGTTGCCTGTTTCCTGTCGCCTTTGTATTAACTAGCCAACCGTGGCGCGGATGGTCCGTGCGCGGACATGGAGCCCGATCGTGCCGCAGCGACCACCGCGCAAGCCACTCTCCCTCAGCGTCTTCTTCCCCTGCTACAACGAAGAAGCCAACGTCGAAAAAACCACCCGCGTGGCCATCAAGGCCCTGCAGCGCATCGCCGACGACTACGAAATCATCATCGTCGACGACGGCAGCAAGGACCGCACCGGCGAAATCGCCGACCGCCTCGCCTCGGAACTCCCCCACGTCCGCGCCGTGCATAACCGCCCTAACCTCGGTTACGGCGGCGCGCTGCAACGCGGATTCCGCGAAGCCAAAAAACCGTGGGTCTTCTACACCGACGGCGACGGCCAGTTCGACTTTGAGGAAATCGACAAGCTGCTGCCGCTCATGGAAAAGTTCGACATCGTCAGTGCCTACCGCCTCGACCGCAAAGACCCCTTCATGCGCAAAGTAAACGGCTTCGGCTGGACCATGCTCGTCAACCTCGCCCTCGACCTCCGCCTCCGCGACATCGACTGCGCCTTCAAGATGTACCCGCGTAAACTGTTTGACGAAATCGAAATGCGCTCGATGGGCGCACTGATCGACGCCGAAATCCTCGCCCGCGCCCACCGCCTCGGCTACACCATCGGCCAGATCGGCGTCCACCACTACCCCCGCACCGCCGGCCACCAGACCGGTGCCAACCTCAAAGTCATCGCCAAGGCGTTTAAGGAATTGTTCATCCGGCGACGCGAGATCCGGCAAACGAAGCGGGAAAAAGTTTGAATTTGAGTTCTTTTCATTATTAGAAGCGGAATTCCAATGCCGACGGTCGCCCGGATAGGGCCATATCGGATATACTTTTACAGCCATGATCGCGGCGAGCCCGCGCATGTGCATGTGGATCGCGACGATTACACCGCAAAGTTCTGGCTTTCACCGGTCGCACTGGCATACAATATCGGTTTTCGTCCGAAGGAGCTTCGATCCATTCAACGTATTGTGATGGATAGTTCAGCACAGTATTTGGAAGTGTGGAATGACGAATTCAATGCCTAAACCCGGCGAGAGCGTTTCAGATGTGCGCTTCGACGAAGATTCCCTGACCGTGGACTTGGCGGATGGCCGCACCATTTCGGTTCCGCTGACTTGGTACCCGCGCCTGCTTGATGCCACACCCGCGCAGCGCAATAACTGGCAGATTTGCGGCGGCGGATTCGGCATTCACTGGCCGGATATTGATGAGGACTTAAGTACGCAGGGTTTACTCGACGGCGCACCGGCTCCGCGCCGACCCGAACCATCGAAACAATAGCTTTTCTTACTGAACCGCGCCCGGAAGGAAGCGAACTCAGATTAATTCGATCAGGTTTTCCCCCTAAGAGCTGTGTTCAATGACGTCCGAACGATCACAAGCCCATTTCGACGAATTCCATCGCGTCGTAAATTTGTGTTTTCAATTCTTGGTTGAGAGGTATGGATTCACAATACGTGATTGCGGCGATTACCAAATGTCAGCCATAAATAAGTACTGTGTTGTCCAATTCTTTTTGGAACGCGAGTGCATTGTCACCGCGTTCGGGAAAATGCCTCGTTGGTGGCGACGATACGATCCACGCCAAGAGGTAGGACTTGCTGCAATTATCCCGTGTCTCGATCCAATGGCGAATATGGACTTCTTTCGATTTCGACCACGATTCATTCTGACTAGCGAACTGGAGGGAGAAGCAAGAACCACTGCGGGCCTCATCGTTGATTATTGTGAACCATTTCTTCGCGGTGACTTTTCCCCTTGGCCGACCAAGGAACAGGTTGATCAAGCGATTCGAACATGCTACCCGACGGGGCAGACGCGATGAGCGAACCTTGGTTCAAACCGACTCACATTCCTCAATAGCCAAACAGATTTCTAAGTCATTGCATCGACAGGTCCGCTACCCATTCTTCCCCTTCGTTCATATCATGTTCGGGTCATGACCCGAGGGCGAAAGAAGAGTCCATCACCTAAGAAAGCGGTCGCGGTTCCGGCTGATGCCGCGTCACCAACCGCGGCGCCAACCGCCGCGCCAACCAGCGCCGCCATGAATTGGCTCACCGTCGTCGGCGCGCGGCACAACAACCTCCGCAACCTCACCGTGCGCTTCCCCCTCGCCCGCTTCGTCGCCGTCACCGGTGTCTCCGGCAGCGGCAAAAGCTCACTCGTCAACGACATCCTCCGCGAAGCCCTCGCCCGCGACCTCAACGGCGCGGAAAACGTCCACCCCGGCCTGCACGACCGCATCGACGGACTGGATCACCTCGACAAAATCATTGACATTGATCAGTCACCCATCGGCCGCACCCCGCGCTCCAACCCTGCCACCTACATCAAAGTCTTCGACGAAGTCCGCAACCTATACACTCAATTGCCCGACGCCAAAGTCCGCGGCTACAAACCCGGCCGCTTCAGCTTCAACGTCTCCGCCGGACAGGAAGGCGGCGGCCGCTGCGAAGCCTGCGAAGGCAACGGCAGCACCCGCATGGAAATGGACTTCCTCGCCGACATCTGGGTCACCTGCCCCGTCTGCACCGGCAAACGATTCAACCACGAAACGCTGCAAATTCTCTACCGCGGCAAGAGCATCGCCGACGTCCTCAACATGGACGTGCAGCAGGCACTCACCCATTTCGAAAACCATCCGAAGATCGCGGGCATGCTGCGCACATTGCACGATGTCGGACTCGATTACCTCAAGCTCGGCCAATCCTCCACCACCCTCTCCGGCGGCGAAGCGCAGCGCATCAAACTCGCCCGCGAACTGGTCAAAAAATCCACCGGCCGCACGCTCTACGTCCTCGACGAACCGACCACCGGCCTGCACTTCGCCGATATCAAACGCCTCCTCGCCGTCCTGCACGGATTCGTCGACGCGGGCAACACCGTCGTGGTCATCGAACACAACCTCGACGTCATCAAAACCGCCGACTGGATCATTGACCTCGGCCCCGAAGGCGGCGCAGGCGGCGGACGCATCCTCGCCGAAGGTACACCCGAGGAAGTGGCCACGCATCTGCCGTCGTACACCGGCGCGGCGCTGCGTGAAGTGTTTCAAGCCGCGACGGGGATAAGATCTCCGAATCAGAACCGCGAGGGTAGGCGACCGGTCAAATCCACGAAACTCGGCAATGCCACCGCGCTCGACACCGTCTCCGTCTTCGGCGCCAAACAGCACAACCTCAAAGACATCAACGCCAACTTCCCGCGCAGTGCCATGACCGTCTGCTGCGGACCCAGCGGCAGCGGCAAGAGCAGCTTCGCCGTCGACACCGTCTACGCCGAAGGCCAGCGCCGCTACGTCGAATCGCTCAGCGCCTACGCCCGGCAGTTCCTCTCGCGCATGCAGCCGCCGCGCGTCGAAAAAATCACTGGCCTTTCTCCTGCCATATGCATCGAACAGAAAAACACCACGCGCTCGCCGCGCTCCACCGTCGGCACGATCACCGAAATCTACGACTACATGCGCGTCCTCTGGGCACGCCTCGGCATTCCGCACTGCCCGCGCTGCCGCACCCCCATCGGCACGCAGACGAGCGACGAAATCGTGGAGCGTCTCCTTGAACTCGCCGAAGGCACGCGCGTGCTGCTGCTTGCTCCGGTGACACCAACCGGTCAGGAAACCTACGAACAGCTTCTCGCCCGCGAACGCGCCAATGGCTACCTCCGCGCCCGCATCGACGGCACGCTGCACGAACTCGCCGCACCGCTCGAACTCGACCGCCGCCGTGAACACCGCGTCGAAATCGTCGTCGATCGCGTGGTGATTCATCACGCTAAACGCGCCCGCCTTGCCGAAAGCGTTGAACAAACGCTGGCCATGGGCAACGGCGTGCTCATGGCATCCACCATGTTGGAAGACAATAGTACGGCGACCGTGAAGGGGCGGACTCGCCAAGCCACGGAGCCACGAAGCCACGGAGCCACGAAGGGGCAGGAATTTGGCACCGACCTCCGCTTCTCGCAGCATCACTCGTGCCAAACATGTGGCACCGCCTACGAAGAACTCTCGCCGCACCACTTCACGTTTAACAGCCGACTAGGCTGGTGTGAAGCCTGCGAAGGACTTGGCGTGCAGCAGGGTGCCGCCCCCTCGGCCATCATCCTGCACCCGATGCGCTCTATCCTCGACGGCGCGCTCGCCGGTTGGGAAAACGTCGCACCCGGATCAACCCTCCACGCACTCATCCTCGCGCTGGCGGACCACATCGGTTTCGACCCCAACCGCGCCTGGAACCAACTCACCGAACCCGAGCGCCTCGCCATCATGCACGGTTGCGGCGATGCCTGGATCACCGTGAATTTCGATCATTACCGAAAGACTACAAGCTCCCCCCTTCGTGCCTCCGTGCCTTCGTGCCTCCGTGCCTTGCGTTACCACTGGCACGGCTTCTTCCCATCCATCGCCCGTGCCACCCGCTCCAGTTGGCAATACCGCCAGCGCCTCGAACACATGGCCGCCGAAGTCCCCTGCGACTCATGCGCCGGCAGCCGCCTCCGCCCTGAAGCCGCCACCGCGCGCTTCGCCGGCGCCACCATCCACGAAGTCTGCCTCAAACCACTCGACGAAGCTCTCGCCTGGTTCGACGCGCGCAGACTTTCCGCGCGCGAACGCAAAGTCGCCGGTGAATTGCTGCATGAAATTACCTCGCGACTCCGCTTCCTCGTCGATGTCGGCCTCAACTATGTCAGCCTGCACCGCTGCGCCGCGACCCTCTCCGGCGGCGAAGCCCAGCGCATCCAACTGGCCGCCCAGATCGGCACCGGACTCACCGGCGTGCTCTACGTCCTCGACGAACCCACCATCGGACTGCACCCGCGCGACAACCGCCGACTCATCAATGCGCTTAAGCGACTCCGCGATCTCGGCAACACCCTGCTGCTCGTCGAGCACGACCGCGAAGTGATCGATGCCGCCGACCACGTACTCGATTTCGGTCCCGGTGCCGGCACCTTCGGCGGCGAAGTCACCGCGTCGGCCAACCCGAAAAAACTGCGCAAAGATCGCAATTCCCTCACCGGCAAATACCTCTCCGGGGCGGAGGCCATCCCAGTTCCATCCAACCGCAGGCTTGTTGGGGCTGCGACTGCGGACCAAAATTCGCGGAAACAAAATGCAATCGCTGATCAGAACCGCGAGCGTAAGCGACCGGTCCTAACGGTCAAAAAGAAAAAGGGCGGACAACCGAATGCAACTGAACACCAGGTCAACCTCGACGGAACAAACTCGCAATGGCTCACCGTCATCGGGGCCCGCGAAAACAACCTCAAAGAAATCGACGTCGCCTTCCCGCTCGGGCGCTTCACCTGCGTCACCGGGGTCTCCGGCAGCGGCAAGAGCAGCCTGGTCGGCGACATTCTCTACCCCGCTCTTGCCTCGCGCCTCCACCGCGCCAGTCTGACACCCGGCGGTCACCAGAAAATCATCGGCATGGAGCTGATCGACAAGGTGATCAACGTCGACCAGTCGCCCATCGGCACCAGCCCGACCAGCAACCCCGCCACCTACACCGGCCTCTTCGACTCCATCCGCGAGCTCTACGCCAAACTCCCGCTAAGTAAGATCCGCGGTTACACCGCCAATCGCTTCAGCTTCAACCGCGCCGGCGGCCGCTGCGAAGCCTGCGAAGGCATGGGCCAGCGCTGCATCGAAATGCACTTCCTCCCCGACGTCTGGGTCGAATGCGAAAGCTGCAAGGGTGCGCGCTACGTACCCGAAACGCTCGAAGTGCAATACCGCAACCAGAGCATCGCCAACGTGCTCGACATGCGCGTGTCCGAGGCGTTGACCCTGTTTGAAAACGTGCCGCGCATCCGTCACTTGATGCAAACGCTCGATGACGTCGGCTTAGGTTACGTAGCCCTCGGCCAATCCGCCCCTACCCTCTCCGGCGGTGAGGCCCAGCGCGTCAAGCTCGCCGCCGAACTCGGCCGACCGTCCACTGGAAAGACGCTCTACCTGCTCGATGAACCCACCACCGGCCTGCACTTCGACGACTTGAAGA
>CAZKIN010000022.1:0-2255 GCA_964552515.1 uncultured Phycisphaeraceae bacterium
GCGGTGGATCGGCTGGAGCGCGGCGACGCGGAGTTTATCAATGCCGATCAGTTCGCCCTGGAGCTTGCCGGGCAGCGAATCGCCAAGGCGCGAAAGGCGGCGGGTCTGACCCAAAAGCAATTGGGTGATCGGATGAAACTGCCGCAGTCGCAGATTTCACGAATCGAACGGAATCCCGACCATACCACGATGCGGACCATCAGGAAGATTGCCAAGGCGCTGGGTGTGGATGTGTCTGCTCTGGTGTGAACTTCCGGCAATTGCCGTCACGATTGCAGGCCAATTCCCTTTCCAAACTCATCCCCGTTCGGTCGGTGCGGCCACATTCCGCTAAAAGGGCAACACACTTTTTTTGACAAGAATACACGACTGCGGTTTGCCGACGGGATCAAGGGGGCGTAACCTAGAGGGTCTACGTTGTTTCAAGGTCGGCGGCGGGGTGGTGGACTTTCCGGCGATCCTTCACGACGAAACGGTTAGCGTCAGTAGTACGATCCGAACTGTGCGGCGGTCCAGCGTACGGACTGTCCAACTCATTTTTCGAACCAGAGAACGATTGTGATGAGAGCGAGCAGCATGCAGAGCAAGAGATGGTTGGGTGTCTGCGCGGCGTTGTTGACCCTGTGTGGCACGATGACACAGGCCGGTCCCCTGCCCAAGGATGAGAACATCACCGAAGGCAAGCTGAAGAACGGGGTGCGGTGGATGTATCGCCAGCACAACAATCCGCCGGGCAAGATGGGTGCGATGATTCACGTGGACTCCGGCTCGCTCAATGAAACGGAAGAGCAGCGCGGACTGGCGCACTTCCTGGAGCACATGTGCTTCAACGGATCGGAAAATTTTCCGCCGGGCACGCTCATTCCGTATTTCGAGAGCATTGGCTTGGAATTCGGCGCAGACCTCAACGCCTTTACCAGCCTCGATCAAACCGCCTACATGCTCTTCCTTCCGGATACGGAGGAAGCGACGATTGACAAGGGGCTGACCGTACTGAGCGACTATGCCTTCCGCACTTCGCTGCTGCAGGAAGAAATCGACAAGGAGCGCGGCGTGGTGCTGGAAGAGGCACGTTCCGGCAAGAGCGCGTTTCAGCGCATTCGCGACAAGCTGTGGCCGCGGTTGTTTGAGGGTTCGCGGTTTGCGCAGCGTTTGCCGATCGGCGACGAAAAAGTGCTGGCGACGGCGAATCGCGATCAGTTTGAGGATTATTACCGTGCGTGGTATCGGCCGGAAAATGTGACGGTGTTGATGGTGGGTGATGCCCCGGCGGAGCGATCCATTCCGCTGATTGAGAAGTGGTTCGGTACCTATGTTCCGGAAAAGCCCGCGCGGAAGGATATGGGCGCGGAATTCAAGATGTTCACCACCGAGCGCAGCATGGTGGTGACGGATGCTGAACTGTCGAGCTGTGATGTCGAGCTGCTGTCACTGCGACCTGGCCGTCCGCCGACCACCACCACGGAACAGTGGCGGAATGAGCTGGTGGAGGAAATCGGCGACTGGATCGTCAATCGCCGGCACGCGAATCGCATCAACAAGGGCGAAGCGAGCTACACGCAGGCTTCGTCGAGCGTGAGCGATTTCTTCCAGGAAGCGGTGATGGCCAATGCTTCCGCAACAGGCGAGCCCGCGGTGTGGAACAAGATGCTCGACGAGTTGATCGCGGAAGTTCTGCGGGCGCGGGAGTTTGGTTTTACGCAGCGCGAACTGGATTTGGCGAAGAAGGAAATCCTGTCGTCGGCAAAGCACCGCGTGGAAACTGAACCCACGGTGAATGCCCGTCGGCATCTCTTCGGCATGCTTTCGGGTGTGAACAGTGAAGAGCCGGTCATGTCGGCCAAGCAGGAACTGGCATTGTATGAACAGTTAATCCCGAGCGTGACCCTGGAGGAAGTAACCGGATCGTTCAAGAAGCACTTCGAGCCCGGCACCTTTGCGTATGTCGTCACCATGAAGGAAGGCGAAGGCATCAAGGTTCCCACCGATGACGAAGTCATGGCAGCGGCCAAGGCCGGGTGGGCCAAGAAAGTGGAGCCGGTGAAGGAAGATGCAGCAATTGCCGAGCTGCTGGCCAAGCTGCCGGAACCGGGCAAAGTGGTTGAAAGTGCCACCGATCCGGACCTGGGCATCACCAGCGCGTGGCTGAGCAATGGCGTGCGTGTGCACCATCGCTACATGGACTACAAGAAAGACACCGTGTGGATGACGATCAGTCTCGCGGGCGGTGACATTGAAGAGTCCAAGGCCAATTC
>CAZKIN010000022.1:2355-5584 GCA_964552515.1 uncultured Phycisphaeraceae bacterium
TGTGGATGACGATCAGTCTCGCGGGCGGTGACATTGAAGAGTCCAAGGCCAATTCGGGCATTACCGAGGTGGCGACACTGGCGATCAATGAAGCGGCGACCAGTCGCGTGCCGTCCACCGCCATGCGGGACATCATGACGGGCAAGAACATTGAAGTGCGTGGCGGTCGCGGCGGCGATTCGCTGGGCATCGACATTTCCGGTTCTCCGGCGGACCTGGAAATCGGTCTGCAGAAAGCTCATGCGCTGCTGACGGACGGCATCATTGAAGAACCGGCATTCAAGAACTGGAAACAGGAATCGCTCCAGCAAATTGAAATGCTGGCGAAGCTGCCGCGCTTCAAGGCGATGGAGGCGGTTGAAGATTTAATGTCCGGTGGTGACCCGCGTCTGGCATTTCCGACCAAGGAAGTGATTGACGGGCAGTCAGTCACGGCTGCTCAGGAGTGGTTCAACCAGTTGCGCGAAAAGGCCCCGATCGAAGTGGCGATCGTCGGCGATATGTCGCTGGAGAAGGTGATGCCGCTGGTGGAGAAATACATCGGTTCGCTGCCGACGCGCCCGCGAACGGCGGACAACCTCAAGAAAATGCGCAAGCTGGCGCGCACCACCGGTCCGCTGGTGAAGAAGATTGAAGTGGACACGGTGACGCCGCAGGCGATGGCGATCGCGGGTTTTGTGGGCACTGAAGGACGCAACGTGCAGGACTCGCGGGCCATGGAGCTGGCATCGGAAATCCTGAGCAGCCGCCTGGTGAAGCGCATCCGCGAAGAACTGGCGATTGTCTATTCGATTCGCGGACGGGCCACGCCGTCATGGGTGTATGAAGACTCCGGACGATTCGGAGCCGGTGCGCCGTGCGATCCGCAGAACGCCGACAAGGTGGTTGAGGAAGTGCATCGCATCTACCAGGAATTCGCGGAAAAGGGTCCGACCGAGGAAGAACTGGAGAATGCCAAGAAGCAGGTGCTGAACAATCTGGATACGTCGATGCGCGAGCCAGCCTATTGGCTGGAAGTGCTGGAGCATCACGATCTGCACGGACGCGATCTCAAGGAAATCAAGCGGGAGAAGGATGCCTATCCGCAGTTCACGGTGGAACAGGTGAAGGGCGTTTTCCGCAAATACTATACGCCGGAGCGCAAGCTCAGCGTAATTGCGGTACCGACCAAGGCGACGGCCGAACAGAAGCCGGCGGCGGAAGCGGGAAGCCTGACGAACTAGTTTCCCAACGGGAAGCGCAGTAACAAGTAAAGAAACGGCCCGGCGATCCTGTGATCGTCGGGCCGTTCTGCTTGGTGAAGGTCGATGGTCCGGCAGTGTGACAAATCGATGTCACGTTCCCAAGGTCGCCGCAACTACGGGTTCACTGCGCTGGCCTGCATTTCCGAAACCGGCGAAGTCCAGACGCGTACGTCGGCGATCTCAACAGAGAGCGTGACCGCGTCGCGCTGATCAAAATAGCAACCATGATCGAGAACGACGTGTCGCGTGCTGCCGGGCAGGAGCGGTCCGCGCCACTCGTCCTCGATACCGATCGGCGTTGCGGCGACGGTAGTCCATTCCTGGAAGGCCCGGCCCTGCGCATCAAGGGCGGCGACGCGCACGGTCAGCAGCGAAACGAGTTCATTGCCCTTGTTGCGGATGGTGACGGTTGGAAACCGCGACTGTCCTTTGGCGGGTTCCACCATCTCCACGGTGGTTTCAATGTTGGCGGCGTATTCCGGCGCGCGGCGGTCATGGAGCGCGTCTTTGATGGCCGGTGGCAGACCCTCGATGAACTCCGGCAGGTTGGCAGCGGCATTTTCGACAATGCCCATGGCCGAACCGAAGTGCCGATCCACCATGTCTATGGTGTACAGAACAATGGCCGCGCCCGAGGCAACGGCCACCGCGCCGACGCCGAACAGGCCGAAGAAAAACGCCGTAAGTGGCGACATTCGCGTTTGGGCATGCATGACCAGACTCCTCGAATAATGGCTGATGGTCCGAAAAGGGCGAAGCTCCGCGTCCGCTGTATTCGTTCATCCCAATGGGAATTCGGATCGCTGCCCGAAATATTTTGGCCGTAAGGGAATCACGCGAGGAAAGAAGCCGGTTGCGTCAGGTTTCGTCCTGTTCCATGGTGATTTCACATTCCGGAAGGGCCTGGAGAAAGCGTTTGCCGTAGGGTTTGGTCACCACGCGCGGGTCCAGAATGACGATCATGCCAGTGTCGGTTTTCGTACGGATGAGTCGCCCGACTCCCTGGCGAAATTTGAGGATGGCCTCGGGCACCTGGAATTCCATGAAGGGGTTCCCGCCCTGCTCGCGGATACTCTCGATGCGCGCTTCGACCATTGGATCGTTCGGCGCGGCAAAGGGAAGTTTGACGATGATGACGTTGCTGAGCGCATCGCCGGGGACGTCAACCCCCGCCCAGAAGGTGTCGGTGCCGAAAAGGACGCTGCGCGCGACGCTGCGGAAACGCTCGAGCATTTTTCCGCGCGGAAGTCCCTGCCCTTGAACAAGCAGCGGCATTTCTTCCGCGTCGAGAAATGAACGCATCAACTCGGCACACTCGCGGAGCATCCCGTAACTGGTGAAGAGCACGAACGCACGACCACCGGAACGGCGAAGATAATCTTTCATCGCTTCGCAGGCGCGGGTGGTGAAGGCGGACCCGGACGAAGGGTCAGGCATACCCGTGCGTACATAGACTTTCATTTGCTGTCGATAATCGAACGGCGAACCAAGGGCGACACCGCGTACATCATCAAGGCCGAGTCTTCCGCGCAAGTAGCCGAAGGGTTCGTCGCCGGCGACGGTGAGAGTGGCCGAGGTCATCACGACGCTTTTCACACGATCGAAGAGCAACTCCTTCAGCATCGGACCGACATTGATGGGACGGCCGCAGAGCGTCACGCGCTTGCGCACACCAGTCGCTGCCTCCACCCAATAGACCCAGCCGTCCGAGGCCTGGGCGTGCCATCCCTCAACGGAAAGTGCCAGTGCGTGGCACCGCCCTTCCATGGCCGCCAGTTCCGACTGATCGCTTTCGTCGGCGGCACCGGCGCATATTCCGGCAATTTGTTGCTTGAGTTCGCGCAATGCGGGCGAGAGTCCCTGTCCGACCTGCGGAGGCTGGCGAAAGCGCAGGACCGATTCGGAACGGTCGCGTGCCCACTCGGAAAGGGATTGAAAGTAATCTTCGCCCGCGGCACGTGCTTCACGCACGGCGGCGAGCGCGT
>CAZKIN010000022.1:5684-8632 GCA_964552515.1 uncultured Phycisphaeraceae bacterium
GGTCCGTAAGTAGGGCATTTCCGCCCGAGGCAGTCGTCATGCTCGCTGCGTACGCGGTCCCATACTTCCAGCGAGGGTTGTTCTTCCATGTCCGCGAGTGAACCGTCCTGCGTCTGATAGGCCCAATCCTCGATGCGGTGCAGTTCGGCAACCTGACCTTTGGCATCGAACAAGACCGTTTGGCGCTGACTGGCGCGGGCGAGGCGACGCAGGCCGAGATAGTTGGAGCGGCCTTTCACCAGAACAGCCAGGAAATTGTCGGGAATTACGCTCTGCAGGAAGGGAATATCCTTGTGCATGAGCTGTTCCTGCAGGGCTATGGTGTGGGTGCTGATGACTACGCGCTGCCCGTGATGCAGGGCGCGATCGATGGCGGGAACAAGGTATGCGAAGCTCTTGCCGACGCCGGTTCCGGCCTCGACCATCAGGTGATTCTGCTTTTCAAAGGCTTCGGCGACTGCGGCGGCCATGGCCACCTGCGGGGCGCGGTGTTCGTAACCCGGCATCTTGCGGGCGATGAGGCCGCCGGCGCCGAGAACATTGCCGTTGAGCGTTCTCAGTGAATGGTCATGCATCGGACAATGCGCCTCTCGTTTCCAACGTCCGTACATGGTATCCGCGCAGAGCGGTCAGGGGCAAAGCAATTCGAGGATTTGGACGGCAGTCAGCGCCGCACCTTTGCGGAGTTGATCACCGCATACAAACATGTCGAGTCCGCGGCCGTCGGGTTGGCTGACATCTTGGCGGATTCTACCAACCAGGACATCGTCACCACCCGCCGCTTCGATGGGCATCGGGAATTTGCCAGCGGCGACGTCATCGACCACGCGAATGCCCGGCGCGGCGGAAAGAATTTTGCGCGCTTCGTCGGGTGTCATCGGGCGCTCGAAAGTCAGGTTGATGGATTCGCTGTGCGCGCGATACACCGGCACACGGACACAGGTAGCCGTCAGAGCGAGGTTGGGCGCATGCATGATTTTGCGGGTTTCCTCGATCAATTTGCGTTCTTCACCGTTGTAGCCGTCGGGCCCAACGGGCGTATTGTGCGAGAAGAGATTGAACGCAATGGGATGGGGAAAGACCTTCGGGTTGGCAGGTCGTCCGGCGAGAACATCGACGGTTTGCGTTCGAAGTTCTTCCATCGCGGCCGCTCCCGCGCCGCTGGCGGCCTGGTAAGTGCTGACCACAATTCGTTTGATGGGATTGATGCGGTGCAGTGGCCAGACCGCCATGCACAGGATGATCGCGGAGCAGTTGGGTACGGCAATGATTCCCTGGTGTTTTCCGGCGTCCGCATCGTTGATATCGGGCACGACCAGCGGTACGGCATTTTCCATGCGGAAGGCGGAGGAGTTGTCGATGACAATCGCGCCCGCCAGCACAGCGATTGGTGCAAATGCACGACTGCGTTCCGCACCTGCACTAAATATGGCGGCATTCACGCCTTCAAAGCTGCGCGCGTTTAGCTCTTGAACCGGCGTCGACTTGCCGCGCACCGTCATCGATTGACCCGCGCTTCGAGATGATGCGAAGAGACTGACGTGTGTCACATTGGTCTTGCGCTGTGCCAGGATAGCGCAAACTTCCCGGCCTACCGCCCCAGTTGCTCCCACTATCGCTAAGTGCATTGACATTTCATTAATTCCGTTGATATTTATGCTCTCGGCTCGGTACGCGCTGTCATTCCAACCCATTCTCGTCCCAACGTCGGCCCATTCTATCGCGAAAATGGCCATGGGTAAGGCGTGATGCTGTGACCGATCTTGGCCGCCGGGTTGACATTAATTTCTTGCAAAATCGCCACTTGAAGCGCGGAATAGGGACTGCTAGACTGCGGCCCCGCAGTGCTGGGAACAGCGTTGGGCGGGTCGCGGGAGCAAACACGCGGACTTTGTACTTTTTTGGTACAAAGTCAGGCCAAAGAAAGGCAGTCCCGCAGAATGTCCAAAGACAAAAAGCCGCTTCCGATCTGGGTACGGTTTTCCGGAATCGGGTTTGAGGTTGCAGGCGCGGTCGCCGGCTTCGCTTTGATCGGCTACTGGATCGATTCCCACTATGGTTCGAGCCCCAAGGGAGTATTAATCGGCTCGATCCTCGGAATCGTCGGCGGCGGGTATAACCTGATTCGGCAATCTCTGGCGGCGAGTCGGGCAGCGAAAGTAGAAGACGCCGAAGTCGACCGTGATGATGCAAATGCAAAATGATGACCGAGCCGCGAAGATTGAGCTTCGGTCGGTTTGTTCTTGAAGCGGTCGGTGTGGCAATACTCTTGGGCGCGGTTGGGTGGTTTCCGACGCAGCGAGTGGCCGGCTCCAGTGGCGTAGAGGCGATGGCGGCCGGAATTCTGGTCAGCCTTTTTGCCTCAGTCGTCGGCGCGGTTCCAGCGGTGATGTCGCGCGGCAGGCCAGCAAGTGCGGCGCTCTCCATAATGGGCGCGTGCATGGCGTTGCGGCTGGCGCTGGTTGCCGGCGGAGGGTTGGCGGTCGCCCTGGCCGGGTGGTTTGAGCGAAATCCGCTCCTCATCTGGCTGGCGATCAGCTACGCGGTGCTGCTGGTGGTGGATACGCGGTTCCTGGTAGCGACTGTCGGTTCAAGGCAATCTGCGAATAACAATTCTTGATCTCAAGATTTGAGATTGAGAACAGAAGAAGAAGTCGAACGAAAGGAAGCAGGTCGAGCATGGGCGGAATGATGACGACGATGTTGGCCAGCGGCAATCCGTTGGATCACGTCGTGCAACATCAATTGCCCGGATGGCACCCGAAGTATGATCTTGGGTTGCTGACTCCCAAAGGTGAGATCACGATTTTCAGCGACCAGATCATCATGATGATCGTCGCGGGCGTGCTGCTTATTCTGTTCATGCCGATAGTGGTGCGTAAGCGCCGCGGCACGAGCGAAGTGGACAAGTTGGTTCCCACCGGATCGGCGAATTTCGTCGAAGCGAT
>CAZKIN010000022.1:8732-13775 GCA_964552515.1 uncultured Phycisphaeraceae bacterium
GGCTTGCGACTCGGCGGAACACATTACCTGGCGCACTTTTGTCCCGGTCCACTCTGGCTCGCGCCGCTGCTGGTGCCGGTGGAACTCATAGGATTGGTGGCAAAGATTTTCGCGCTGGCAGTTCGACTCTTCGCAAACATGATGGCCGGTCACATTCTGCTGGCTGTACTCGTTGGATTTATCCTGAGCGCCGGTACGGCGATGGGCGCAGCGGGCGGATTGGCCGTGGCGATACCGGCCGTGCTGGGAAGTGTTGCCATTACGCTGCTCGAAGTATTCGTCGCTTTTTTGCAAGCGTTTATCTTTACGTTTTTGACGACGCTGTTCATCGGCATGTCGGTGGTGTTTCATCATGATGAACACCATGATGATCATGCTCACGATGCGCATGACCACGACCATGGTCATGGTCACGCGAAAGCGCATGCGCATTGAGCGGCGGCGAGCAGTCGCCTTGGAGAATTGAAAATTCAAGCGGGCCAAAGTCCCGCGGCAACAGAATAAATCGCCATGCCCGGAAGAGCGCGGGGTAGTCGGGTCGTGAGGCTTAGCAGCGATGGCGAGATGGATTGAATTACCGGCCTCGCACGGTGGTTCGAAGATGAAGGCAGGAATTGATATGAGCAAGAGTACATCGAAGTTGGCGTTGTGGATGTTGGTGGGCGGCATTGCCCTGCTGTTTGCGGGCACGTCACGCAGCCAGGCGGCCGATCCGGCTCCGGGTGCGAGCGGCGCGCATGAGTCGGCGACTTTCCTGACCACCGATGGTGCGCGGAAGCTCGGCGGCGCGATCGGCGCAGGTCTGGTCATCATGGGCGGCGCGGCAGGCATCGGTCGCATCGGCAGCAGCGCTGTGGAATCCATGGCACGCCAGCCGGAAGTTGCGGGTCAGATCAGCACGGGCATGATCATTACCGCGGCCATGATCGAAGGCGCGACGCTGTTTGCGGTGGTGGTTGGACTGCTTGCGGTTCTGTAAGTCTATTGATCGCGAGTCCGATCGCGTTTGGTGTCTGTTGTCGTTCAGTTGGCGGTGTGTTGCCGCTGAAGCGTACCCTACGGTGGATGTATGAGTATGCGATTGATAGCTGGTTTTTCCGTGCTGCTGCTTTTGGCAGCGCCGGCGCTGGCGTCGGGCGGCGCCGAGGGTGGTGCGAACCCCTTCGCCGGTGACGTGGGCAACGCGCTGTGGACGATGGTGATCTTCGTCCTGGTGCTGATTGTCCTCGGCAAGTTTGCGTGGGGGCCGATTCTGGGCGCTCTGCAGAAGCGCGAGGAATTTATTCGTGATTCGCTCGCCCAGGCGAAGAAGGACCGCGAAGACGCCGAAGCTCGCCTCCGCGAGTACACCGAACAGTTGCAATCCGCAAACGCGAAAGCGTCAGCGATTGTAGATGAGGGCCGCAAGGACGCGGAAGCAGTGAAACGCAAGATCGAAGAAGACGCCAAGGCGGAAGCGGTCAAGTTGATCGAACGTGCCAAGCGAGAAATCGGAATCGCATCAGACACGGCCATCAAGCAGATTTATGACCTGGGCGCGAAGCTGGCGACAGAGGTGGCGTCCAAGGTCATTCGCAAAGAGGTAAACGCGCAGGAGCATTCGCGGCTGATCAGCGAGTCTCTGGATGAATTGCGCAAGGCAAGCAGGAACTAGGGACCAGCCGGTAACCGGTTGGCCCAGGGCGCGACTATCGAATGGCGAATATCAGTAATAAAGCGATCGCCTTAGCGCGAATCTATGCGAACGCGATTCTGCAATTGGCGGAGTCGCAGAAGGAAGCGGATGGGTTGCGCGAGGAACTTCTCGACCTGGGAAAATACCTGCAAGGCCATCCCGAGATTGCTGAATTCTTCGCAAGTCCCACCGTAGACGTGGATGAGCGAAGGCAGTTTATCGACAAGGCCCTGCGCGGACGGGTAAGCGAGCTGCTTGCCGATACCTTGCAGGTCATCAACCGCAAGGATCGACTGGGGCTGGTGCCGGAAATCATCGAGCAATTCCGCCAGGCCCATGCCGATTTGCGCGGATTCGTGGATGTGCATGTGCGCAGTGCGGTGCCACTGGATGACACGCAGCGCGTGGAAATCCGCAAAGCGGCAAAGCATTATGCCGGCAAAGAGCCCGAACTGGTTGAAGCGGTCGATCCGGACATGCTTGGCGGGCTGATCATGCAGATCGGCGACGTGAAGTTCGACGGCAGTGTGGCGACGCGACTGCGTCAAATGTCTGAGAATCTGGCCGAGCGAGGAGCGAAAGAGATTCACTCCGGAAGGTCGTTGGTTTCCGAATGATTGTTGTCACAGCCCGGTCAGGCGTCGAACGCAGCCTGCAGGGACGAACGGGTGCCACGAAGTTAGAACTCGCCGGAGATTTTCCGGCGCGACACAAGATGGGTGAGGCATGAAATTTAAAGTCGATGAGATTTCGTCAGTCATCAGCGAAGAGATTCGTCAATACCGCAGCGCCGTCGACGTTTCCGAAGTCGGACGCGTGCTGGAGGTGGGTGACGGCATCGCGCGCGTCTACGGCCTGGGCAATGCCATGGCCGGCGAACGCGTGGCTTTCAGTGACGGCTCGTTCGGACAAGTCTTCAACCTGGAGGAGAACTCCGTCGGCGTCGTTATCCTTGGTGATTTTCTCGGGATCAGGGAAGGCGACGAAGTTCGGCGCACCGGCGAGCTTCTCAGTATCCCGGTCGGCGAAAAAGTAATCGGACGGGTCATCGATCCGCTGGGGCGCCCTCTCGATGGACTCGGTGTTATCGAAACCCCCCACCGCCGGCCGCTGGAGTTCAAAGCGCCGGGGATCGCTGAGCGCCAGCCGGTTACCGAGCCGCTGCAGACCGGCATCAAGGCCATCGACAGCATGATTCCGATCGGCCGCGGCCAACGCGAGTTGATCATCGGCGACCGCAAAACCGGCAAGACCGCCATCGCCATCGATACGATCATCAATCAAAAAGGCGGCGACGTGATTTGCGTCTATGTCGCTATTGGTCTGAAGGAATCGACGGTCGTCGGCCTCGTTGAGAAACTCCGTGAATGCGGAGCCATGGACTACACCGTCGTTGTTTCTGCCGGTTCATCAGACCCCGCGCCGCTGCAATACATCGCACCTTACGCCGGCGCGGCCATGGCCGAATATTTCATGTATCAGCAAGGTCGGGCGACGCTGTGTGTGTATGACGATTTGTCAAAACAGGCGCAGGCCTATCGCCAGCTCTCATTGTTGCTGCGTCGTCCGCCGGGACGTGAAGCGTATCCGGGCGACGTTTTCTACCTGCACTCCCGATTGCTGGAGCGCAGCGTAAAGATGCGCGAGGAATTCGCGGTGGTGGAAAAGAATTCGGCGGCCGACTTGCGTGACCGTGCCAAGGTAAAGAAGCATCCGCAGGGATTGAAAGCGCAGCCGGAACATCGGCCGGACGACGAGTTGGGATTGTTCCACCGTCCGCATGGCAAACATCGCGCGGAAGCGTGGCTGGCGACACTGCCGGACAAAGACAAGTATCGTGTGCATAAGTTTCCGGACAGCGGTGGGTCGATGACCGCCCTGCCGATCATTGAAACACTGGAAGGCGAAGTGTCGGCGTATATTCCGACGAACGTCATCTCCATCACCGACGGACAAATTTACCTGGAGCCGGACCTTTTCTTCGCCGGTGTGCGCCCCGCAGTTAACGTAGGTATCAGCGTGTCGCGCGTCGGTGGTAATGCCCAGCGCAAGGCCATGAAGAAGATCGCCGGGTCACTGCGACTGGACCTGGCCTCGTTCCGCGCTCTCGAAGCGTTCGCGCAATTGGGAACAGAACTCGACACGGCCACCCAGCGGCAGCTGGATCGCGGCAAGCGCATGGTGGAATTGCTGAAACAGGCCCAATACCGCCCGTACCATGTTTCTGAACAGGTGATCAGCATTTTCGCAGGCACCAAGGGCTACCTGGACGATCTACCCGTCAACAAGGTGCTCGCCTTTGAAGCGGCCATGTTGAAGCATTTCCGCGACGAGTTTCCGGAAATTATGGAAGAACTGACCAAGACCGGTGACATGCCCGAGGCACTGGCCGCCAAGATCGGCCAAGTGGTAACTGAGTTCAAGGCGCGGTGGGTCAAGGAAAACGTAAAGGTTGCGTGACATTTTAATGTCACTTATCGGTGATTGAGCATGGCGAATCGACGCTTACTGGTAAAACGACGCAAAGCGGTGCGCAACATCCGCAAGATCACGCGGACGATGCAGCTCATCGCCACGGCGCGCTTTCAGGCGGCGTTCACCCGTGCCACCGCCACAAAGCCGTACACTGAAAAGCTGGCTGAACTTGTCGCGGACCTGTCGGGGGCCGTGGGCAACATCGAACACCCGCTGATGAAGAAGCCGGAAGGCGTCAATAAATCGGCAATGGTAGTGCTCACCAGCATGCGTGGCCTGTGCGGCGGCTACAATGCGAATGTGCTGCGCATGGCGATTGCTCACCTTGATGAAGCCGCTAAAGCGGGTCGGTCGACCGATGTACACATGGTCGGCAAGAAAGGCATTGGCTACTTCCGCTTTCTGAAACGCGAAGTGGCCGAACGAATCACGCATATCGCCGACGCGCCGCGATTTGACACGGTGGAGCCGATTGCCAATGACCTGATGGCGCGATTCACCAAGGGTGAATTGGCATCGGTGCATGTTACCTACATGCGGTTCATTTCCGCCGGTCAGCAAAGTCCGACGACGATCCAGTTGCTGCCGATCGCGAAGGAACCGAGTGGTGCTGCTGAGGTAAAGCGAGGACCGCGCGCCGAGTACGAGTATTCGCCGGAGCCGAAAGAACTCCTCGATGAATTGCTTCCGGCCAACGTACGGGCGCGCTTGTTTCAGTGCTTTACCGACGCGGCGGTCAGCGAGCAACTCGCCCGCATGGTGGCCATGAAGGCCGCGACCGATGCGGCCGGCGACATGATTCAAGCACTGTCCAGTAAGTATAACCGGGCGCGGCAGACGCACATTACAATGGAACTGTTGGATATTGTGGGAGGGGCGAACGCAATTTCCTA
>CAZKIN010000022.1:13875-15325 GCA_964552515.1 uncultured Phycisphaeraceae bacterium
TTATGGCTGCAACGACAAACATCGGTAAAGTTACTCAGGTCATCGGCTCCACGCTGGATGCGCAGTTTGATGATGCGCACCTGCCCAAGCTATACAACGCGCTGAAAGTGGATGTCGAGCGTGTCGTGCTGGGGGAGAAGCAAAAGGAAACGCTGTGGTGCGAAGTCGCGCAGCATCTGGGCGGCGGACGGCTTCGCGCCGTCGCGCTGGGCTCCACCGACGGCTTGCAACGCGGTTCGGCCATCACTGACACCGGCCAGGCGGTTACGGTTCCGGTTGGTGAGGCCACATTGGGTCGCGTGTTCAATCTGGTGGGGGAACCAATCGACGCCTTGGGTCCGGTTGCAGCCACCGCCCGCAAACCCATTCACCATGCTCCACCGGAAATGTCGGATCTGTCCTCCAAGACCGAGCTGTTCGAAACCGGCATCAAGGTCATCGACTTGCTTTGTCCGCTGGTTCGTGGCGGTAAGGCCGGCCTGTTCGGCGGTGCCGGTGTAGGCAAGACCGTTATTATTCAGGAGCTTATCGCCCGACTCGCACGTTTTCACAGCGGCTATTCCTGCTTCGCGGGCGTTGGTGAGCGCACACGCGAAGGTAATGACCTTTGGCTTGAAATGCAGGAAGCGAAGATTGGTGACACCGGCAAGCGGGTCATCGATCAAACCGTTATGGTGTTCGGCCAGATGAACGAACCACCGGGCGCGCGACTTCGCGTTGCGTTGTCGGCACTCACCATGGCCGAACATTTCCGCGATCAAACCGGTGCGGACACACTGCTCTTCATTGATAATATTTTCCGCTTCACTCAGGCGGGTTCGGAAGTATCGGCGCTTCTGGGTCGTATGCCCTCGGCCGTCGGTTATCAGCCAACCCTGGCTACCGAAATGGGTGAACTGCAGGAACGAATTACATCTACCACGCGCGGTGCCGTAACCAGTATTCAGGCGATTTACGTTCCTGCGGACGATTATACCGACCCAGCACCGGCGACCGCATTCGCGCACTTGGACAGCACGGTCAATCTCGAACGCGGTATCGCCGAAAAGGGCATTTATCCGGCGGTGGATCCCCTTGCGTCGAGCAGCCGCATCGTCGCGCCGGAAATCATCGGCGAACGGCATTACGCCATCGCGCGTCGCGTGCAGCAGATCTTGCAGCGATACAAGGACTTGCAGGACATCATCGCCATTCTCGGTGTCGATGAACTCAGCGAAGACGACAAGATCGTGGTTGCGCGAGCGCGCAAGATTGAGCGCTTCCTGTCGCAGCCGTTCTTTGTGGCCGAACAGTTCACGGGATTCCCGGGAATTTATACGTCTCGCGATGAAACCATTCGTTCATTCGAGGAATTGTGCGACGGCAAGTGGGACCATCTGTCCGAACAGGCATTCATGTATGTCGGAACGATCGAAGATGCCGCGGCGAAGGCCGAGAAACTTGCAAAGGG
>CAZKIN010000022.1:15425-25970 GCA_964552515.1 uncultured Phycisphaeraceae bacterium
TGTATGTCGGAACGATCGAAGATGCCGCGGCGAAGGCCGAGAAACTTGCAAAGGGTTAAACCGGATTAATTCCGCTTTCGGCGGACCAAGGGCATCTGAAGTCAAAGAAATCGAACATGGCGAAGTCAACGACATTTCAGTGCAGCGTGGTGACGCCGGAAAAGATTGTTCTGGACACCCAGGCGACTTTTGTTGCGTTTCCCGCACATGACGGCGAGGTCGGCATACTGCCCAACCGCGCCCCGCTCGTGTGTCGGATGGGCATTGGCACATTGCGTATCGAATCACCCCAGGGCAATCATACGTTCTTTGTCGATGGCGGCTTTGCACAGGTCGTAGACAACCGATTGACACTGCTTACCGAACAAGCAAAGAAACAAGCGGACATCGCCCCCCCCGCCGCCGAGAAGGCACTGACGGAAGCACGGTCACTGCCCATGGTCACCGACGAGGCCTTCACCAAGCGGCAAAGGGCCGTCAAGCGTGCCCAAGTGCAGGTCAAACTCGCACGACGCTAGGGTCTGATCTCCGAATTCCCCGGCCGAGCTGCGATCAATCGACCCAGCGTATACATCTTCCAGGCTGCCCAGACAAACGCCGCAGCGGCGATCAAGAGCGGCCACTCAAAATTGCCGGTAAGCCGATAGAGCACCATGCCCAGGCCTTGGGCTAATACCCCGCGCAGGCCGACCAACGTAGTATGAATGGCCACATAATGGGCAACTTTCTCCGGCGTCGGAGCCAGCGAAACCGGTCCCAGCATCCAGGTCAGATTGACGCCGGCCATTGCCCCGCCATACATCGCTGATGCGATTGCCACGTGGTGCGCATCCCCGCACATCAGCAGCGCGACGGGATAGAGTCCGAGCCAGATGAATGACACCGCCGAGGTTCGAGCAGGGCCGATGCGATCCATCAACCAGCCCATCGGAAAGGTCAGCGCGAGCAGTCCGAATGCATACATGGTCTGTGACCACGTGCCGAATTCGCCGTAGGTCATGTGCAGGCGATCAGTGGCCAGAACTGGCAGCAGCGCGTTGCAAATCATCCAGCCGATTCCGTAGGTCATGAAGGCGACTTCATAGGCATAAAATGTCCGATCGGCCGCGAGAACCGTGCGCATCCGCAGCACGGGGGCAAATAGCGAAGACAATCGAATCGGCTCATATGCGGACGAGGGTTCGACAATTTCGTGCCGCGTTAAACGGCTTTCAATGATCCAACGCAGCGCCAGTATCCCGGTCGCATACATGCCGGCCGCCACCGGCAGGTAAACCCGAAACGAATTCTCGTCGAAGTCGAGCGCGCGACCAATGAGAAAACTGAACAACGTCATGCCGAGAAAAATGCCGGAATTGACGCCGGCGTACGCGCGGCCGCGAATACCGGGAACATAAAGACGCTTGAGCACATCCCCCGATGCCGGCGTCCAACCTGACACGCCGATGGCAGCGAGCACGTGCGCGATCAGCAGATGTTCAAACCGAGTGGCGACTCCGGCGATGACAAGCGGAATGCAGACACTGGCCGCATGGACAAGCAAATAACGCCGCAGCCGCAATCGCTGCAGCAGCCCGTTCCAAAAAATGGACATGACGAGAAACGTCGGAACGGCAGCGGTAATGTAAAGCGTTTCCCAGTCTCCTGCGGCAAAGCGTTTCCGCGCGAGTACCGGCATCATGCTCGAAATGGCAAACCAGACCGACTGGATCAACACGCTTGCCGCGGCGTGCAGAATAACCACCGTATGCAGGCGTTCGGGCTTTGTATCAGCTCCTGCCACATTAGACTCCCCCACCGCGTTACCCGTTCGAGTCGCGGCCTGCGCGGGACGAGGGTTATACCGGCGAATGGTGCGGCGCGACAGTGGGAATTTCCGGGGAAATCACGCTCCGTTGACACCGGGCACGGACGGATTACAGTTTCCTTTCTGTCCGAGCTGCGGCCGTGGCGAAACCCTTATGCTTTCAGCGGGGTCGCGGAAGGACAGGATTGTCGGGCTCATAGCTCAGTTGGTTAGAGCGCGTCGCTGATAACGACGAGGTCGTAAGTTCGAATCTTACTGGGCCCAATTATCACCATGTTCTAATGGGCAGTAGGCTGCCCTCCATAGATCACGGATCAAAGTGGATTCTTTATCGGTGCCACTATGTGGCACGCCGAAGCACATGGAATCTCAACACTGCCGGCCCCGAAGCCTGGGCCAAAGCGCCGCCCGTGCGGTTGGCGGGGTCGCTACGGCGCAAAAGTCAATGATTCGGTATTGCAGGCTGCAGGTGAACCAAATCGCAAGATCGAACCAGGTTGATTTCCGACGGCGGGGCGACGGCACGAACCAAATGTACGCCATCGCCGAACTTTCAATCGGACCGTGAGCGCGGGCGGAATTACAGCATTCGGCGTTTCCGCGCGATCGCGGCGCGGCCTCGGTGTCACATTTTGGACACTTCACATCGGCATTGGATGTACCGCCGCAAAGCAACCGTCGACCAAATAGTGGTTGTTCAAGCGACCGACACCCCGGTTCATGATTCACCGTGGCGACGTTGCAACAAATGCGACACATCGCTTCGGGGCAGAGTTCTCAATGGTCCGCCGCTGGTCTAGACCGGAACCATTTCAAGATCGCTATGGAAAACTCATCAGCATCACCCTAACCAGTCATTTTTTTTTCCAAAGTCAATCCGGTTACGGACACGGCATTCGGCAACCCACGCCCGGTGGGAGGTTACCGATCTGCTTGCGATAATGATTAAACTGAATCGCTTGAATCACCTGCAAGACGTCAGTCGTGTTTACGATGCTGCTTGGATTGATCACGATACTACAAAGCGGGTTACTTCCCAGGTCGACCTTGGGTACGATCGAACCTGGATTGGAGCCCGGCGGCTGATGATACGCGCCATTGACGGCAAGTACGACAAGCAGGACGTCCTGCACATTCACAGACCCATTGCCGCTTACTTCCGCAAAAATATCCATGACCACCGGTGTGGGAGGATTGCTAAAGGCACCGCCACCACAGTCTACCGCCACTCGATAGGTCGACTCACGCAACGGAGGATTCATACCGGCGTCATTTCGATCGGTAGGCACGATATCGATTCCGGTTACCCAAAGTGAGCCACCGGGCACGTTGTTCACCCATTGTGCCGGGGTGAGGAATGCGGCCTGACCCGGGTCATCCACGAGCAAAGCGGCCGCCCCGTCGATAACGCCATTCTTGTCAAAATCAAACGGCACCGGCGTACCCACGTACTTGGCAAGGCAGGTCCAAGTAAGAGAATCCAAATAAATCGCAAGGGGTTGAGTACCATCGGTGGGCTGCGGCTGAATTCGAATGTAACGACTTCCATCGGAGACCGCGACTGGCGGCAAGCAACCGTCAGCCACCACACAACCAAACCCCGCTATGCAGATTTCTTCCATGGCACAGAGTGCGTTGTTTGGAATACCGTCACACCGATTGAGTGCTTCATTGCAAAAGTCGTTTGTGGTGCAAGCGATGCCGTCGCTGCTGCAATTAGGTGCCGCGCCGTTCTGGCAACCCAAAACCACGTTGCACGATTCCACACCGTCGCAATACAAAAAGTTGTCACACTGGTTATTGTCCGCCGCGTGCATGCACTGATTCAGTGCTTCGTCGCATGTGTCCAACGTGCAGGCCACGCTGTCATTGCAGCTATTGGTGGTACCTCCCGCACACGCGCCAAATGTGCAGACTTCATTGACTGAACAGAATTGGCCGTCGTTGCACGGCGAATTGTTGGCTTTGTTGGGATGGACACAAGTGCCCGAACCATTGCACTGGTCATTCGTGCACTGATTGCCTTCATCCGTGCAAGCAACGCCATTCGCCTTGGCGTTGGTAATGCAAACGCCCGTCTGGCAGATGTCCGCCTGATCGCACTCCCCCTGGGGCGTTTGATTTCCGCACGCGGTGCCGTTCGAAACATTGGTGTAAACGCAGAAGGCGCTCGCACCGGCCCCGGAACAGACTTCCGTCGTACAGGCATTATTGTCATTGCACTGGGTACTGTTCGTGCAATTAATCTTCACGTTGGCGGAAACAATACCTCCGGTCACGTCTTCGCCGGCTCCACGAATGACACGGGAAAAAGTTCCCATGGGTCCCTGGCACCGATTGAAAGTGACCGTGGTTCCGGTTGAACTTGTCGCACGATTTGCCGTGAACTTCAGCGTAGTTACATGAAGCGGCTGCGCAGTGGACACGATGGGGTCGGCACACGGACCCGGCGGGATACCGCACTGTACATTCTTATTTCCTGTCCAATGATAGTCACCGTCTGCGAGGCTGCTGTTCAGTCCATCCGTGTCAAACAGCGCAAGCAAGCCAGATGAACCCCAGTCATATTGGCCGGCCGGACAATTCTGGGGATCATCGAAATGGTTGGTACAAGGGTCCACAGAGACCGGGTTTTGAACAACCAGCTTGAGCGGGTCAAAGTTCACGTTTCCTTCGACGGAATCGATTACGTTCAACCCACCGGTCACCGGTTTGGTCAAGCGAAATGTAATATTTACGGTGGCTCCGATGGCGTAGGGTGCTGCAAATTCCGGAATGAGGTTCATTTGTATCGGCCCGGTGCTACCCAGAAGCTGGCCGCTGCAGGTTCCGCCCGTGCAACTGTCGGTGACCGTGCAGCCGTTGTTATCCGTGCATGCGATGGCGGGCGTGCAAACTCCAGAGGGACCGCATAGAAAATTTTCCGGGCATGGGTTCTGTGCACTGCAGTTAACGGTTTCGACCGGCTGAGGCACGCATAGCCCGGAGCTGGGGTTGCAGACGTCAATTGTGCAGGCATTCGGTTGAGAGCAAACAATGGAAGTGCCCGGGATGCAGGTTCCCAGAACCTGGTTACAAGTTTCAACTCCGTTGCACGCGTTGCCGTCATTGCAATGGGCGCTGATCAGACATTCTACGCATATGTTCTCATTGGTATTGCAGTAGAAACCCATCGGACAGTTGGACGTGTCGTTGCACTCCACGCATGCATCCTGCGTTTCGTTGCAAACCGTGGCCGGAGGACAGCCTGGATTAGGCGGATTGGCCGGCTGGCAGCTTCCAAAAATATCGCAGGTCTCATCGCCGTTGCAAAAGGTCAAATCCAAACAAAGTGCATCATTCTGGACGTTGGCGCATGTATGGGTAAACGGCGAGCAATAGCGGGTAACGCATCCCGAGTCGGCCGCGCAATTTACGCAGAATCCATTTGTGCAAGCGCGATTCGGCGGGCAGTCCGCTTGTGTCATGCAGGCCTTGGGTTGTGGAAGACAGCCCCAGCAAGCAAATCCTTTGGAACAGTGTCCGGAAATACAGGGGCCTTGTGCGCCGCAATCGGAGTCGATGCCACAAGTCTCTTCTTCAATGCAATAGGGCGTTGTCCCCGAACAGGCGGCATTCGACTCTACACACTTTCCGGCCGTGCAGACACCTGAACCGCAGAATCCCGCCCCGGCTCCCGTGCAGCAGGAGTAGGGATTGCCGGAACCGATACACGACAAATTATTTGTCGTGCAGGAGAGTCCGTCCGAACATGATGTGCCATTGGGAAGCGGATTTGTTCCCACGCAGACACCATTCTGACAACTACTGGCCTGGGTGCAGGAATCCCCGTCATTGCATGGTGCACCATTTCCAGTGTTGTTGGCCAGACAGACTCCTGCTCCATTGCAAGTGTCTGGATTGGTACACGTGTTCTGCGCGGTGCTTCCGCACGAAGCCCCGATTGCGGCGTTGCTATGGGAAACCTGGCCGGTGTCAATATTGCAAAAATCGTTGGTACAATCGTTGCCGTCGGAGAGCACCATCAATTGCCCGTCCGCGGGATTGCAACAGTGCGAAAACTCCAAGTAGTTCGGCGAATGTGTACACACATTGTTAACATTGCATGCGTCCGTCGTGCATCCATTGCCATCATTGCAATTGAGCGCGGACAAGCAGGGATCCAAGGTTCGCGTGACTGGCGGACCCACCGCACTGGGTACCACCACACCGCCGCAGCCGAGCGCGGGCAGCTTATCCCACACCCGCGTCAAGGTACCACTGAGCGACACCGGGATTGAAAACTGGCCGGTTCCAAACGGAGAGGCATTGAAGCCGGTATCAAACTCGATGGTGGCCACTTTCAAACCGGAAGGCGTGGCCATGGCGGAAGTACAGTCGGAGACGTTACACGTGAAAAACGCATCGCCATCGGCAAACGACGCATTCAAACCTCCGGAGGGAAATCCAGCGGAAAACCAAGGTGTGGCGCCATCCAGGTTGAATCCGGCCAATGCAAACTTGGTGGGATCAAACTGCAGGATCGCATTGATAACGCCAACAGGTTCGGCCGGATTCGCAACGGCGTAAATTTCCACCAGGGCGACCTGGCCGGCGTAGGATGTTGTGGCTGATGGTCGTAATTCCAGAGTGACCGTGGCCGTCGCCGGCGCTGCATGCTGGAGTAGTGCGATCAGTACAAGTCCAATGGGCAGTCTCGGATTCTTCATGGGTCATTCCATTCTTTAACGAGGCAATAGAACCGTACCCGCAGCGCTCGTCCAATTTCAGCGAGGTACGATCATGGCAATACGTTGGCTAAGAGCCGGCAAGAACAAGCGAAATGCAGACGGAGCGGCGACAATCGACATCGACCCCAAAAGACGCTTCCTGAATGGCCTGTTTCGTCCCCAAGCGGTTTCGTCTAACCGTTTTCGTAACAGAGGCCAATCGTTCGTTGCGGCGCCGAGCTCTGCTTGCCGAAGCGTTTCAAAACGCCTGTACAATACCGGGGCTTGGCATAGTAGCAAAAATGGGCTTTTCGGGCAATGAAAATGATGGAATTGGTAGCGAATGATAACGTACGGGTGCGGTCAGCGATTTCAATATCCTATTTCTTGATGGTGATTGTGTAGACATTATCGGGCGTGTGGTCGCACCTTCTCTGACCTGGGTCGTCATACGATTCCGTTCCTTTTGAGCATTTCTGGGTTCACTGGCATCCAATATTGTTCTGGGCAATTGGGTGGCTGCGGCGAGGACCTGCGAAATTCTCGCGAATTATGCCATTGTCAGAGAATGGCATAGGGAGCGCAAAAGAATTCCACCACCCCGGGCGCCGCCACGGCGCCACTGGAAGTGTGCCAACCGCAGCCTGGGAGAGATAATTCAAATCGGGGCAGGTCGAATGCCCTGCCTGACCCGGAATTCGAGATTTCCGAGGGAACGATGAACTGATTCCCTCCATCGGTGACCCTGTGACGATTTGCATCGGCCCCCGCTGCCGCGACGAGACGCTGGGGCCAATGCCAACCGATTGACACTAAGGGAACAATGCGGCCCGACCTCCTCATCGTTTGCGCGTAAGTAACCTGACGAATGCCAAGGGATTGACACAACAACAAGCCGGTTGGTCGACTCCCCCACCGGCGACATGGGTTGCGACACCGCCGGCGAACGTGCCTGCGGTCGAGAAGCGGTCTACCCAGCGGCTTTATGGGACGGATAGCGTGGTCGATTGTCGGTACCGGGCTTGCTCGATATACTTTCCAGTGATGTTAAGCGCAGCCACCACATGGTTTCTGATTCTCTGGGTCGCAGCATTCTGCCCGATAGCCTGCGGACTGGAACGAACCAGCCATGGCACCGCACCGCAGCCAGAGAGTGCGTCCGGGTGCGGGTGCTGCCAAACACCGGGCACTCCTAAGCCGGTGGAAGTTCCTCCCGTGAAGGCCCCCTGCTCCGACACCTGTTTTTGTGATGGACTGGGGGTCATGGTTTGCAAGGGTGAAGCCGGTGATGGCGTGCTCGAACACCCGCCAGTGCTGGTCGCTGCACTTACCGAGATTCCATCGACGCCTTCCGGGCGGACCGTGCCGGTTCTTTCCACACCGATGAACAAACCACCGGACGTAGGCCGCCTGCTTCCGCTGTTGATCTGATCCCCCTGCCTAACCTTTCGATCGAACCAGTCATTGCCTGACGCATTGGCGCGCTGCGCCTGTGCGGCGCAAGGGTGGACCAATTATTTCCAGACAATTTTTTTTCGAGGGATTTATGTCTGCTTCTCAGGTAGGTATCTCAGCCCTGATCGACGGTGCTGGCGCGCGCGGAAGTATGGCGCGACCTTCACGACACTGGGGAGCACGTCTGGTTTTCCCGCTGATGGTGTGCGGTTCGGCCGGTGCGCTGCTGGCCTATTCGGCGCGGGAATCGTTTGTGGCCTCCACTGACGTTTGGGTGGCACCCGTAGTGGGCGCACTGCAAACGGCAGAAACACAACCCGTGGCCGCATCCGAGCAAGGGCCGTCCGGGGCCGGTGCATTGCTCCTCCAGGCACCGGGTTGGATCGAGCCCGATCCGTATCCCATTAATGTGCCCGCGATGACCGAGGGAGTCATTCAAGAGATCCTGGTCATGGAAGGTGATCGGGTCGGCGTGGGTCAACCGGTAGCACGGCTGGTGGATGAAGACGCCAAACTGGCACTACAGACAGCGGAAGCGCAGCGCGCGGCGCAGCGCGCATCCGCACAGAAAGCGATGGCGGATGTACAACTCGCGCTCGCCAACGAAGAGGAAGCACAGTATCTGATGAATCGCGCGCGGGAGATTGCGACCTCGGGGGCCGGCGCGGAGGGTGAACGAATCCTGGCGGAAATACGCTTGAAGTCGGCACAGCAGGCGGTGGTGGCGGCCCGAGCGCTGGCGGAGCTGGAGCTGGCACAGGTGCAGCGACAGGAAGTGGCCTATGCGGGCGCGCAACTGGCGCTAGCACGCACATTGATTGCGTCGCCTTTCGCCGGCGTGGTGATGTCACGACAAGTAGAGCCGGGCATGCGCATTTCGATCGGCGGCGGAATGCCGGGCACCGCCGAGGACAAGCTGAACGGCATTGTTCTACGGCTGTACGACCCCGCCAGGTTACAAGTGCGTGTCGATGTACCGCTCGCGGACATCGCGAAGCTGCGCATAGGAACGCGGGCCGAGCTGGTGACGGAAGCCCTGCCGGATCGGGTGCTGCACGGCAGAGTGACGCGCATCCTGCATGAAGCGAGTGTCCAGCGGAACACAGTGCCGGTGAAAGTCGCGATCGAAGATCCCGATGAAGTTCTGAAACCGGATATGCTGGTCCGCGTGCGATTTTATGGAGGCGGACCGTCCACGTCGGAGAATGCGCCCAAGATGAAGGGCGAAGCAAGTGCAGCGAACAGCGGCATGAGGCTACTGATTCCATTGTCCGCGCTACTGCGACAAGAAGGCGACAAGGCCTTGGTGTGGTCGGTTCGGCACGATCACGGGCGAACGGGCATGGTGGTGCAGGAGCAGGAGATAAAGTTTCGGCCCAGCCAAACACCAGGTTATTGCGAAGTCAACCAGGGACTAAGCGTCGGAGATCGCGTGGTTACGAATCCCCCGAGCGGACTGAGCACAGGGAGTCGCGTGCGCGTACGCGGTGAGGAGCCATCCGTGGACACCGAGCGCGGAGAGGGAGAAACACCGTGATTCTGATTCAGTGCCGGAACCTGACGAAATCGTATCGCAAGGGCGATGCGACCATTACGCCGCTGCGGGACTTGGACCTTGACGTGGATGACGGGGATTTCCTGGCGCTGATGGGACCATCCGGCAGCGGAAAGACCACACTGCTCAACCTCATTGCGGCAATCGATCGGCCGACATCGGGAACTCTGTCGATCGGGGGCGAGAATATTGTGGGGTTGTCGCGTGGGCGACTGGCGGACTGGCGGAGCGTGCATATCGGCTACGTCTTCCAGCTTTACAACCTCGTACCGGTACTCACAGCCTATGAGAATGTGGAACTGCCGCTACTCCTGCATAAGCAGAGCAGGCGGCAACGTCATGAACGAGTCACACATGCACTGGAGCTTACGGCTATTTCGGACCGGTTTGACCATTATCCCCGGCAACTTTCCGGCGGCCAGGAACAGCGCGTGGCCATCGCCCGCGCGATCGTCACGAACCCGACGATCATTGTGGCCGACGAACCCACCGGTGATCTTGATCTGGAGTCCGCAACGACCGTCATGCAACTACTGGGGCGACTGAACCGCGAACTGGGCAAGACGATTATCATGGTGACACACGATGCCACCTGCGCGGCACATGCGCGGCGCACGCTGCACCTGGAGAAAGGTCGGTTGGTGGAGGCCCTGCATAAGAAGGCAACGCCGGTTCCGGTGGGAGCGACAAGCACATGATGGCTCCGCGGTATTTACCGATCGTGGTGAAGCAGATTGTACGGCAGCGCACGCGCAGCCTCCTTACGCTGGCCGGCGTGAGCGTGGCAATGTTCCTGTTCGTCACGGTGCAGTCGATGCAGCGCGGCGTGGACGCGGCGACGGAAGTGACACGCGAGGATCTGACGCTGGTGGTTTATCGGGAGAACCGATTTTGCCCTGCAACCAGCCGCTTGCCGGAGCATTATGCCTCGCGCATCCGGAAGATGAGCGGCGTCGAGAGCGTAGTTCCGCTGAAGATCGTGGTGACGAACTGCGCAGCGGCGCTGGATGTCATCACTT
>CAZKIN010000022.1:26070-27896 GCA_964552515.1 uncultured Phycisphaeraceae bacterium
GTTCCGCTGAAGATCGTGGTGACGAACTGCGCAGCGGCGCTGGATGTCATCACTTTTCGGGGCCTGGATGCCGCCGACCTTGCCGTGCAGTCCGACGGCTGGGAAGTCGTTACCGGGTCACTGGAGGAATGGAGCAAACGGTCTGACGCGGCAATGATCGGCGAACGGCTCGCCAAACGGCGCGGCTTCAAATCGGGCGACTCGTTCGATGCCGCGGGTGTGACGGTCACCGTGGCGGGCGTGATTCAATCACCGCGCGCGCAGGATCAGGACGTAGCCTATGTGCACCTGGATTTCCTGCAACGATCCGCGCATCGCGGGAGCGTCGGTGAAGTGACGCAATTTAATGTGACCGTAGAGAAGCCGGAGTTGCTTGAACCGGTGGCGCGAGCCATTGATGAAGAATTTCGCCACGACGCGGAACCGACCCAGACGCGTCCCGAACGGGCGTTCGTGGCGCAAGCGGCCTCGGATATCGTGGACATCGTGCGCTTCACGCGCATTCTCGGTTGGGCGTGCCTTGCCGCGGTACTGGCACTGGTGGCCAATGCGATTGTCCTGAGCGTACGGGACCGCGTGGCGCAACATGCGGTGCTGCAAACGCTGGGATTCCGACGCAACCTGGTTGCACGGCTGATCATCACGGAGAGTTGTATTCTTGGAGCCGTGGGCGGCGCGGTGGGAACGCTGCTGTCGCTCGGAATCCTGCAGCTTGGCAATTTCAGCCTGTATAACGAAGGCATGAGCATTTCGATCCATCCGGACGTTGGCCTGGTGGTGATGGGAATGGTCATTTCGGCGGGAGTGGGAATTCTGGCGGGATTGGTTCCCGGCTGGCAGGCCAGTCGGTGCGAGATCGCCCACTGTTTTCGGGCGGTTTAAGGGAGAACTGTGATGCGGCTTCTTCCGCTGGACTATGCCGTACGCAACATGCTGCGATCGCCGGCGCGGCTGGCTATGGCGGTTGGAGGCAGCATGCTCGTCGTGTTGCTCCTGCTCACGGCCGGCGGGTTCGTTCGGGGCATGGACCTGGCACTTCGTGCCACCGGAGAGTCACACAATGCCATTCTCATGGGCGCGGGCAGCGAGGAATCTCTGGAGCGCAGCGAAGTGGACGCCAGTGTCGCGGGAGTGGTTTCCGCGAGTCTACCAGGCATTCGCGCACGGGCGGGCGTTGATTACGTATCGCCGGAGGTTCATGCGCAACTTCCAGTCGGCGAGGTCACGGCACAAGCCAAGAGGCCGCTGGCACTCATTCGCGGCGTGACCCCTGCGGCGATGCTGGTGCACTCGAGCGTCCGGATCATGGCCGGACGATTCCCGCGCGCGGGATCTCGGGAAATCATGGTTGGTTCCATGCTGGCCACCAAACTGGGGGTAGCGGCGGAGGAGCTGGCGATCGGGAAAGTGGTGTGGATTGACAAGGCGGAATGGTCGATTGTCGGGGAATTTCATACGGCAGGCACGGTGATGGATGCGGAAGCGTGGACGGCGCTGACGGACCTGAAGGAAGCGACCAAGCGGACCAACGATTCCTGCGTGATCGTCACGCTTGATCCTCACTTGGCGGAATTCTCCGACCTCGAGGTATTTACCAAGATGCGGGTGGACCTTGAACTAACCGCCATTCCAGAATCCGTTTATTATGCGCGTCTCTCGGAGTTTTTTGCCCCCATCCGCTGGCTGGTCTGGGCGACAGCGGGTCTTATCGCCGTCGGCGGATTGTTCGGCGGGCTTAACACGATGTTCGCGGCGTTCGTATCGCGCGTCCGGGAGATCGGCACGTTGCAGACGTGCGGGTATCGCCCGTCGGCAATCGTGATTTC
>CAZKIN010000023.1:0-13841 GCA_964552515.1 uncultured Phycisphaeraceae bacterium
ACCGCGGCGCGTACAACACCGGATGAATTCAGTTCACGATTCGCCGAGGTCGGCCGGATGTACCAGCGACATGTCGCAGTCAGACCTTAAGCCATTTGCGCGTGGCAATTCGAGGTTCTATAAGGCTGTTGCGGCCTCAGGGGTGAGTGGGCAGTTCACTTGATGTTTCGGTGGAGGTGCCCGCGTCCGATACCGGCGGGCTTGGACGTGGTTTCGGCGGGCGATCCATCAGGAACGTGACTCTTTCGGCGTCTCGGGGACTGATCACCCGCTCCAGAATCCGCTTCGCCTGTCGAATATCCGTGCGCCGGGTAACGTGGATGAGCAGTACCTGTGCGTCCGGGACGGCCTCCAGGATGCGCGGAACGTCATTTACATGCACATGGCGGCCCTGGCTGGCGCGAGTCCGATGATCCAAGTCGAAGAAGGTGCATTCGATGACCAGCACGCGGGTATTGTGCACAAAGGGCAGTTCAAGGAACCTGCCTAAGGCCGTATCACCGGTGCAGGTGAGCAGTGAAACCTCGGTACTTTCCTCGATTTGAATTCCCTGCTTCTTGAGGGAGACAATTTCGACCCCACTCTTGCCGATGAATTCCGCTTTCAGCTTGTGTCGTTTCTCGATCAAACTATAACCCAGTGCGCCGGCGGCATGATTCACATCGAAGGCGCGAACGAACAGTCCCCGGCGAAGCGGCACTTCCTCCAGATGTTCCACGCCGATGATCTGACCTGCGGCAGGGTGGCGCTCGATGTCCGCCCAGACCGCCATCAATCGTTGAAAGGCCTGCGCCAAACTGCGGTGTACGATGATCCGACCGGGGGACAGGCCGACAAATCCGCGCTGCGACATGTAATACGCGGCCCCCGCCGCGTGATCCATGTGCCCGTGGGTAATGCAGATATTGTCGATGGAAATGACTTCGCGCGGGGCCCGCCCCACGTCAAAAGAGACGTTGTACTCCGGCGCAGCGACGAAAGACTCTTCGCCGGCCATCGAAAAGCCGAAGAGCTTCAACCCGGCGATTTCCTTGTGTGAAATTCGTCCCACAATGGCTGGTTAATACGGCAAGGGCGTAGCGCCGTCCAGTCTGAAGAGGGGCAGCTTACCCCCGCGTCATCCGGCCACGGTGCTGCGGTCGCCGGATTGGGAATTGCCGTAATGCGTGAAGTTGTGTTCAATGCCGACATGCTGACTGTTCCGGAACAACGCTACACCTTTGATCGTGTGGTGCGCATGGTGCTCAGCGGGGCCGCCCTGGTCGCCGTTTTCCTGCTGCTGCGCTACCTGTCGGACGTTCTCATTCCGTTTGCGATAGCGGTGGTGTTGGCGTACTTGCTGAATCCGCTGGTGACGATTTTTGAACAACGGACCGGTCGTCGCTGGCTGGGGGTGGTCGTGGGGATGGGAACCCTGCTGGTCGGGTTGCTTATCGCGATTGCGCTGCTGATTCCACTCACGGTCAGTCAGGTCAGCCGGTTTCAGGAAGACATCGAAAAGCTGGAGCGCGACATCGGATCAACCACTCAGCCGGTTGCGGCCGCAGTGCCGCTGCGGGGAGCTACGGAGCCCAAGCCGGTAGCGGAGTTTGTCGGTCCAATCGATGTGACGGCTGAAGATGGGCTGGCCGACCTGGAAAAAAGCACCATAGGCTGGACGGAGCTGGCGGATGCTTGGCAGAAGTATCGCGCTGATGCCGTGGCAACCCCGCCTGTGCCGCGTGCGCAGCGCATACGCGAGTTTCGCATTGCGCTTGAAGGCACCATCGCCGGCAATGTCCTGCAATCGACGATCAGCTACGTGCAATCGGAGGAATTCCGCAAACTGATCGTCGAAGCGTTGAAGACTCTGGCCGTCGGTGGGTGGAGTGTCGTCACTTTCACCATAAGCGTCATCATCGGTATCACCGGCTTCGTGTTGGTGATCGTTTATCTCATTTTCCTGCTGCTCGATTTTCCGACCTATGCCCAGCATTGGCGCCAGTTTCTGCCGCCCAATTATCGCGGCACCATCGTGGAATTTTGGGAACAGTTCCAGGAGGCGTTGCGGCAGTATTTTCGCGGACAATCAGTTGTCGCCATTCTCACGGGTTCCATGTATGTAGTGGGGTTTACGATCATCGGGCTCCCCATGGCTGTACCGCTGGGGATCATCATAGGCTTCTTCAACATGGTTCCTTATCTTGCGGCCGTGACCATTGTGCCGGCCATGTTCTTTGCATTCCTTCGGGCTATCGAGCAAGACACCGGATTTCTTTCATCCATTGTCTGGACGCTGTCGGTGTATGGAGTCGTGCAAACACTTCAGGATACGGTGATCACGCCGCGGGTGATGGGTGAGGCCACCGGCCTGCGCCCGGTGGCGATTCTTCTGGGTGTGTTCATCTGGGGCAAACTCCTTGGATTTCTCGGAATTCTATTGGCGATTCCGTTGACCTGTCTGGGCATCGCTTATTACCGGCGATATGTGCTGCGGCAGACCCGCGAGCCGGCCGTGGCCGTAGGGCCGATGGCTGTTCTGTCGCCGCCGCGACCTCCACCCGCGGGAACCACTTGATGTTCGCCCAAACGCCAGCGCCGCCTTACTACGCCGTTCTGTTTTCGTCCGTACGAACGCAGCAAGACGATGCTGCCTATCACAAGATGTCGGACCGCATGGTCGAACTCGCACGGCAACAGCCCGGCTTTCTCGGCGTGGAAAGTGCGCGCGGTGCCGACGGACTCGGCATTACGGTTTCTTACTGGTTGGACATGGAGAGCATTGCGAATTGGAAGGCCCACGCCGAACACTTAGTCGCGCAGCGACTGGGTAAGGAACGCTGGTATCAATCCTATCGGATACGGGTTTGCAGAGTAGAGAAGGCCTGATTCGAACCTGTTCATCCTGCCGAATCCTCTGAGGTATTGGCGGCGGGCAGGCGAATGTGGAAGGTGGTTCCTTCACCGACGACGCTTTCGACCGTGAGGGTTCCGTCATTTTCCTCAATCAAGTCGCGGCACAACGTAAGGCCCAGCCCCGAACAGCGCTTCGAGCTGCCACTGGGATCGGTCTTGGTGGTTTGAAGCGGTTCAAACACGCGGGCCAACAAGTCCTGGGCGATGCCAGGGCCGTTGTCTTTCACGGTAATATGCACATGGTCGTCGACGCGATGCGCTTCAACGGTCAGCCTTCCCGAACGTGATCCTTTCATAGCCTGTCGCGCGTTAAGGAACAGATTGAAAAACACTTGACGTAACTGCAACGGATCGACCTGCGCTATGGACCGATCGTCCGCAACTATGTTGAAACGAATGCCATCTTTGGATAATTCGCGGCACAACGCTTCCGCAGCTTCCTGTGCCATTGATTGAATTGAAACGGACTCGTTCGTGCGCACGCGCGCCGCTGCAATACCCAGCACCCGTTCGGACATCTGCACCAGGGTTTGAATGTTCTTGATCGTGACGTTCAGTGCTTTGCGGGTCAGCGCCAAGTCGTCCGTGTCCAGCGCGATTTTCGCATAGGAGAGCATGGGGGTAAGCAAGTTGTTCACTTCGTGCGCGATGGTTGCGGCCGCGGTGCCCAATCCTGCCAATTGCTGTGCCTGGCGTACCTGGGCGCGCAAGGTTTCCATCTGGCCTTGGAGTTTGGCCAGGTTGGAATCAAGGGATGGAGCGGTATCCTCGAGGATACCGATTACGCCGCCGTCCAATGTCGCAGGAGAGGCATCGCGCGTGCCGGGCTTGATCCGATTTCCATTAATCTGCCGAAAAGTTGATGAACTCATGAGCGTCCTGCCCGCCAAAAGAACATGGCTTCGCATTAGTTATCGGATGCATCACCTCGCGCGCTTGATCGGCATAAACTGCCCACGCAGCTCGGCAACGCTTGTACAAATTGCCGAAGTTGCCATTGCCCAACACGCAACGGCAACATCTGTTCCTAGTGCCGCAGTGCCAAGTGTCATAAGAGATCTGCGACTGGTGACCTGCGGTTTGACAACTCAGGCTTTCCCGGTTTGTTTCGAATCGGTCACAATCCAGGGCAGATGCGTTTAGACAAAGCGATGCCCGCCCAACTTGGGTCATCTAAACAGAATTCGTAGACTGCCACGCAATCGTCAAAACGATCTCGAAAGCTATCATGGGTAGGATGTTAGAGCTGACCGGTGGGGATGATATGCGCCTTGCATGCAGATTCCTATTCACGCTGACCGTCGCGACACTCAGTGTGCCGGGCTGCAAGGAAGAATTGCCACTTGCTGCTGCGCATGTCGCGCCGGCTGCACCGGAAGTTCGCGAGGTTCGCACTGTTTCGCTGCAGCGCCAGTCCATTCCCAGCCGCATCCAAGTAGTCGGATCATTATACGCGGCGGAAGAAGTCACCGTATCGACACGTGCGGCTGGAATCCTGCGAAAAACATTCGTTGATGTCGGCGCCATTGTGAAACCAGGAGATGCATTAGCGCAAGTGGACACGGTGGACTATCAGGTTGCGGTGAAACAGTCCGAGGCCGCGCTTGCTGAAATATTGGCGCGGTTGGGATTGGCCGAGCCGCCTGGTGAAGACTTCAATATCAAGAGTGTGAGCAGCGTCCAGCGTGCCGCCGCGCAACTGCAAAATGCGCAATTCTCTTTCGACCGACTATCCGGGTTGCGCGAAGGGGACATTGCCAAGATCGCCGAACAGGAATTCAATGACGCAGCGACTCGACTCGGGGTTGCCGAGGCGGAACACCGCCTTGCTCTCGACGAGGCGGCGGCCCTCGTGGCAACGGCGCGCGAACGCCAATCTCTCCTCCAGATGTCGCGTCAACGGCACACGAACACGCTGACCGTCGCGCCTCCGCTTCCCACCACACTGGGTGCGGAAAGTGGCGACGAATGGGTGGTGTCGCAGCGCATGGTCACGGAAGGTCAATACCTGGTGGTTGCCGATCAGCTGTATCATTTAATGGTTCGCAATCCGCTCAAGCTGCGCAGCAAGGTGCCGGAGCGTTATGTCGGACAAGTGGCACTCAGCCAGCGCGTGGAGCTGGTCGTCGCAGGGACTGTGGCCAGCGCGGTGGGCAAGGTTCGCCGCATCAGTCCCTCGGTGGATCCGGTGAGCCGCACCTTTGAAATCGAAGCCCTTATCACCAATGACGCGGGCGCGTTGAAGCCCGGCGCTTTTGCCAAAGGCGTCATTGTGGCTGACGATTTGGCCCCGGCGCTCTGTGTCCCTCCGGAAGCCATTCTGATGATCGGCGGCGTTGCCCGGTTGTATGTGGTGGAGGATGGCAAAGCGCAGCAGCGCGATGTTCAAACCGGGCGGCAAACGGAAAACTGCCTTGAGGTGACTTCCGGGTTGGCGGCTGGTGCGGAGGTGGTGCTGCATGGCGGTGCGGCGCTGAAGGACGGCATGCCTGTGCAGATAAAGCCCGCGTCATAGACTCCCAGGCTTTCGATTTCCATGCAAAAACTGGCTGAAATCAGCATTCGTCGTCCGGTCTTTGCGACCATGCTGATTCTTTCGCTGGTGGTCATGGGCGTGGTCAGCTATGGAAAGCTGGGGGTCGATCGGTTCCCCAGCGTCGACCTGCCCATTGTGCGCGTCAGTACCACGCTGCCCGGTGCGTCTCCGGAGGAAGTCGAAACGCAAATCGCGGATCGCATCGAAGAGGCCGTCAACACGGTCGAGGGAATTGAGGAATTGCGCTCCGTATCGCTCCAGGGGCAGTCGTTCGTCGTGGGGACTTTTCAACTGGAGCGCGACATTGACGCCGCCACGCAGGATGTCCGCGATCGGGTGGCTACGGTGCTTCGCGATCTGCCGCGCGATGTAGATCCCCCCATCATCAGCAAGTCCGACAACGAATCGTCCCCAGTTCTCACGTTCGCGCTCTCCGGGCCCTACTCGCCCCGAGACTTGACCGACATGGCCGATCGTCTGGTCAAGGTGCAGTTGGAGCGATCCAAGGGTGTGGGCGAGGTGGAGATCAATGGCGGGTTGGAGCGAACCATCAACGTCTGGATTCATGCCGATCGTCTGGCGGCCTATCAGCTTTCCGCCGATGTTGTCCGGCAGGCCATCGTGCGGCAGAACACTGACACGCCCGGCGGCAACGTGACTGATCTGACGCGCGAGCAAACGTTGCGCACGATGGGACGGGTGCTCGATCCGTTGCAGTTCAATGACATCGTTATTGCCACGCGCGGTGGCGCGCCGATCCACCTGCGCGACGTAGCCACCATCGAAGACGGCTCCCGTGAACAGCGCTCGGCCGCCCTGCTTAATGGTGTACCCACTGTAACGCTGGAAGTTCGGAGGCAGTCGGGCGCCAACACCATCGAAGTCATCGATGCCGTTAAGAAGAACTTGGAACAACTGGTCAATCAACTTCCACCGAATGTGCATCTTGAAGTGATTGCCGACCAATCGCGTTATATCCGCGCCGCCCTGAACGAAATCAACGTTCACCTGGTGGTGGGCAGCCTACTGGCGTCCGCGGTGGTTCTGCTGTTCATGCGCAGTTGGCGCTCCACGGTCATTGCCGCAGTGGCGATCCCCGCATCCGTTATCTCCACCTTTGCCTTGATGTATGCCATGGGTTTCACCCTGAACAGTGTAACCATGCTTGGACTGGTGCTCATGGTGGGCATTGTCATCGATGATGCGATCGTAGTGTTGGAAAATATCTTTCGTTTCATCGAAGAAAAAGGAATGAGTCCCTTCGATGCGGCACGCGAGGCCACCCGCGAAATTGGGCTGGCCGTGCTCGCCACAACGCTGAGCCTGGTCGTCATTTTCGTGCCGGTATCCTTCATGTCCGGCATATCCGGAAGATTCCTTTACCAGTTCGGCATCACCGCCGCCGCTGCCGTACTGGTCAGCTTGCTTGTTTCGTTCACGCTGACGCCGATGATGAGCGCCCGCTGGTTGAAACGTGGAGCCGGCGATAACGCGACGAACGGCGCATCAAGCGTCCAGTCGCGCCAGGGATTGAACCACTGGTTGGAGTCGGTTTACGACCAGATGCTGCGTCTTTCGCTGCGTATTCGAATTCCCGTACTGCTGGCCGGCGCGGCGGTGGCGGCAACTTCCTGGCCGCTCTACAGCTGGGTGCGGCAGGAATACATTCCGACCAATGTGGATGAGGCGGAGTTCGAGGTCAGCGTCGTTGCGGCCGAAGGCACCAATTTCGAAGTCATGCGCCGCACCATGGAGTCAGTCGACCAGGAGCTTCGCGCGACGCCGGGTGTCACGCTGGTACTCAGCACGGCGGGTGGTGGTTTTTCGCGCGGCGTCAACCAGGGGCGGGCGTATGTCCGAATTGCGCCGCACGAAGAACGGTTGCTTTCTTTCGGGAGATTTTGGAAGTCCCTCCGTGCGGGAGATCCGGGTGCCGCATTTCGCGGCAATTATTCCCAGCGCGATGTCATGCAAGACGTGCGGGCCCGCCTGCGGAAATTCCCCGGAATTCGTACTTCGGTGCGCAATCAGCAATCTTTCAATCTGGGCAGCGGACCATGGGAGATTGACTTTGCCCTTCGCGGACCGGAATTAGAAACGCTGCTCGCCAATGCTGAGGAGCTCCGCAAACGCGCACTGGCTGTCGGCGGGTTCAGCGATCTGGACACTACGCTGCGGCTCGACAAGCCGGAACTTCGCGTCCAGATCGACCGCGACCGCGCGGCCGATCTCGGCGTGGACACCGAGGATATCGCCGCCGCACTGCGTCTGATGATCGGGGGTGACACCAGAGTGTCACGTTTCCGTGATCCGAAAATCAATGATGACTATGACGTGCAGTTGCGCCTTGCCGAGCCGGACCGTAACGACCCGGGCACCCTGGGCAAGCTCTACCTGCCCAGCAGCTCGCAGCAGCTCGTACGCCTTGATAGCGTTGCCACGATTGTTCCCGCGCTTGCCGCCTCACGCATCGATCGTCTCGACCGCCAGCGCCAGGTTTCTGTACGCGGAGGCGTCGCACCCGGTTTCGCTCTTGCCGATCGGATCACGGTGCTCCAGGATGAAGCGCGGAAACTCAACATGCCGCCGGCTTACTCCACGCGCGTTGCGGGCCGTGGGCGTGAATTGCAGCGCACCTATGGCGAATTCGCGCTCGCCTTTCTGCTCTCGGTCGTGTTCATGTACATGATCCTCGCCGCGCAGTTCGAAAGCTTTATTCATCCCTTCACCATCCTGCTTTCGTTACCACTCGCGCTGCCGTTTGCGCTGTTCTCCTTGTGGGTAACTTCGGACACGCTGAATCTCTATTCGGCGCTCGGCGTGCTTGTGCTCTTCGGCATAGTTAAGAAGAACGCGATTCTACAGATCGATCATATCAATCAGCTGCGCGCGGGCGGCGAGGATTTGAATACTGCGATTCTGCACGCCAGTCGCGATCGACTTCGGCCCATCCTTATGACCACACTCTCCTTTGTAGCGGGCATGCTGCCCCTGGTATTAGGAACCGGACCTGGAGCTGAAGAGCGGCGTTCCATCGCCATCGTAATCGTGGGCGGACAAACGCTTTCACTCGCCCTGACGCTTATCGTGACCCCGGTCGCCTATGCCGTGCTGGAGGGTTGGTTGGTCCGCGTCCGCCGCTTGTTCGGCGTTCGTGTTCTGGAAAAGCAAAAATCGCCGCAGGTCGCGGGTTCGCCGACCTGAAGCGGTTATGGGGTGATGCACGGGTTTTCGCACCTATTCGCCGATACACATGTAACAACGTCGCAACCAGTGGGTTTTTCATTGACCCTTTTCGGCGTCGGGCGTAGGCTTGAACACATGGCTCCATTCCGCTGGACAAGTTGCTTTCTCAGTTGTTGGGCGCTGGTGGCCGTTCCCTCCCTTTGCACGAGCGGCTGGCTCCTGCATCCGTGCGCGTGCGAGCATTCCACCGAACACGACCATGAACACGAAAACCTGGACGGCTGCGGGCATGAATCAGAATGCTCCGCCGATCCTTGCGAGCTGGTGGTAACGCGACTGGACGACGAGGTCCTCACGCTCATTGATTCCAACGCGATAGACTTCTTGCCGGTTCCGCCAATTGAAGAACTTGCCGACTATACTGCCCGACATCTTCTGGCTTGGTCGGCACCGACCGCGCCATCCTACACATCCTTGTTGGATATTCTCACCTCTACCATTCTCTTGATTTGAATCCTTTGGATTGAACCATCGGTCGGAAATCGCCGCGCGCTGCGCGAGCCGTTCCTGCATGAAGTTGCCGTCCGACTTGGCGGCGGTTGTTCGTTCCAAACGAGGTTGATTTTGCAAATGAATTCGCGTGTTTTTCTTGGCTTCTTGCTCGTATTGACGGCATTGCCGGGTTGTAAGCGATCGGCCCAAAACGAACCGGCGAGCGCTGCGCCCCATGAAGAAGTTGCATCGGCGCCCACCAATCGCGTCGACATTCCGGAAAACGTCCGTCGAAATCTCGGTATTACCTTCGCCAAAGTGGAGTCGCGTCCCGTCGCGCAGATCATTCGCGTCCCCGGCCAGTTTGAGTTGCAGCCTGACGCCCGCCGCGAATATCGCACCATGCTCGCCGGACGGGTCGAATTGCTCGTCCCCCAGTTCGACCGCGTGGACCGGGGCACGCCGCTTTATCGCCTTGCTTCGCCCGAGTGGCGCGAGCTGCAGAATAAACTCAGCGAAGCGGAATCCGTAATCCGCCAGACCGAAGCGCGCGTCGGTTCCATTCCGGCGCTCATCGCAGCGCACCACAATCACGAAGAAATCCTCGAAAAAAACATATTGTTGTGGGAGGAACGCGTCACTCGTCTCGACGAAACGCGCACCAGCGGCATGGTTTCCGCGGACGAATACATCCTCGCCCAAAACACCTTGTCCAATCAGCGCGCCGAACTGGCCGAAATCCTCGAAAAAGAAGCTGACTTGCGGGGCCAGATTGTCTCCGCGCAGGCCGAGCATGATGCCGCCCACGCCCGCTTCCGACTCCTGATCGCTACCGCATCCACCTTGCTCGGCGTGGATGAACGCGAGCTTGCCGCGCCCTACGACATCGACGAACACATGCACACCGGCATCCACGCACATGAAGAGGCCGAGCCGCGCCCGCCCGCACGCTGGCGACAGATTGACGACGTCCTAGTCCACGCCTCCATGCCTGGCGTCGTCGCATCGCTCGATCTCACCCGCGGCGCCTGGGCCTCCACCGGTGCCCTCGTCCTCACCACCATGGACCCCACCCGACTCCGCTTTCGCGCGCTTGCCATGCAAAGCGATTTGGGCCGACTCAAGAACGAACTGCCCTCGCGTATCGTTCCGCCCCAAGGTGGCTCCATCAATCAGGGCGAAACCATGGACGCTCTTCTGACCATCGGCCTCATCGCGGACGCTCGCGAACGAACGGTCGAACTCATCGCCCAGCCGATTACCCTCGCGCCTTGGGCACGCCCCGGCGTCGCCGCCCATCTGGAAATAATCACTGCCGGAGGATCGCCCGAACTCGCCATTCCACTCTCCAGCGTCATTCAGGACGGCTTGGAGAAAATCTTCTTCCGCCGCGATCCCAAAAACCCGGATCAGGTCATCCGCATGACCGCCGACCTTGGCGTAAGCGACGGCCGCTGGGTGGTCGTCTACAGCGGTGTCCGTGAAGGCGATGAAGTCGTACTCGACGGCGTCTATCAGTTGATGATCGCGACCTCCGGCACCGTGCAGAAGGGCGGGCATTTCCATCCCGACGGGACTTTTCACGAAGGGGATGATTAATGCTCCAAAGACTCATTGGGTTTTCGATCAAGTATTCGGGCTTCGTGGTGATGGCGGCCGGGCTGTTGCTGGTTTTCACGGGAGTCCAACTGGGCAAAATGCCCGTGGACGTTTTTCCAGAACTCAACGCGCCCACCGTCGTAGTTCTGACCGAAGCGGGCGGGTTCGCCGCCGATGAGGTCGAACAATACGTCACGTTCCCGATCGAAACATCCGTCAATGGTCTTCCCGGAGTGCGCCGCGTCCGCAGTTCCAGTGCCATAGGACTGTCCATCGTCTGGGTGGAGTTTGATTGGGGACAGGAAATCTACCGTGCCCGGCAACTCGTTTCGGAACGAATGTCCGCCGTCCGGGAGGTGTTACCTCCCAATACTCATGCCGAAATCACGCCGGTCACCTCCATCACCGGCGAAATCATGCTCCTCGCCCTCTCTTCGCCCGACGGCACCGCCTCTCCGCTGGAGTTGCGTTCCTTCGCCGAGTATGACCTTCGGAATCGATTGCTTGCCGTTCCCGGCATTGCACAGGTTGTCGCGATCGGGGGTGAGCTACCGGAATACCAGATCAATGTCCGCCAGGACCGTTTGGCGCTGTATGGCTTGACCATTCAGGAAGTGGTGGAGGCCGCCCGAGCAGCGCACAGTGTGGCCAGCGCCGGTTATCTACCCAGCGTAGATCGACTGGAACTTCCCCTGCGCCAGACCGCCCGGGTCCAAAGCGTTGATGACATCAAAAACACCCTCATCAAGTTTCACGGCGGTGCCCCGGTCCTCATCGGGCAGGTCGCCGATGTCGAACTGGGTCCGGCACCTCAACGCGGAACCGCTGCCGATCGCGCCATTCCCGCCGTGGTCATGAGCATTCAGAAATCTCCGGGAACCAATACGTTGGCACTGACCAACGACGTCGACAAAGTGCTCGATGAAACCGAAAAGAGCCTGCCGCCAGGCATGTTCCTCAATCGCAAAGTTTTTCGTCAGGCGAATTTCATTGGTCGATCGGTCAATAACGTCATTGTGGTTATGCGCGATGCGGCCATCATCGTCGCCGTCATTCTGGTGCTGTTTCTCCTTAACGCGCGAACAACAATCATCACCCTGACCGCGCTTCCGCTTTCGTTGGCCTTTGCAATTCTCACCCTGTGGTTTTTCGACCTCTCGATCAACGTCATGACATTGGGCGGCCTTGCCGTTGCCATTGGTGAACTGGTTGATGATGCGATTATCGACGTGGAGAACGTGTTTCGCCGGTTGCGTGAAAATGCGGCGGGTCCCGAACAGGACCGCAAGCCCACTGCCCAGGTTATATTTGACGCGAGCAACGAAATCAGAAGTTCCGTCGTCTTCGCCACGATCATTATCTGCATGGTCTTCGTCCCGCTGCTTTTCTTGCAGGGCCTGGAAGGACGCTTCTTTCGACCCCTCGGCGTTACTTACATAGTCTCTATCCTCGCGTCACTGGTCGTCGCGCTGACAGTTACACCGGCAATGTGCAAGCTGTTGCTGCGTGGAAAACTTGGAAATCTCGAACACGCCGACGGCTTTTTGGTCCGCTGGTTGAAACGCCGATATGAGCCTTCGCTTCGTTGGTCCATCAGGCATCGCGGCGCGGTGCTCGGCTCCGCCGCCTTGGTGACCGCACTCTCCCTCTGGCTTGGCAGCACGTTCGGAACCAGTTTTCTTCCGGCCTTCAATGAAGGCACTTTTACCGTATTTCTATTTACTCCGCCCGGAACTTCATTGGGCGAAACCAATCGCGTGGCCCGCGGAATTGAACAGCGACTCACGGAAATCGGCGGAGTGGAAAGCGTTACGCGGCGCACCGGTCGTGCCGAACGCGACGAACACGCTGAGCCGCCGAGCAGTTCGGAAATCGAAGTCACCGTAGCGCCGGGTGAATCCAAAGAGGAAGTTCGTAAGAGCATCGACGCGATTCTCGCTGACGTTCCCGGTATTACCACCATGATTGGGCAACCCATTGAACATCGGTTGTCGCACATTTTGTCCGGGACGCCCGCCGCCATCGCCATCAACGTCTACGGTGAAGATCTGGTCAAGCTGCGCAATATTGCCAAAGAGATTGAAACGGAATTGAGATCGCTGCCGGGCACGCGCGACGTGGCCGCCAATCGTGAGGTCACCGTCGCTTCCCTGCCCATTCGCTATCGCCACCTGGATCTCGCCGCAGCGGGACTCACCCCCGCTTCCGCAGCCGAGCAGGTGCAACAGTCCATCTATGGCGAAAGAGTCGCCGAGGTTAATCAGGGCGTCCGCCGGTATGACCTGGTCGTGCGACTGGCACCCGAAGAACGGGAAAGCATTGAACAGCTCAAAGCGCTGCGCTTGCGCGGCATCGGTGGAGCGACCGTGACACTCGCCGAAGTCGCGGACGTCGGTCCGGAGCGCACACCCAACATCATTGCCCGGGAAAGCGCACGCCGTAAGGCGGTGATCTCCTGCAACATCGCCGAGGGCTACAACTTGGGCGACCTCGTCGCCCAGGTGCAATCCCGGGTTGACCCCATTGTCCATCGCGCCGGATACAGCGTTCACTATGGCGGCCAGTTCGAGGCGCAGCAGTCCGCTTCGCGCACCATCATGGTCGCCGGCATCGGCGTCGCCCTCGTGATGTTCATGCTATTGCATTTGTCCACGGGTTCGGCACGCGTGGCGCTGCTGGTCATGACCAACCTGCCCTTGGCCATCATTGGCGGCATTGCGGCGGTTTACCTCGCCGAAACTTCCCGCCCCTTGGCCAATACCCTTTCTCTCATGGGCTTGTCGTCAACGCATTACGAAGCGCCGATCATGTCCATCGCCAGCCTGGTCGGCTTCATCACGCTATTCGGCATCGCCGTCCGCAACGGCATTCTGCTGGTCAACCACTACGACCATTTGGTGACGATGGAAAACAAGTCCCGTGCAGACGCCGTAATTCAGGGCTCCATGGAGAGATTGGTGCCCATCCTGATGACCGCACTTAGTGCGGCGCTGGGTCTTATTCCCATAGCGCTGGCCAAGGGACAGCCGGGAAGTGAATTGCTCGCGCCGCTCGCCATTGTCGTCCTGGGCGGCCTGGTCAGCTCAACGTTCCTTAACCTCGTCGTTGTTCCGGCCGGCTATGCCCTCGTTTT
>CAZKIN010000023.1:13941-27562 GCA_964552515.1 uncultured Phycisphaeraceae bacterium
TCAGCTCAACGTTCCTTAACCTCGTCGTTGTTCCGGCCGGCTATGCCCTCGTTTTTGGGCTTCCCGCGCCGTCAGATTCCGGTGGCACGCGTGGGGCCGCTCATCTTGTTGTGCCTGACAAAAATCAGTTAATTGGAAACCCTGACCCCAAAGGAGTATGACATGCGTTATGTGAATGCAATCGCCCTGCTGTTGGTATGTCTTACCTTCGCCGGCTGTGATCGTGCGCCCAAAGAACAACCCGCCCAAGCGCCCGCGCCCACACCTGCCGCTGCGCCGAAACCCGCCGCAACACCACCCGCGACGACCGCCATGCCCAAACCCGGCCACAGCGGCGAATCCATCGAACTCGGCACCGTCGAAGTCGCCGGCCATTCCGTGCGCGCGTCGCGCGACAAGAGCGCCATCACCGCTGGCGGCGATTCCCCCGTCGATGTGTGGATCAACGAAAGCAGCGGCAAGGAGGTCACCGTAGTTCGACTGTGGATCGGTACGGCGGATGCCAAGGGTTCGTTGAAAGTGAAGGCCGATCTCGAAGACGGCCACTGGCATGCCCACGTCGAAGTCCCCGACCCGCTACCTGCCCAGAGCAAGTTGTGGGTCGAGTTTGAAGCCAAGGATGGACAGAAACAGACCGCCAGCTTCGATCTGAAAATCTGATGTTTCTCAATACCAATTTTGTGCGTAAAGACCTGTGCCATCCCCGACTTGACGGACAATGTAGGTCTACGGTGATTCATGCGCAATGAGAAAAGACGTCATGCGCCGTCGCACCCTGCGCAATATTTGGTTGAGCTAAGACGCAACCAGACCGCTTGGGTCGAAGCTACCCGCCGGCTAAGTCCATGATGTCCGCAAGGTGTTTATCCAATGCCTTGCGTGGCTCCAGCGCGTGCTCGGGCTGAGCCGCAATGGCTTGGCGCAATACTTCAACTGCCTCGGCATTTCGACCGTTCTGCACCAGTGCCTGGGCCAGCGTGTGCGGTACATAGGGATGATCCGCAGGCGCAAGTTCATGTGCCCGTTGCGCCATCTCCAGTGCTCTGACGTCGTTGCGCAAGCACTCCGTATCACAGTTCATCAGCCAATACGCATACGCGTTCAGATCGCTGGCGGTTGCCTTTTCGTGCAAAGCGGCTTTCTCCAGCGCCACCAGGTATTCGGTGAACAGTACGTGCAGGCCAGCCTGTTCGTTGGTATCCCGCAGAATCTTCATGAGTCCCTTGCGAAACCGGCGCACATGGTAGTACTCCGGCCCGTATCGCGCCTGGCCCAGCCGCACCGATTGCCAATACATGTCGGCGGCTTCGGCGAATCGCCCCTGATGCTCCAGTGCTTCGCCCACGTAATAGCGCGAGTCCAGCACGTCGACATGATCTTCCTCCATGATTTTCAGGCGCCGTTCGAGAACATCGCGCTGCATTTCTTCGCCCTGGGCATGCTGGCCCATCTCGTCCAGCGCCATCGCCTGGCAGCCTCTGGTGCGCAGCGTTTCGCGATGGTTCTCACCCAGTCGTTCCCGGCGGATGGCGTACGCCCGCTCGAAACAGCGCAGCGCAAGTTCCAATCCCTCCGCCTTCGGCCGACTTTGCTTGTACACCTGGCCCAGGTTGGTCAGTCCATACGCAACATCCGCACTGTCCACGCCGGAAATGCGCTCGAACTCACCTACCGCCTCGCGCAGCAACAATTCCGCTTCCGCATCCTTGTCCTGATCGAACAGAACCAGACCCAGGTTTTCTTTCGTAATGGCTACCAAACGCTGATCCGCTTTTTCAATCCGTCCATATATTTCCAGCGCATGGCGATACGCCTGTTCCGACGCGGCAAAATTTCCCTGGCGCTTCCGCAGGACGCCGAGGTTGCCGTACGCTTTAGCGGTCAATTCATGATTCGGTCCCAAATGCTCGTCGGCCACCTTCAGGAAGATGTCTAACAGTGCTTCCGCTTCCTTGAGCTTGAAGTTCTGCATATTGGACTGCACCTGCACATGGCGCAGCTCATTGGTGAGTACATGCGCATCGCCCAATTCCCGCGCGTACACTGCTATCGCCCGCTCCAGATGGTGGTTCGACTGATCGTACGCACCCAGGTGGTAATAGGTCCGTCCAAGTGTGCCTCGGATGGATGCCTGGACCAGCGGCTGGTCATCCAACCGCTGCTCAATCGCTTCGGAGGCACGATCCAGCACATCGCGCAGTTTCGCGTCATGCGCCGCCCCTCCGTATGGATTCGCCTGGCCCAAGAGGTCCTTGTTCAGAAAATCGTTCACCGCCTGAGCGATGTCGCGTTGCCGGTCCGATTCAACCAGCGCTTCCTGCGCGATGTCGCGTTGCCGTTCCGACTCGGCCAATGCTTTCGTTCGCGATATCGCCAGTGACGTGCTGATCACACCGCCGATGACCAGTACGATCAGTGCCAAAGCGACGCCTGCGACCAGCCCGCGATTTCGCCGCGCGAACTTCTGAAACTGGTACAGGGTGGTCGCGCGCCGCGCGGCGATGGGCTCATCGTTTAGATAGTGCCGCAGATCCGCCGCCAGTTCGCCCGCCGACGCATACCGCCGTGCCGCGTCCTTCTCCAGCGCCTTCTGCACGATGGTTGAAAGGTCGCCTCGAAAGGCGCGATCCATCGCTCCCAGCGACTGCGGCTCATTTTCACAAATCATCCGCGCGGCCGCGCCAATGGTCTTATTGCTTACATCTATGGGCAGCCGTCCCGTGAGCACTTCGTAAATGATGACGCCCAGGGCATACACATCACTCCGCGTATCAATATCTCGCGTATCCGCGGCAATTTGCTCCGGGCTCATGTAGGCAAGCGTTCCCAGCACCTGCCCGACTTCCGTATGCATCGTCGTCGCCTGAATATCCGCATCCGTGGTCCGCGCGACCCCGAAATCCAGAATCTTCGGACAAACGCGTGGCGATGCTCCCGAGATGCCGTTGCCCGCACCGGCCGCGACATTCACCACCATGATGTTCGAGGGCTTCAAATCACGATGAATAATTCCTTTCTGATGGGCAAATTGCACCGCATCACAGATCGACGCCAATAGCTCCAACCGCTCGTGCGTGCTGGGACGGCAGGCTTGCACATGCTCCATCAGAGCCGCGCCGTCCACCAGTTCCATAGCAAAAAACGGGCGCGGATCACCGGCGGCCACATACGTCCCCGCCTCAAAGACTTGTGCAATCCCCGGATGCGCCAGCCGGGCCAGCAGCGCCGCTTCCATTTCAAACCGCCGCAGCGCCGCACGACTCGTGATGCCGGGACGCATCACTTTCAATGCAATCTCCCGACGCGGATTCTGCTGCTCGGCGCGATAAACCACTCCCATCCCGCCCGTGCCGATTCTGCTCAATATGCGATACCTGCCGATCGATTCCGGCAGATGTGCATCCGCGCCCGGCCGTTCGGACATGCGATGCGCGGGATTTTCCAGAAACGACTGCCGCGCCGCCGCATACGAATCCAGCAGGGACTGCACCTCCTGAGTTAGTGCCACATCATGGGCAGTTTGCGCGATGACAAACGCCGCGCGCTGATCTTCCGGCAGATCCAGCGCCGCCTGGAAAATCGCCTCCACCTGCCTGTTCCAGTCAGTCTGCGCGGACATGCTTTGAATCCGAACCGCCCAGTTCCCTGAATAGGCGCGCCACGATATACCGCCACTCCCGATCAATCGTCGGGACGGAGATGCCCATCACCGCTGCCGTTTCATCGCGGGTCAGTCCGGCGAAAAAACGCAGCGACACGATCAGTGCCTTGCGCGGGTCATCAACCTTCAGCCGCTCGATCGCTTCATCCATCGCCACGATATCTTCCACCGGGCTGGCCAGCGGTACGTCAAACTCCTCAATATCCATTCGCTTTCTATCGCCGCCACGCTTCAATCTTTTTTTCCGCCGCGCCTGATCCACTAGAATCTGCCGCATGGACTCGGCCGCCGCCGCGAAGAAATGCCCGCGTCCATCCCAGCCCGGGTCCGCCTCGCCGACCAGCCGCATGTACGCCTCATGCACCAGCGCCGTGGGTTGCAGCGTGTTTCCCGGAGGAAGATGGGCGATGCGCGACCGCGCCAACCGCCGCAGTTCATCGTAAACCAGCGGCAACAGCTCCGCCCCGGCCTGGCGATCCCCGCCACGGCTGGCCTCCAGAATGTCTCTGAGATTGTCTTCCGGCTGACTCACGCCGAAATCTTTCAAATTGGTGATAGGTGGCTGGGCCAGACGGCGAATGACTACGAGGGGTGACTTTTCGCCGTTCCCACAGGTGCCATTGTAACAAATTGAATTGATTCACCCAAACATGAGTCGCTGTCGCAGATATGCCATCACCTTGGGAAAAGAGTGAGATCGCAGCAATGGGAGCACGCCAATGAATTCACGTATTGCCGCAAATATCGTTGCTTATCTGGTTATCGGTGCCAATCACCTTTCCGCCGCGCCGACCACCACCGCCTTCACCTACCAGGGCCAGTTGAAAGACGCCGGTGTTCCCGCCGACGGCGACTTTGATATGCGCTTCTCCTTGTTCGATGTCGCAGCGGGTGGCGCAACCGTCGCTGGTCCCCTCATCTTTGATGGTAATGGCGGAAACCCCGCTCCCATCACGGTGACCAATGGATTGTTTCAGGTCGTCCTCGATTTCGGATCAACTTTCGACGGCACCGCCCTCTGGCTCAACATTCAAGTCCGCCCCCATGCCGTCGGCAATTACGCCACGCTGTCCCCGCGCCAACCGCTGACCGCCACGCCTTTCGCGCTATATGCGCTCGACGGACCCGGCGTAACCGGCGCGTGGAATACCAGCGGCAGCCATATTTACAACAACAATGCTGGCCGCGTCGGGATCGGAACCAGCTCGCCGCAGCGCGTTCTGCACACCATGGGTGATGCCGTCCTATTTGAACGCGACACCAACGAGGCCGCGGTCCTGCTGAAGAACACCGCTAATGGTGTCATCGATGCGGAATTCGGACTGCACTCCACCAATCTCGACGACGGATACGTTTATCTTTCCGATCAGACGGCTGCAAACACGCTGTTCATTCGCGACCAGAACGTCGGCGTTAACACCAGCAACCCGACCTTTGATTTTCAGGTTAACTCGTTGGCACCTGGTACCGGCACCCAGCCGCCAACGAAGCTCGGCCTGCGCTGGAGTGCGGCCGCTCTCCCTACACCCGTGGACTGGGCCTATCTCGCCGTCGGCGGCAGCGCCCCCTTCGGCGGTGTGCATCTCGTCCGTGAAGCGGGCCTCGATCTGAAATTCAGTACGGAACCCACCTTCGACGCCGGACCAAGTGCCACACAAATGACACTCACCGGCGGTGGCAGCCTCGGAATCGGCACGACCACTCCAGCCAACCGGTTAAGCGTGGTGGGATCCGTCAACATTACGGCGAAACTCGGTGTGGGCTTGAGCACACCGCTCGTACCCGTTCACGTGGGCGGAGGAAGCGACACCTCTCCTGCGGGCGGTGGATATGTGGTGACCGGCGATGTCGCCGGTGCCAATATCTCCATCGACAACAACGAAATCATGGCCCGAAACAATGGGGCCGTTGCGCCGCTGCACCTGAATGCCAATGGCGGGGATATCGTCTGCGGCGGATCGGTCGATGTGGGATACCAGATCGTCACCGTCGTTAACGGACATGCGACCTGCCCGGCCGGAAAAATGGTCATCGGTGGTGGCTGCCATATTTCCGGAGATGCGGAAGTGCAGGCCAGCTATCCCGTGAACAACGGATGGGCGTGCGTCGCGGGCGATCAATCCGGATTCATCGTGCTGACGGGTTACGCCATTTGCGTGAACCTCAAATGATTTGGCAATTCGGTTCTTTTGAACCAACGTTTTCCAGGAGTCGCAAATGCAAGGCAATCTAAGATCAAGTGTGTTTTTCGCGTTGGCTATGTGCCTTATAATTGGCACAAATACAAATGCCGCAGCGCCGCTGTCCACCGCCTTCAGCTATCAGGGTCAGCTCAAAGATGGCGGTGTCCCTGCGGATGGAGCGTACGACCTGCGTTTCACCCTGTTTGACGCAGCCAGCGCGGGTGCTGCAGTTGGCTCATTGGTTACCGTCAATGACTGGCCGGTAGTCAAAGGATTGTTCTCCGTCGAACTCGACTTTGTGGCCAACCCCTTCGACGGCAACGCACGCTGGCTGCACATTGAAGTCCGACCGGGAAGCAGCGGTGGGGCGTTCACGCCCTTGTCGCCGCGTCAACCGCTGACGGCTGTACCCTACGCCATGTACGCGCTGGAAGGTCCCGGACAGGCCGGATTCTGGCAGGCCAACGGAAACACCATTTACAAAACCAACTCCGGCAATGTCGGCATCGGCGCAACCGATCCGCAGGCCAATCTCGAAGTGCGTTCCGCGACATTTCCGCGCTTGCGCGTCGCCAAGATTCACTCCGGCGGCTTCGGTGTCACAAGCCCGGCAGCGCTCGAACTCAAAAGCAACTTCGTAGGAACGGACAAACCATACGGCACCGTAAATTTTCTCGATGGCAACGACACGGTCCGCGGAAGCATCGAGTATGGCCATGCGCCGGGTTTGCTCACCCCGGTAAGCCTGCGCCTCGGGACCGCCGGACAAACGCGTATGGCAATTACCGATGCCGGAAATGTCGGTGTCGGCACTATTGCGCCAACGGCCCGGCTCAGTGTCAATACGGACACCGCACTGTCAGGGAACAACACGGCGGAATTTCGCGCGCCGGTCATCGGACCCAACGTAAGCCACATCCATTATGGAACCAATGGTGATTGGTACGTCCGGTCGGCGGATGCGACCGGCAAGGTCGTCATTCAGGATTCCGGCGGCCACGTCGGCATCGGCACTGCGAGCCCCAGCGTGAAGCTCCATGTGACGGGGGGCACCGACACCGCGCCCGGCGGAGGCGGATTTCTCGTCACGGGGGACACGTCGGGCGCGAACATTTCGATCGACAACAACGAAATCATGGCACGGAATAACGGCGGCGTCGCGCCATTGCACCTCAACGCGAATGGAGGAGACGTCATTATCGGGGGAGTGCTCGACCTGAGCCTCCAACGCGTCAGCCACTCGGTCTTCGATGCATACAGCGTTAGCGTGAGCTGTCCTGCCGGTATGATGGTCATTGGCGGGGGTTGCATCATTCTCGATGCAGACGCTGACGCCGCTGCCCTTGATGGTTCCCACCCTTTTGATGACCTTAGTGGCTGGGCTTGTTCCTCAACCATTCAGATATTCGATGCCCCGGACGAGCTCAAAGCCTACGCGATCTGCGCAAAGGTCAAGTAGCCGTGTTTAAGTTTGCGACCTGGGACTGTTCAACTCCATTCTGGTGTCGTGAGTACGACTCCCCGGCTCGCTCGTCTAACGGGTCGAACGAAGTAATCCCCCGAATCACGGACGCGGAGAAAGCAACATGAAATACATATTCACGATGCGAACAGGTGTAGCAATCTTTGGTTGCCTCTACCTGGCCATTGCACTTGCTTCCGCCGCGCCTTTGTCCACGGCGTTCACTTTTCAGGGCCAACTGAAAGACGCCGGCATCCCCGCCGACGGCGACTATGACATGCGCTTCTCGCTGTTCAATGCGGCGTCCGCTGGCGCGACGGTTGCAGGTCCGCTCATCTTCGATGGTGCTCCCGGCAACGGCGCACCGGTGAATGTCACCAACGGACTATTTAGCGCCGTTCTCGACTTCGGTCCGGTCTACGACGGCACCGCGTTGTGGCTGCACGTCGAAGTGCGAACGCACGGGGTCGGCGGATATACCGCGCTCGCCCCGCGCCAGCCGCTCACCGCCGCGCCGTTCGCCCTGTATGCGCTCGACGGACCGGGACAGGCCGGATTCTGGCAGGCTAACGGAAACAGCATTTACAAAACCAACTCCGGAAACGTCGGCATTGGCGCGACCGATCCGCAAGCGAATCTGGAGGTCCGCGCTTCCGGCACTCCCCGACTGCGCGTGGCGAAAATTCATTCCGGCGGATTCGGAGTCACGAGCCCGGCCATTTTGGAACTCAAGAGCAACTTTGTCGGTACAGACAAGCCTTATGGCGTCCTAAATTTCCTCGACGGCAATGATACGGTGCGCGGGAGCATCGAATATGGCCTCGCACCGGGTCTGTTGACGCCGGTCAGTCTTCGCTTGGAAACCGCGGGCCAAACGCGCATGGTGATCACGGATGCCGGAAACGTCGGAATCGGCACCATCGCGCCCGCCGCAAAACTTCAAGTCGAAGGGGGTGCCGATGCCTCGCTGGGCGGAGGTGGCTTCGCCGTGCTTGGTCCGACCTCCGGTCAGAACATGGCGATTGATAACAACGAAATCATGGCCCGCAACAACGGTTCGCCCGCACCGTTGTTTCTTAATCATGAGGGTGGCAACGTAATCATTGGCGGTGCGGCCAACCCGCGGGTCGGTATCGGCACCTCGCTTCCTACGGAACGAGTGGACCTCGCGGGTGGTAACATTGCGATGGGTTTCGAAATCGTCACCGCGTTGGGTGTTGGTGAGAATTACCTGCAGGCCATCTGCCCTCCCGGCAAAGTCGTGCTCGGAGGCGGGTGCGACTGCGGAACTGACGACACGCTGTCACGCTCGCAGCCCATATCGGGAACCCAGATCGGTCAGCCCATTTACTGGTGGGAGTGTGTTTGCGAGAGCGGAACCGTCACGGCAAAAGCCATTTGCGCAAACATGAGATGAACCTAACCGGAGTCTTCGCCTTCTTTCCCTGCAATTCCACGAAGAAAGGGATCAAATATGAGAGCGTCGTTGCTTATCACGGTGGCAAGTGTCTTTCTAACTATGGGAGTCGCGGTTGCCCAATTCGAAATCACCCGTCACACCATCGACGGCGGGGGAGTCATGAATTCCTCCGGCGGCAGCTTCGAAATCTCCGGCACCATCGGACAGCCCGATGCGGGCGTGTTGACTGGCGGATCGTTTGAACTGACCGGTGGTTTCTGGTTCGCGCTCGATTATGGCGATTGCAACGAAGACGGCGTCGTCGGACTGTCCGATCATGACCGATTTGTGTCATGCCTCAACGGCCCGGCCGGCGCGCTGGGCGCGGGGTGCGCCTGTTACGATGTCGATGGCAGCGGAACCGTTGACCTCGCCGACTTCGCGCTCAATCAAACCGGCTTCCATGGTGACTGAAGACTGACAGTGTCGCCGTGGTTTACCTCCTGCTCAGGTCCGCGCACACGATTTCCTTGTCGTTTCGCGCAAAGACGCACTTGTTCGCGAATGCCGGATGCGACCAGCACACGCCGCCGCGCTGACGCAACTGATCGAGCGTCGGTTCGATCAGCTTGGCCCGGCTGATTTCCGTGTATCCCCTGGGGGATAATTCGCTGATGATCAGTTCGCCGCGCTCGTTGAACATCCACACCTTGCCTGCGTTCTGCACGAAGTGAATCGTGGACCACCGCGCCTTGGGCACCGCGTCGAGGCTTTCCCACACGCGATCGCCGTTGGCCGCATCCAGACAGCGCAGCTCGCCGTAACTGTCCACGCCATAGATGTAGCCGCCTTCCATGATCGGCGTGGTGATGATGGAGTGCAGGGCGTCGGTGTTCTTCTCGTCGATGCCGGCGCGCTGCCACAGTTTCTCCACTGCCAACTTCGTGTCATCCATCTTGAGCATCAAAGAACCGTCAAAGAAGTTCGTCAGGAACAACCGGTCTTTTTCGCGCACCGGAGTGGAAATGCCGATGATCGTGTTTCGCGCGGGGAAGGGATGCTTCCAATGCACTTCACCGGACTGCGGATTCAATCCCACGACATTCTCGCCGGTGTAGCATACCAGTACGCGCTTGCCGGCCTGTTCCATGATTACCGGCGCCGAATAAGAGGCCTGATCATCCAGGGCGCGCCATTTTTCCGCGCCGGTCTTCTTGTCAAACGCCACCAGGCATGCGCCCTCGCCGCCGATTTGCGCAATCAGCAAGTCACCTTCGATGAGCGGAGAGGCCGAGATGCCCCAGATGGGCATGCGGATTTTGTATTCGGAGTTGCAATCTTTTTGCCAATGAATTTTTCCGCTGCCGGAGTCGAAGCAGAACAAATGGCCCATCGAACCGAGGGAGTAAGCGCGATCATCCTCGATAAGAACCGACGCGCGTGGTCCCGCTTCGTAGCCAACATCACGATAGGTGCAGTCATAGGAATGCGTCCACAGGTTTTTTCCCGTGCGCGCATCGAAGCAGTGCACGCGCTCGATCTGTTTCGGATCGATCACGCGATCGGTGACAAACACGCGTCCGTCGGCCACGGATGGCCCGCTGTATCCGCTGCTGATTTCCGCATGCCATTTCAATTCGAGTCTGGGCTGGTCGAACTTCTCGATGATGCCCGTCTCGCGCCATACGCCGTCGCGCGCGGGTCCGCGCCACTGCGGCCAATCGTCGGCGCTAACAGCGGCCGCACCGATTAGGAATAGCAGCGCGGCGCAAATGAATAGCGTTCCGCGGCGCGCGCCGAGGTGGCAGTGGTGGGAGATGGTTTTTATCATTGGCTGGTGCATGGGAATTTCCATTTGACCTTTTTTCCCGCGCCGGGGGCGCGACGGCGACACATCATAGCGGGCGGGCGACGCTGCGGCGCTGCCCGGCTCCACCCCTTTAGACACCAAGGGCGGTTGCGGAGGCGTCGCTCGACTGCGTAAGTATCGGTTATATAAATAGTTAGGGGTTTTCTGGTCGAGCGGGGAGGGGACTGGAGGGGTTCAGGCGGCACAGAGAAAAATCGCCGCCGAGGCGACTTTCGGTACCCGGGCGAACGGTGCCACTTGTATGGCATTGCGCGGGTTTGTGAAATATTTCACAGCCAGCGGCGAGGGTGATTGGCACTGACTCCAGCGTGACACTCTCTGCGCGGCGGCCGATTATGACAGGTAAGGGACACCAGAAAATGGCTGGAAATACAGTGTTTTGCGCGATGTGGAATTCGGCGGCCGTTTGCGTTCGTGGCGATTGCGCATTTTCGGGTTTTTGCTCCGAAGTGAGTTGGCGGCCTGCTGGCGGGAGGCGGCAGCGGCGTCCCGCCCATGTCTCGTAAACTATTGTGCCATAACAATTTACGTTCTTAAGGCCGGCGGACCCGTTAAAGGATTGGGCGATAGGCGGGGGCCCTTCTTAGTGACAGAAGCGTGTCAAGCGCGAATTTGGGGTAGCCATTTTCCACCACCCCGGGCGCCGCCAAAAACGAGCTGTCCGCCAGCTGTCCGCATGCACAAGCAAGGGGGGCATGGAGTGACGGGGAGGCGCCGGGGCTCAGATATCAGAGGGCGTGAATCAGGTATATTATCGGACGTGCAGGTGTGGGAAGCAGGGCAGGTATGGGGAGAGTGTCACATGCGTGGCACTACGAGGGCAGGGGCGAGGGGAGTGGGCGGCTTGGGAACGCCACAAGTAAGACAGAAGGTTGACATTCTCCGATTAGATCGACGTAGAAATGGGCACATGTTGAGCCGTGGTGCGGTGATCGGTTATGCTCGGAAGTCATCATGACCGAATCGGAGCAGCGACAAATCGGTGACACTTTGTGGCTATACCTGCGCGGGGACATGGCGGCGGCGGAGTTCGAGCGGTGGGTGTACATCGAGCCGCGGCTGGAGGAGTTTTTCGGCGCGGCGCTTTTTCTGGAGGTCATATCGACCGGGTTTCGCAGCCCAACGGAATTGGACAGGCTTAATCGTTTGCTGCTGGAGTTTGCGGAGAATGCATGCGCCGGGTACTGCCGGTGCGCGCGCATGCGCGATAAGACGGTATTGCCGATGCTGCATCATGACGATTTCTTCAAATCGCTTGAAGAAAAGAAAGAGCGTGCAAATCCGGGCGACCTACATGCGAAGCGCTGCCGGGACTGCGGGCAGTGGTGGCTGGTCGCGGATGAGTACATGGTGCATGACAACTATCATGTGCGTCGACTGGACGACGAGGCGGTAAGGCGAATCGTCGAGCAGGATGTGTGGCCGACGGATTATGACAAGCTGGCGGCACTGCTGGCGGAAGCGCGGGAGGCGCGAAAGAGCTGTTGGGCTTACGATGTGGATCGTTCGTTCTTGGATTGGGACATGCGGAGACTTGCCATTGAGGAGCCGGGCATCACGATTTCGCGGCTCGCGTGGCTGCTGAACATGGATTACGACGTCGGTGTTTATCTGGCGACCAAGGTGCTGAAGAAATGGAATGTGGACATAGATTTTGAAGGGAATGCGCGGCCGCACCCGGCGTATGGGTGGTGGAACAGTCTCCGGGAATTTCTTTCGCAAAGAGTGTGCGATATGTGGAATAAGAAGGCGCGGTGATTGGGGTGAAGGGTGGGGCGTGGCGGGATGTTTGACGATCAGAAAAAGCACGAGATTCTGGAGTTGGCGGTTGAGGATGCGACGCCGCTGTTTGACGTGACCAATATGGTGGGGCCGTGCTTTCCCGACAGCCCGATCGAGGAACATATCAGGATCGCGCGATTGTTCGTGCATTAACCCGCCTTAGAAACAGTTTCACATGGTTACTGGCCGTGACGCGAGTGACGAACGGGACAGGTCGCGGACGCGACGCGGTTCTGATAGTGGCTCAACATGCGCAGGAATAGAGCAAAAAGGCCACGCGATCATGCCGGTGGTACTGACAAGTGGCACGCGCGGGATGCGCGAAGTGACAACGTTCGGGCAATGATCCGCAACCCGCGCTGGGGTTGGAGTTTTTGGGTGCCGCGACCCCGGGTGGTCCGGCGTCGCTGAGGCTCCGCCGGACGACCCGGGGCTAATTTCCAAAACGCCTCCGGCGTAGATCGTAGATAAGGAAGGCGCAGAGGGAAGAAGCGAATGGTGGACGGGAGGAGTGGTCCGCTGAAGCGTACCCTACGGCGGCGGATGCAGGCGATTCGCACGATGTCACGTGATTGGCAGTAGAGAATGGGTCAGCCGTCCCTACGGGACTAGTTTTTTTGTGGACGCGCATTCCCCGCGTTGAAACGCGGGGCTACATTCGGATGTCGCTACGCGACGCGGGGGATGGCGGTCGTGAATAGCCAATAGTGAATAGCGAATAGCGAAAGGTGGACGCGAGGAGTGGTCCGCTGAAGCGTACCCTTCGGCTGATAGTGGCTCAACATGCGCAGGAATAGAGCAAAAAGGCCACGCGATCATGCCGGTGGTACTGACAAGTGGCACGCGCGGGATGCGCGAAGTGACAACGTTCGGGCAATGATCCGCAACCCGCGCTGGGGTTGGAGTTTTTGGGTGCCGCGACCCCGGGTGGTCCGGCGTCGCTGAGGCTCCGCCGGACGACCCGGGGCTAATTTCCAAAACGCCTCCGGCGTAGGTCGTAGATAAGGAAGGCGCGGAGGGAAGAAGCGAATGGTGGACGCGAGGAGTGGTCCGCTGATTACGCAGATGTGCGCAGATTCTTCGTGGAGGGCGGAAGTGAGAAGTGGTCCGCTGAAGCGTACCCTACGGCGAGGAGGGCGCGAAGCCACGAAGGGAGGAAGAGAATAGCGAATAGCGAAAGGCGAATGGCGAATATCGAATGGTGGACGCGAGGAGTGGTCCGCTGAAGCGTACCCTACAGGTGGCGAAGAGAAGAAGTGACGGA
>CAZKIN010000024.1:0-20152 GCA_964552515.1 uncultured Phycisphaeraceae bacterium
TCCCCCTCATTGTCTCTGTGGTGCACGTTCCTTCCCTTCGTGGCTTCGTGGCTTCGTGGCTTCGTGGCTTCCTTACCACTTCCGCAGTCGCAGCGAATTCAACACCACGCTGATCGACGACGCCATCATCATCGCCGCCGCCCACCCCGGCGAAATCTTCCCCACCGCCGCCAGCGGAATCGCCGCCACATTATACAGAAACGCCCACGCCAGATTCTGCCGGATGATCCGCACACTGCGCCGCGCGATCCGCACGGCCTCCGGTACCTGCCGCAAGTCGTTGCCCAGAAGTGTAATGGGTGCCGCACCAATCGCCACATCCGTCGCGCTCGACAGCGTCATGCCCACATCTGCCGCCGCCAGCGCCGGCCCGTCATTGACCCCGTCACCGACAAACGCCACCCGTCGCCCGCACGCCCGCCGCTGCGTCACTTCATCCAGCTTCTGCTGCGGTGACATCTCCCCAAGAAAGTCATCGATCCCCGCGTCTCGCGCTGTCGATTGCACGGCCGCACGATGATCTCCGCTGAGCACTGCGGTGCGCACACCCAATAGCTTCAGTTCCGCAATCGCCGACTTCGCCGAATCGCGAAGCGCATCCGCCAGCAGGATCACCGCCACCACCTTCCCTCCGGCGGCCACACATACCAGGGAGTGTCCGCTGGTTACGGACTTCTCCTTGACACTCTGCAGCGCCGAAGTGTCAACGCCCTGCGCTGTCAGCATGCTGGCACTTCCCACCACCATCCGTTCACCACCCACGACCCCGATGACCCCTTGTCCCGTGACACTTTGGTAATTCTCCGCTTCGTCCAGCGCAATGCCTGTGCGTTTGGCCTCTTCCACGATCGCCCGCGCATAGGGATGCTGCGAATGCTGTTCCAGCGCCGCCGCCGAGGCCAGCACCTTTTCTCGATTCCATGCGGCATCCGCTGGGGTAAGTAGCTCCACCGCCACCACTCTCGGCGCGCCGCTGGTCAGCGTTCCCGTTTTGTCGAACAGCACCTCGTTGACTTGTCCCGCCGCTTCCAGTGTCGCCGCATCGCGCACCAATATCCCGCGCAGCGCCGCCGCTCCCGTCGCCACCACTACGGCCGTCGGTGTCGCCAGTCCCATCGCGCATGGACACGCAATGACCAGCACGGCAATGCCCCGCTCCAAGGCGACCGTCCATCCCGTTCCGAAAGCGAAGGTATTGATAAGAATCGTCAGCGCTGCAAGGCCGATTGCTATCGGGACAAACACTCCCGCCACCTGGTCCGCGATTCGCTGCATGTTCGTCTTGCCGGACTGCGCCTCTTCCACGGCGCGCATGATGCGCGCGACGCTCGACTCCGCGCCGATCCGCACCGCCTCTATCGTAATCACCCCTTCAACCACCAGGGTTCCCCCCGCCGCTGCTTCTCCCACCCGCCGAAATCGTGGCACCGCCTCGCCGGTCAGCGCACTTTCATCGATCGCCGCCTCGCCGCTCACAATGGTCCCATCCACCGGCACCATCTGTTCCGGCGACACGCGCACACTATCTCCGATCTGCACCTGGCCTAGCGGAACTTCCGTGACCGTATCGCCCGCTACTAAGTTCGCCTTTTGCGGCATGCGCCGCGCCAGCGCGCCCACCGCCGATGTCGATTCGCGCCGCGCCCGCGCTTCCAGGTATTTTCCCACATTAATAAACGCAAGAATCATCGCCGCCGCATGAAAATTTCCCTGGTCCACCGCTCCGGTGACGACGGAATAAATTCCCGCCAGTGTCGCCGCCGTGACACCCAGTCCCACCAGCGCGTCCATGTTCGGCGCACCGCGCAGCAGCGCCCGCCATCCGCTGATCAGGATCGGCGCTCCTGCTGAGGACCACAGCAGCACCACCGTAAGCAGCCCCTGCAGCGCGTGCGGCCACACATGCCCTTCATGTCCTGGCCCCTGCACAAACGGCGCGAGCAGATGCACCCCCATGATCGGAATGGTCAGTCCAATCGCCTGCGCGACGGCCTGCTTGTGTTCGCGCACGCGCGTGTCCTGCGTGCGCTCCCAGCCGGGTTGCCCCGCGTCGTCCTGTCGAGAAGTATCAGCTTCGTATCCCGCCGCACGCACCGCTTGAATCAGTGCCGCGCGCGGAACGGAGGCATCCTGCACATCAACCGTGGCGATCCCTGTGGTGAGGTTGACCCGTGCGGCCGATACGCCGGAAACGGCGGACAGCGCGCGCTCCACCGACGCGACGCATCCGCCGCAGGTCATTCCATCAATGCGTAAACGAACCGTGTGCGCCATTTCGGATATTGTAGTAGAAGACGGCCCGCGCGTGCACTGAAATGACGGACATTCGAGAATTCCAACCTGTCGAGTGGCATGCGCCACGCCGGTCAAATCACGAATGGTTGCGAACTGCATGAAGCAGGGAGTGTTTCTTGCGCATCGTACAGCCGAGCGTGGCCATGTCTTCCCGCGGCTCGTTCTTATAGTGACTATTGTATGACACTGTGGCTGTTTCGCGGCCGCGCCAATTTGGCAGATTAGTTTCGCGGCGGGGAAATTTCTTCCCGGCGGGCGGTGGGTTTTTGGGTTTGGATGGTCAAACATTTCGGTTCTCCTCTGGACAGAACACCACTTACTCACCCTATTAGACACCAGGGGTGGTTGCGCGAGCGCGCCACCCGCTGCTAAGTGGTTGTAAAATAAAAGGTTAGGATGATAGTGGGGCGGAAACGGCGTAAAGATGGGTAATTTGAACCGGTGCGGGGCGGGGTGGGATTGGGCGGGCAGCGAGTGCCAGGTGGGTGACACCGGCGGTCCGGTGGATGGTGACTGTTAACGCACACTCTCGGCGCGACGGCCGATCGAAATGTACAAAGTGCCAGTGAAATGGCAGCATGAAGAAGCCACGAAGCCACGGTGGGATGGGAAATCGGGAGGTGGACGGGCCAGGATTTGGATGCAACGCTTTCAGCGTAGGTTTGGTGGATCAACGATTACCCAAGGTAGGACCGGCGTCGCTTAGGCTCCTTCGTCCAACCTTGGGCTAGAGGATATAACGCCGTTGGCGTAGAAGAGGAAGCCACTGAGCCACGAAGCCACGAAGGGGAATGGGAAGGCACGGAGACAGCAGGCAACAGAGAAAAGGCAACAGGCAACAGGCAACAGAGAAAAGGCAACAGGCAACAGAGAAAAGGCAACAGGCAGCAGGCATGTCAAAGAAGTCAGGGGTTGGTGAGAAAGGGTTGTGTCATCGTGTGGTCAGTAAGGTCGATGGAGCCATTGCGGCTCAAGTCAAAGGTACGGCAGAAGGAGGAGGCCGCGCCGGGTCGGAAGCAGTTCTGGAAGTGCGCGAAGTCGGCGAGGGTCGCGCGGCCGTCACCGTCGGCGTCGGCAGGGGAAAGGGTGTATTCGATGATGTTGGTGGCGACGCCGTCGGTGAGGGTGAAGGTGGTGACGGCCGCGTGGGGGATGGGTTTGTCCAGGACGATCTCGACAACCTCCGGCGGGCCATTATCCAGCCGCCGCGTCTGGGTGACCATCGGGTAACTCATCGGTGCCACTGACGTGACACCCGCGAAGTCTTCCACGGTTACGCTGATCTCATCGACATAGACGAAGTTGGGGGAGTCGTAGGTCACGGTGAAGCGCGTGCGGTCGGGATAGCCTATTGCGCTCAAGTCGCCTACCGGCGGGTCGCTGCCCACCACGGCCTCGCCGTAGCTGATCGTGCCGTAACGGACGAAGTCCCAGGCGTTTTCCATGTTCGGAAACTGGTCATTGTTGCAGCCGCCTCTACCGCTGAACTCAAATCTATGTAAGCCATTATCTGCGATGGTCATTGAATCCACAATAAAATCGACGCCATTGACGGAAACGCAGTAATCGGCACCATTTGGACTTTCGAAGCGATAGGTGTGGAACTCATTTAGTGTCAGGCCATTGACAGTGCTAACGGCGTCAAAAGAACGTGCCCAGTCACCGTACATATAGACAACCTCATGGGTATTTCGGTACTTAATGCTCATTCGCCCATCGCAAGAATCAAAAATCGGGCCAATGGGATGGTTGGATCGGAAACGCCACTCAACCCACAGGGAATTGGGAGGAAGGTCAGGCAGTTGGGCAATTCTCCAATAATAGCCTACAGGGTCGTTTGCTTGGGCCCACTGCATGCGAAAATGTCCGTTCGCGATCGACTCAGTGCATGGGAAAGTGCAGGGATCAATCTGCCAAACCGGCGAATGCATCGCCGGAGTCATGTCGCCTTCGTAGCGCATCAGGGTTTCATCCGCCCGAATAGTGGTGATATGTGCGCCGACGCACACGACGATCGAGCATAGAAAGTTAGCGATGCGCATGGGTGCGAATTACCCCCGAGAAGATGACATGCATTATAGCCGAGGCGGTGGCCGGAATGAAGGAAAAAGGCGAGAAATCGGGGGTTGAATGCGTGCCGTTCGTCCGTTAGTCCGGTCGGTGTCGAGTTTTTCGCAGGGGCACAGGCAAGATGAGGCGTAATACGTAAGGCGTAAGGCATAAGGCGTAAGGCGTAAGGCGTAAGGGGGAAGGCGACAGGCAACAGGCAATAGGTCGTGGGCAGGAGGCAACGGGAAAGAGGAATGGCCATTAACGGGTCACGATTAAGGACCTGGCCACGCGTTGTCATGCGTGGCGCATGCGAAATCGCAAGGGTGAGGAGTGTTGGGGCACGATGTGGGCGCACGGGCGTGGGCCATGCCACACGACCGGGTCGGTTTGCAGTGCCAATCCTGTGGCACTTCCGAGAGAATGATAATCCGCAACCCGCGTTGGGGTTGGAGGATGGGGGCATCGCATTCCCAGGGCAGACCGGCGTCGCTTAGGCTCCTTCGGCCAACCCTGGGCTCCCGGCAAGCCGGGTTTGCTCGCGGCCGTAACGCCGTTGGCGTAAAGGAATAGTTACGAGGGCAATTGAGGATTGGCCTATCGAAATTCGGTCACTGTGAGGAATTGCGAACTATGGAATACATGCAAGGTGGTCATGTCGTGCAACGAACGGAGATTGCGACGTGGAGAGGTGATGGCGATTGGTGGGAACATGTCTGATATATGACACACGAGACAGCATGGCGGCGCTGCGCTGGGTCAAAGGACTGGGCAATGGATGACTATGATGTGGCAGTTACGAGTGCGCGAATTGGTTCGCATGTCGCGCTGCGCTTGGCCATGCCACTTTGCCGATTCTCGTGCACGACCCGCAATGTCCGGACTTTGGCTTTTCAATCCCGGAGGGATTTTGGATATGAGCCGGGGGTAACACCCGGTAACACCCCCGGAAGGCACGCGCAAAACATCCGCACCCCCGTGGGGTGCAGGAACTGACTGCCTTGCCATGATGTCACCATAGGTATTGTGGATCATAGGCCACGCCACAGAGTTTCAGTAGTTCGACGTACTCTTCCTGAAACGTGCGCTTGTGGTGGTGCTGCTCCTGTCCGGCAATGTAGGCGGCCACGGTACTCCGCGCCGACGCGCTGACGGTGAATGCGCCGTAGCCGTCCTGCCAACTGAAATCCTTGACACCCATGGTTGCATGAACCCAGGCGGACGATCCGCGCTTCAGGTCGCGTAAGACATCGGCCAGACAATGCGTGGCGCGCAAACCGACGAGCATGTGGACATGATCGGCGACGCCGTTCACGGCCTCCGCGACCGCGCCCATGTCCCGGGCCACTCCGCCCAGGTAAGCGTGCAGACGCGGTCGCCACGCGGAAACAATGAGTGGCCGCTGACCTTTGGTTCCCCAAATCAAATGATAATGCAGGCTCAAATGAGTTGATGACACGACGACGTCTCCTGCACCCCGCCGGGGTGCGAATGTTTTTACACTGGGTTCCGGGGGTGTTACCCCCGGCTGATTTCCTTTCAGCCCTTCGGGCTAACAGAAGCTAACGCGGCGAATGCCAATCGCCTAGCATCGGCATGGCAGGGTGGACCATCGAGCGATCGGCCACCCGGCCAGCGGATGCCAATTTAATGACACTTTAACCAGCATGGCGGCGTTGCGCTGGAGTCTGTGATCCGTCACCACCATTGAGATGGCGGCATCCAAATTTACGATTGTTGATTTGCATCTCGGAACAGCGTTTGGCTATGCCACCCAAGAAATGCCACCCCGCCGCGCAAGCGCAAGCTGCGATTGGCCATGCCACTCTGCCGCGTCGGGCGACTGATCCAATGGCCGGTTCGCTGATTGCCGTCCGGTGACCCGGTTTGTACGATGTACAATCGCGTAGACGCCTTTCACAGCTTTCCATGAGCAGCCCGACCTCACTATTTTTGTGGTACCGCAGATTGACCTGGCTGCTTGCGCTGAGCAGCGTCGTGGCATTGGCGTTGGCCATGCTCAGCGCGTTGAGTTACGTCCACCTCGGCCGCTACTGGAGTTGGAGGGTTGGCGGGCCAGTGGTACTCCAGCATGGACTTACTGGTTATTGGCGTCTGAAATGGGAGTCGGACACCAGTTTTGGTCATGATATTGAAACGAGCGATGGGATACTCTATGTAGGGATCCCCTGGACGAGAATTGGTTTTAGCATTCCCCTGAACTGGTTCGCCGGTGGATTTGCAGTAGCTTCCTTGGTGTTCCTGATCACCTTCCTGCGAAAGCGCCGACGCCTCATCGCTTGCGGCGCGTGCATGAAATGCGGGTACGACTTGACGGGAAATGTTTCCGGCGTCTGTCCGGAATGCGGACGGAGGGTGCCGGGTAAGGACAGCCTGACATTTGAATTAGCTACCCCTCTCAATTTAGGGCGCGCTTCGGAAACCGGCGACGCACATGAAATTGAGTCCCAGCAAACTTGACCAAAGTTTCGGCGCTGGACTGCGCTGCGTGGCCTGCGGCTACGACGTGCGAGGAATCCCGGAAGCGCAATGCCCCGAGTGCGGCTTCGGGTATGACCACGCTGCGATTCGAATCGCCGCATCCAATGCGCTCCTATTGCGCAGTGAAGACCTGCGGATAGCATCACGTTGGGCTTGGGTGGCGATCGTGCTTGCGCTGGTTGCCCTGTCCTCTCGAATTACCGCGAACCCGTTTGAAAGATTGATGGCCTTCGAGCCACTGCTATTGATTGGATATGCAGGTTGGCGTGCGCTGGGCAAACTGCGTTTGCCAAGTGGTTGGGAGCTCTTTTGGATTATTCCGGGCGTACTCATTACACATGGTTGTGTCCTGATCCTGGTGGCCGCACCGCACCTGAGTTCCTGGGTAGCGCTGGCGGCAGGTGCGGGTGGCTGGGCATCCATTGTCGTACGCACGGAAGCTGCTTCGCCGATCGCCGGGCTTTCTGCGGATGCTCAAGAAATGGGCATCTTCAAGCGACAACAACGTGGGGCCGTTGCTTTGGTGATCCTCGCTTCCGTGCTAACCATAGTCGACTGGGTACTGATTCCTTAGCGAGCGTACCCGTCAAACGGGAGTTATGAGCCAAGGTTGTGGACGCCGCTTGAGTTCTGCGACCTAGAAGTTCGCAAAATTTCGGGGGCCGTTTCCGTTACCGCAATGCAGACTCGCTTGACCGCCGACCCTTCATCCATTACCCATGCCGGACGGTACCGGAGAAAGCTCCGGACCGGCCACGGAATTTTCAGAACTTCGGAGATGCCAACCATGGGAAAGCTGCCTTTTGTCCCCCACATTTTTTGGCCGGTGCTGGTGGTCGTCGCCGTGCTCATCGTGATTGCCTTCGTGCTCTTCACCCGCTTTGCCGAGTATGAAAGAACGACCACTGACATCGTCGGCTCAACAATCAGCGGCGTCATTTTTTCCTACCTGGTGCATTTGTGGCTGCTGCCCGGTGACGGACCCGATGAAGATTCCGATACCCCGGCCTGAGTGCCTCAGCGTTGGCACTGGTCCGGACGAGAAACCGTGGCGGGAGCCGGCGCGATGCCCCGACCCAAATTCCGGACCGCCGACCACGCGGAAAAATTGCAGTTTCAATTTCGAGTCGATTATTATTAAAAGAAATATTTCACGTAGGATTTAAGTGGGAGACCTCCTTTACGTCATCACCGACCTGCGTCTCGGCGGGGTGCCGCTGCATCTGCGTGGGCTGCTGGCGGCGGCGCTGGGGCGGCGGATGGCGGCGCCCGGGGTGGTGGAAAGTGGTGGTCCGTGGCGTGTCACTGTCGCGACACTGTCACCCGGCGGGCAAGTGGCCGATATGCTGCGCGCCGATGGCGTGGAGGTTCTGGATTGTGGCGGCCGTGGCGGCTGGGATGCGCGAGTCATTTTTCGACTGGCCCGAATCATCCAGTCCGTTCGCCCGCAACTGATCCATTCGTTTCTTTTTCACGCGAATCTGGCGGCCAGAATAGCGGGAAAACTGGTCGGTTTTCCATCCGAGCGCTTGCTCTGCGAAATCCAGACGGTGGAAGTCGAACGCCAATGGCACCTGACGCTCGACCATGCCACGCACGAGTGGTGCCGCCTGACGATTGGTAATTCCCCTTCCGTGGTCGAGCATCTGCATCGCGTTGCGGGTATTCCGTTGTCCCGGTTGCGGCTGATTCGCGGGGGTGTTGATCCCGCGCGGTTTGCGGGCGGCGCGACACTTCGCGGCGCGCAGGAGCCGGGCTTTCAAAAGGCGCTGCGCGAGTCGCTGGCTTTGCCCGTGCCCGTTTCCGCGCTCGATGCCCCGTGGATTTTATGGGTCGGCCGTCTCGACCCGGTGAAGGGGCTGCACCTGCTTTTCGAGGCATTTCAGCGTGTTGCACGATCTTCGTCCGCTCACCTGATGATCGCGGGCGACGGGCCGCTGCGGAGCGATCTGGAGCGACAAATAAGAGGCACTCCACTGGGCCAGCGCGTTCATCTGCTCGGCCCGCGCAGGGACGTTCCCGACTTGCTTCGCGCTGCGGATCTCTTCGTTTTCCCCTCGCGGACGGAAGGATTGCCCAACGCATTGCTGGAAGCGATGGCCTGCGGACTGCCGATCGTCACCACCGATGTTCCCGGCTGCCGCGATCTGATTTGCGACCAAATCAACGGGCTGGTGGTTCCCTATGACGACGTGGCCGCGCTGGCCCCCGCCATGCAGGCGCAGCTTACCGATCGCGCGAGTGCCAGTCGCATGGCACAAGCCGCGCGCTCCTCCGTCGAACAATTATGGAACATCCGCCGTACGTATGCCGAATATTGGTCACTCTATGACCAACTGCTCCCATCGCCCTCCAAAAAATAGGGTTTCTTCCCGCCCGCGCAATACTTGCGCACGCCCCGAAAAATTTCACAGCGCCGTAACTCTCGTATTTACTTGATGTTGCCGCAGCCGTGGCACTGCATCCGGCAAGAATTGCGAAATTTCTCTTGACTGAAATGATCGATGTGCTACATTGTGGGGGTATTGCCCACGAAGTGGTGCAAAGTGGGCGAATAAACATGCGAATCTTTACGGGCCAACATGATCGCAACATTGACGGCAAGAACCGTGTCCAGCTTCCCACGCAGTTTCGAACTGCGGTGGAGCCGGAGCAGGAAGGCGAAGGTTGGTATGTGACGCTCGGGCATCATCGGTTCACCTTGTCATTATACACCGCGCGGACCTTCGAGGAGCGGGCGGCGGCCATGAAGACCGAGGACATGTCCGATGATGAAGCCCTGCGGTTTGAAATGCAGTACTTCGGCGTGGCCGAATTCGTGGAAAGCGATAAGCAGGGCCGGATCATTTTGCCGGCGCGGCTAAGGGAAAAGGCGAAACTCACCAAGGATGTCTATCTGGTGGGGCAGAAGATTCGCATCGATATTTGGAATCGTGAGGATTTTGATCGCACGCTCGGAATCGACTGGAAGGGTGATCAGTGGCCGGATCAGTGGCGCAGCTTTGTACGCGGCGGATCCAAGGATGGAAACGAACCGCGTAACTAGGGAGCAGTGGACAAGTCGGGCAGGGAGGCAAGGCATCCACGATTGCGCCAATTGATTGAATGGACCGGGTAATTTCCGGATCGAGTTCGCAGTGGGTGGAAGTGGGATCGGCGGTAAGGAAAGTCGATGGTGCCGAGGCGCGGCAAAATCGACGCACATTTGGTAATCAAGTTTCGGGCTCGTTGGCCGCGTGGCGTCTGGTGTTTGATCGCATGATGCGATTGGACAATGGAAGGAAGTTTCTCCGCGACGGTCGGACGAGCGCAGTAAGCGACATTCTGGCGGCACTGTTGAGCGCGAGCGAATGGATGCGCGGGCGCCTGCGGTGCGCGAACGGGAGGCTGGCGGGAGCAGGGCAACTCATGGCTGAATCACGAAAACGACTGGTGCAGCGGGTCCAGCGGGAACTGCAAGCATCCGGAGGCGGCGTCGCGGGCGCGGCCATTCCACCGCGGGACTTCGCGGAACTGGAACGACGTGCCCGACGATTGCGGGAATCCGATTCGTGCTTTGAGGAAGTCTGTCTTTCGCCGTACGTCATGTCTCGGGGCATGGCGCGGCAGCCGGTTCGCGGTGGGAGCGGATTAGTCGGCATGGAAGCGTGACGTCCGCGTTCCGCTCGTTCGGGGTCGGTCAGTCGAAAGTTGAAGGTAGTGAGTGGTTGTTTTGACGGGTCAATCGTTGGATTGACCTATCGTGACCCCAAGGACGGGGTTATCAGGCAAGTATCGCACAGCGATCGGTTCCGCGCGGATGTGTCGCGGCGTCCTCAAGGAGGAGCGATGCCGCGTCGCCCGCGGCGACTTCAGAATGGCCAGCCATGGAAGCATCTGAACATGGTGGCGGTCACATCCCGGTTCTCGCCCGAGAAGTTCTCGAGGTTCTTCAAGTTCAAGCTGGTAACACGGTGGTCGACCTTACCGTTGGTCTGGCCGGGCATTCTCGCTTGCTGGCGGAACAACTCGGTCCTACGGGGATACTCGTCGGGCTGGACGTCGACCCCAAGAACCTGGCGGTGGCGCGCGAACGACTTAAGGGAGTTCTGTGCAAGGTACATTTACTGCACGCCAATTTTGCCGAACTGGGTGATGTCCTGCGTGGTCTGGGTATTGCAAAGGCGGATGCCATGCTCGCAGACCTGGGTGTGGCCTCAACCCATTTGGACGAGGCCGAACGCGGATTCTCATTTCAACAGGACGGACCTTTGGACATGCGGATGGACCCGCGTCTGACCATGACGGCCGCGGATATCGTCAACCGGATGAAGGATCGGGAACTGGGCGATCTGATTTACTTTAATTCACAGGAATCCGCGGCGCGGCGGATAGCACAGCGTATTTGCGAAGCGCGCCGGGATGCGCGAATCACGACGACCGGTCGCCTGGCAGACATCATTGCGTCAGCGGTCGGGGTCAACCCGGAATCGCGCAAATCGAAGATCCATCCGGCGACGCTGACGTTTCAGGCGCTGCGCATGGCAGTGAATGAGGAGATTGCAAAGCTTACGGAATTGTTGCGCATCGCGCCGGCGCACTTGCAAAGCGGAGGCCGGTTTGCGATCATCGCGTTTCATAGTACCGAGGACAAAGTGATCAAGCTGGACTTCCGAGCGCGGAAGACCGAAGGGGTTTATCAAATTCTCACGAAAAAGCCGCTCATCGCCGATGAAGAAGAACGGCGAAACAATCCGCGCAGCCGCAGCGCCAAACTACGCGCCGTGGTTAGAACGCAGGCGTAGACGGAACAAAGTCGGTCCGCAGAAGTGAACTCTGATCCGACGAAAAACTTAAGGTGAGAGGCCAGGGATGGCACGAGAAACCAAAGTCGGTTTGCTGGTCGGATTGGCGTTCATCATTTGCTTCGCCATCATCCTGGCCAATCATGGTCAGCGGGGGCAATTGCTGGAGACGGTGCCTCAAATCATCGTAAGCCAGAGTTCCAAACCCGCGGGTCAGCCGATTCGCAGCGTCGGTCAGCCGGCGCAACACATCGCTCGTGAAAACACGGTTGAGGATCCGCGCTTTGTGCAGGCAGGATCGCGATCAATTCCTCCGCGCGTGGATCGCGATTTGACTGATACAAGCAGTCCGATCCAACGGCATCACCAGGGTATTGCCTCTGGTCCCGAGGTTGCAGTGGCAGACGAGGCCACCAATGAGCGCATTCGGCAACTGGAGAATCAGATCAGCGAGCTGCTGGCGGAAAAAACGACGACGCATTCCGCAGGGAACTTCACGACTTTGCCCGCAAAGGAACTGACCCTGGCGGCCACTCCGATTTCCGATCCGGTGTCGATGGCGGACCGTCTTCCGGAATCTTCGGGGGGGGACGATACGGCGACTTCGAGCCAACGTCATGTTGTCGGGTCGGGGGATACGCTTTCGCGAATTGCCGAAAAATACTATGGAAACAAGTCGGCGCGCGTGGTGGCGATGATCGTTGAAGCGAACAAGTCCGCCATTAAAGATCCGGATCGCATTCCCTTGGGAGCGGAACTGGTATTGCCCGCCGATCCGAAATCGGGCGCGACGGCGATGACGGCCAAGAATCCGGCAAAGGCTGCAAGTGGTCCGGCACGCAATGAACAAGCGCGTGCGTCGGGCAAGCCCACGGTGGCGAGTCCGAAGAAGGACACTCCGCGCGAGCGCGCCGAGCCGGGCAAGAAGGAAGGGCTGTTCCGCTGGTACAGCGTTAAGAAGAACGATCGCTATGTCAGCATCGCACGGCAGCAGCTTGGTGACGAGGGTCGTTGGAAGGAAATCTTCGAACTGAACAAGGAGAAGTTTCCCAAGGAAGGCATGATTCGTGAGGGTGTGCGCATCAAGTTGCCGGCCTCCGAAGGCGTGGCGGACGCTCGAGGTACGCGACGTTGAACGCGACGCGACTCGCGGTCCTGATGGTTGCGTTTGCGGTGCTCGGGCTGAGCGTCGTCTACCTGCGTACTGAACAGGCGCGAAGTGCGGCACGGACGCTCGCCATGGAAATGAAGTGGATTGAACTTCGCGGCGAATGGTGGGAGTTGCAGACGGACGTGGCGCGGTTGCGTTCGCCGGAGCGAATCAGGGATCGGCTGGGCTGGTATCAATTGGAACTCAAGCCACCGGGCGAACCGACCGCGCGACAACCTGCGAAGCTGGCCGGAGGCGAACGATAAGATTTCCCGGCTCTCCGCAGCCGGGTCAAAGTTATTGCTGTTCTTCCGCGGACTTTAACACTTAATGGTTGCGACGCCATGAAGCGGGGATGGGAAGCTCTTGATCGAACGCAGCGAATTCGCGGCGCCGTACTGCTTTCGATACTTTTTCTTGGGTTTGGCGGATTGGCGGCAAGGCTGATCCAAATCAATGTTGAGCACGCACCTCGTCTGCTTGCACTCGCACGACAACAACAGGAAGCATCCGCGGTCATTCCCGCTCGGCGAGGAATGATCGTCGATCGCCGGGGCCGTGTAGCGGCCTCAAGTGAGCTCATTCCTGATGTGTTCATTGACCCGGCGCTTTCCAAGGACCTGCCGCAATTGGCTGGCGCACTTGCGGCGAGGTTGAACATAGCTCCCCACGAAATTCTGGCGAAGGTAAGCGCAAATCCCAAGTCAAGGTACGTGGTGGTGGCCACGCGTGTGGATGAAGTTACCGCTCAGGCGGTTCGCGAGATGAAGGAACCTGCGGTCGGTTTGACCAAGTCATTCGTACGCCATTATCCGCTCGGGGAATCGCTGGCCCATGTGATCGGTTATACCGGCCGGGATGGGCACGGTCAGGAAGGCATGGAACTGGTTTTCGACAAACACCTGGCGGGGAGCGACGGGCACCGTGCGACCATTCGCGATGCGCGACGACGTGCCCTGCGTCGGGTGGAAGGGGGCATTCGGTATCCGACGGATGGTGGGCATGTTGTGCTCACAGTGGATGCAGAGATTCAGCGCATCGCAGAAGCGGCGCTGGCGGATGCGGTGGCCGAATTCGATGCGGAAGGCGGGATCGTGATGGTCATGCAACCGCGGACCGGCGAAGTGCTGGCCATGGGCGGGCTGCCGACGTTTGATCCCAATCAGTTCAGAGACGACTCGTCCGAGGCGCGTCGAAATCGCGCGGTAACCGATCCGGTTGAGCCCGGCAGTACGATCAAAGTGTTCATTGCCACCGGCGCACTGGAAAAAGGGTTTGTGCGCCCGGGCGAGATGTTTGATTGTGAAATGGGAAAGTACTATCAGGGCAGTCGACTGATCAAGGACGAGCATCCTTACGGCATGATGGACATCGCCGGAATCATCAAGAAAAGCAGCAACATCGGCATGACCAAGTTGGCGGAACGGATCGACAAGAAATCGTTGCATGACATTGTGCGGCAATTTCGTTTCGGTACGCCCACGGGGATCGAATGTCCGGGCGAGAACGCGGGCATCGTCACACCCATGTCGCGCTGGTCGCATATGACTTCCACCTCAGTTTCGTTCGGCTACGAGGTGGGGATGACGCCACTTCAACTCTGCACGGCGTTTTGCGCGATTGTCAATCATGGCGAAATGATGAAGCCGCGGGTGGTACGGCAGCTGCTTGGACCGGATGGAACGGAAGTTGAAGCCCGGGATGCGCCGGTCTCGCTGGGAATGGTAGCCAAGGCGGATATCGCCAAGTATGTTGCGGATGAGATTCTGGTCGGCGTGGTTTCCGAGGGGACCGGTCGCGGCGCCAAGCTGGAGCATTACAATGTGCTGGGAAAGACCGGTACGGCCAAGCTGACCTATCAGGACCGAAAGGGCTATGAGCCGGGTGCGTACCTTTCGACATTCATGGGTGCGGCGCCCGCGAGCGACCCACAGGTGGCGGTGATGGTGATGGTTCGACGACCAAACGCTGCCAAGGGCTATTATGGTGGAACCGTCTCCGCGCCGGCGGTCGGAAAAATTCTGGGTGAAGTTCTCGCGTACTTGCAGATACCGCCGGAGAAGAATGCAGTAGCGATGGGAAATTGATGCGAAGCACGGCGAAGTCGGGTGTGGTGGGCAGGGTGCGGTGATCAAGCCAGATCAAGATAGACCGAAGTCCATTTCGCTGCGGCGCTTGTTTGAACAAGCGACTGTGCCGACAAGCACACCCATAGACGAAGACATACGTATTTCGGCGCTCATTGACGATTCTCGTCAGGTCGGACCTGGGGCGTGTTTTGTGGCCGTTCGCGGTGTGCAGGCCGATGGGCACCGATACCTCGCACAGGCCATTGCGGCGGGCGCGACCGCCATCGTGGTGGAATCGGGAATTGCCGTGCCCGCGACAGTCACGCAAGTGGTTGTACCGGATACGCGCGTTGCGGTAGCCAAGTTGGCGGCAGCGTTCCATGGTTTGTGTGGAGCCCATGGTCGTGCGCCGCGACTAATCGGCGTGACCGGAACTAACGGCAAGACAACCATCGCCTGGATGCTGCAGTCGGTTCTGAATGCGGCGGGCCGGCGAAGCGGCCTGCTCGGCACGATTGCCTACGATTTGCTCTCCGAGCGGCGCGAGGCGCCGCTGACCACTCCCGGTCCCGTCGAACTCTGCCACATGGTGGCGACCGCCCGAGACTCGGGCGCGACCGATGTGGTGATGGAAGTTTCTTCGCATGCGCTGGAACAACATCGGACTGATGGATTGGCATTCTCGGCTGGAGTATTCACAAATCTTACCGGCGACCACCTGGATTATCATGGCACGATGGAAGCGTACGCGGCAGCCAAGAAGCGGTTGTTTGCAAACCTGGATGCTGATGCGGTAGCTGTTGTGAATGCGGAAGATGCCTATGCGGATTTCATGGTCGGCGGAACGACAGCGCGGGTGGTTCGATACGGGATGGACGCTGACCGAATGGATGTCGCGGGTCGGAATGTGACGCTCAACAGTCAGGGCCTCATGGTTCAAGTCGTCGGGCGGAATATCGAATCCATGGTGCGCTGTTCGCTGGTCGGACGTCATAACGTGCTGAATGTGCTGGCGGTTGCGGCTACGGCGGAGGAGCTGGGAATTCCGGCGGCGGCCATTCGCGCCGGATTGGAACGGCTGAGTGGCGTGCCGGGTCGCCTGCAGCGGGTCGAACCCGACGGGTACCCTTTTTCAGTCTATGTCGATTACGCGCACACCGATGATGCTTTGCGGAACGTGCTGACGACCATTCGGCCGCTTACCAACGGAAAGGTCATTTGTGTCTTCGGTTGCGGCGGCGATCGTGACCGGACGAAGCGTCCGCGCATGGCGGCGGTTGTCGGGTCGCTCGCCGACGTCGCATTCGTGACCAGCGACAATCCCCGATCGGAAGAGCCCATGGGCATCATCGGGGAGATTTTGCCGGGTTTTGGAAGTGCCTCGCCCTGCCGGGTGGCGGTGGAGCCGGATCGGCGACTGGCCATTGAATCCGCGATTGCCGCGGCGCGGTCCGGTGACACGGTGCTCATCGCCGGTAAGGGACATGAGGACTATCAGTTGATTGGCGACCGGGTGCTAGATTTTGATGACGCGAAGGTGGCACGGGCCGCGCTGGGTATTGCGTGCAGCGCGACCAGTCCGGCCGCGCTGCAGGGTATTGGGTGACGCCGTTCACGGAAGAGGCATTCATGATACCAGTCAATGTGCGACAGATTGCGGAGGCGGTGGGGGGCACGTTCGATCCGCCCAGCGGTGGTCTGTCGGTCTGCAGGGTTGAACGAACTTCCAACGAAGTTCTTCCGGGCGACTTGTTCGTCGCACTGAAGGGCGATCGCTTTGACGGCCACGAGTTCCTGGCCGAAGCGCAGATGCGCGGGGCGGTTGCGGCGCTGGTCACGCGGCAATGGGTGGAAGGCACCACAGTTCGACCGGGGCTCCCGCTGATTGTGGTTCATGACACCTATCAGGCACTTGGTAGCCTCGCCGCGTGGTATCGGCGACATGTGATGGATGTCAGCACCACCGTGATTGCGATCACCGGTAGCAACGGCAAGACGACCACCAAGCGGATGCTGGACGACGTGCTGGGATCGATGCTGGCCGGCCGGTCGTCGCCCAAGAGTTATAACAATCGGATCGGCGTCCCGCTTACTTTGCTTACCGCCGAGCGCGGGGATCGATATCTTGTTTGCGAAGTGGGAACCAGCGCTCCCGGAGAGATTGCGGAGCTGGCGCAGATGATTTCGCCCGATGTCGGAGTCATCACTTCGATCGGCGAGGCCCACCTCGAGGGGCTGGGCAGCATGGCCGGCGTCGCCGCGGAAAAATTCGCTTTGATTTCGCAGATCCGAGCCGGCGGTCTGGCGATAGTGAACGCTGATCGCCCGGAGATACGGACCCATTTGCAGCGAACGCAGCGGCCGCGCATTGTGACTTTCGGCTTTGATCCGGGAGCGCGACTGCGCGTCGAAGGGGTAGAGGCTCGGCACGATCAAACGTCATTTATGCTGGAAGGGCGTTATGCCATGACTTTGCGCATGCCGGGCGCGCACCATGCCAGCAACGCAACAGCCGTTTTCGCAGTCGCCCGCTGGATGGGGCTTGCCCCGGAGACGATCATCGAGCGGCTGGGCCGCTTTGTCGCGGTGGAAGGCCGTACTCAACGCGAAGAATGGCCGGGGTTAACACTAATCGACGATGCCTACAATGCGAACCCGGCGAGCATGCGAACGGCCATTGATTCTCTTAGACTGTGCAGCCGCGGTCGGCGTGTGCTGGTGGCGGGCGATATGATGGAATTGGGTACATCCAGCGAACGATTGCATGGCGAATTCGTCCGCCAGGTGCGCGACAGCGGTATCGAAGTGTTGGTGTCGGTCGGTGAGCGGATGCAACAGGCGGTTGTCGGTCATGGTGCGGAGTGTTCGCGGATGCAGATCATCGCCTGCGCCGACAGCAGCGCGGCGATAGACGCTCTTTCAAAGTGTCTCAAAACCGGAGACACGGTCTGGGTGAAGGGATCCCGGGCGATAGGACTGGAGCGGGTGGTGGAGGCGCTGCGCGGTACATGGAGTCCGAAGGCAGCGGTCGCTTGAAAAGGGATCGGTGGCAAGGGGACAAGTTGAATTTTTTCGTTCATATGATGTTTGCATGACCGGTCCTGAACCATATGCTAGGCGAATGGCCTTGAACTGATCCTACGGGAACTGCCGACCGGTGATCTACCTTTTGCTTCGTGAATGGTTTGCGGGTCGCCACTATGCCTACGAAAACACGTTATTTCGCGGAACGGTTGCAGCGCTTTTCTGTTTTCTGTTGATGCTGACACTGACACCGCGGTTTGTCCGGCTACTCATCAAATGGAAAATGGGCGACCGCCCGGAGTTTGATCATTCCTCACTCAATGAGCTGACCAAGGACAAGAAGAACGTCCCGACGATGGGCGGTCTGTTGATTGTCTCGGTGATTGCCACCGCCATTCTGCTGCTCGCCGACATCACCAGTTTCTACGTACTCATGGGTCTGGTCTGCCTTTTCTGGTTGCTCATTCTGGGCGGCATTGATGACTGGTTGAAACTGACACGTGCCCGGGACAGCCGATCGCGCGACGGTCTCAAGAGTTGGGAGAAGCTGCTTTTCCAGATTGGGTTGGGCGTCGTGCTCGGGGCATACATTTACATGCATGGGCGCGACAACCTCACGGTGGTTCTTCCGGTGGGGGATGCTCCCCAGATTCCGTCCTATCGCATTCTGAGCGTTCCGTTTTACAAGTCGGGATTGCAGCTTAGCGCGCTTACGTTCATTGTGCTGACGGTTCTGGTTATGACTGGTACTTCCAATGCAGTGAATTTCACGGACGGCATGGACGGCCTGGCGTCCGGTTGCATCGCGATGTGTTCCATGGTTTTTTTGATTTTCAGCTATATCGTGGGATCCGAAGATCTGGCGGACAAGTTGCTGTTTCCGTTCATTCCGCATGCGGGAGAGTTGGTCGTGGTGTGCGGCGCCATACTGGGGGCAACACTTGGGTTTCTTTGGTACAATTGTCATCCCGCAAAAGTCTTCATGGGGGACACCGGTTCGCTGCCGCTCGGTGGGTTGATCGGTTATGTGGCCGTGGTGACCCGGCAAGAGTTGATGTTGGTGATTGCGGGCGGCATATTTGTCATCGAAGCCTTGTCAGTTATTACCCAGATCGGTTACTTCAAATGGACGGGCGGCAAACGCCTTTATCGATGCGCGCCAATTCACCATCATTTCCATCTGGGCGGGTGGAGTGAACCGCAGACGGTGGTTCGATTCTGGTTGGTTGGTGCAATGTTCGCGGGGATTGCGCTGGCGACGATCAAGCTGCGCTAGAGGTGGGAGCGGCGGGGCAAATCCGTGTACAAGTTGCCGGTGTCGAGACGATAAATTGACCGGTGGAATTGAGTTGGTGGTACGTTGAGTTGTAATCCATGAACGCCGATCATTCGGACGCTCCCGCCTATCCTGTTGGTTTACTGCTACTCGCTGTTGCGCTGCTGGGTGTCGGGCTGGTCACGGTCACCTCGGCCACTGCGCCGCTCGAACATTCCATGCTGGATGTGCCTCCCTGGAAGAGCTACTACGGAAGGCAAACGATTTTTGCCGTTCTGGGCATGATCGCACTGCTGGCGGCCTGGAAGTTGTTTCCGTTTGTTCTGGAACGCGCGACTTTGCGGCGTGTTCTTCCGCAAGTGGCCATGGTGGTTGCGTTGGTGCTGCTCGTGCTTGTGTTGATTCCAGGGATTGCTGAAGAGCGACGCGGTTCGCAGCGCTGGTTGCACGTTGGACCAGGCTGGATCGGTCTTGGTTTTCAACCTTCGGAATTGGCCAAAATTGCGATGGTTTTGGCTATGGCTTCGCTGTTGGGCGATCGCGCAGTTCAGGCCGGTCAGTTCTGGCGAGGATTCGTCCCGCCCACTTTGGTCATGGCCGTGTGTGTGGGTCTGGTTGGCAAAGAGGACTTTGGAACGGCGATGATCCTGGCGGGCACCGGGGCCATTCTGCTAATCGGGGCAGGGTGCCGCTGGTCGCATTTAGGCATTGCGGGATCGCTCGGCGTGGCCGGCATGGCGGCAATGCTGATCGCGGAGCCTTATCGCATCGAACGACTGACCGCGGCGCGCGATCCATGGGACAATATTCGAGGCAATGACTATCAACCCATTCAGTCGCTGACCACCATTGCTTCCGGCAATTGGTGGGGGACGGGTTTGGGCGCTGGCGTGCAGAAGCACGGCTACATACCCGAAGGGCATACCGATTTCATCTTTGCCGTGATTTGCGAGGAAATGGGTGCGTTTGGTGGTATCATGATCATGGGGCTGTATGCCGCGTT
>CAZKIN010000024.1:20252-24167 GCA_964552515.1 uncultured Phycisphaeraceae bacterium
GCGCGCAACTGCACGTTGGTGCAGCAATCGCTAAGGCCTTTATCCGTAAAGCCATGGCATTGGTGGGGCATTCTGGCGTCGATCAGTCGTGCGCGACAGCATTGCAGGAAGGCATTCCTACAACATCGGCCGCTGGCCGTCGTGGGTACCGGGGGGCTCGCCTCCGTGCCGGCTGTTCTGGAAGCAGCCAGAATGGGAATCCCTACCGCACTCATCAATCCCGACGTAATCCCGGGTAAGGCCAACAAGTTCCTGGCGGGTAGGGTTGACGTGGTGTTCGCCCAATTCGCCGAATCGGCCGCCCATTTGTCTCGAAAAGCGCGAGTTGCGGTTACCGGTTGTCCAGTCCGACCGGAGTTCCTTTCCGCGCGGCGCGAGAACGCCATGACTCGTTTCGAACTTGATCCGAATCGAAAGACGCTACTGGTGACCGGTGCGTCACAGGGCGCCCGGACCATCAACGACGCGGTGCTCGCGAACGCTGACTTTTTTGCTGAAAAAGTGGACTGGCAGGTTTTGCATCTCACGGGTGAGGGCGATTACGAGCGAGTCCGGGCGGCGTATCAAGGAACCGGAGTGCGGGCCGTCGTTTTGACCTATACCGAACATATGGCCGACGCTCTGGTTGCGGCCGATCTGGTCATCTCCCGTGCGGGGGCATCGACACTTGCGGAACTGACCGCAGTTGGTCGCGCTTCCATTTTATTCCCCTATCCGTTTCATCGCGATGATCATCAGGCCGTCAACGCCGCGAGCCTCGTTCGAGCAAATGCGGCAGTCATGGTCAAGGACGAACGCGCTGCACTGATAAACGGACCGGCGTTACGCGGCGTCCTCAATTCCCTGTTGCCGGATGCCTCGCGCATCGCCGCCATGTCGGCTGCGGCCCGGCAATTAGGAAACCCGCAGGCGGCGAAGGAAATGGCATTGATGCTGCTACGCATGGTCGAAGAAAACACGGTAAGGTCGAATGCCGATTCCTTACAGCAAAGCCGCTCGCTCGCCCGATAAAATGATGCTAGAATGCATTCGGCGCGGGGAATTTCCATGCGTCAGGGACGACGGTCCATGCCATACGATTTCGCCTTTGTTTGAGGATGCCATGCACCACGTTGCAGACGGATCTGCCGCAGCGAACGTTTTGGGAATCAGCGGCCCATGGATTGCTCCGCACAGCGCCGGGGCTTTGCGCTTGTCCGGCAGCCATGTGCACATGATTGGTGTCGGTGGATCCGGAATGTGTGGGGCGGCCAAGCTGTTGCTGCACCTCGGAGCGCGGGTAACCGGATCGGACCAGACGCCGTTCGATGCGATGGGAAAGCTGGTTGAACAGGGGGCGCGCATCAGCATCGGCCACGACGCATCCCTGCTTTCGGAGGCGGCGGACCTGGTGGTGATGAGCGCGGCCATTCCAGTTACCAATCCGGAGTTGATTCGGGCGCGGCAACGCGGTCTGAAGGTAATCAAATATGCCGAGCTATTGGGGCTGCTGATGCGCGAGCGCCGCGGCGTGGCTATCGCGGGTACGCATGGCAAGAGCACGACGACGGCGATGAGCGCTTTGGTCTTCGCGGAGTCCGGTTTGAAACCATCTTTTGTGGTTGGCGCGCATTCCCACCAGCTTGGCGGAAGCAGCGGTGTGGGGGACGGCCCGGACTTCATCGTCGAGTCTTGCGAGTTTGATCGCTCATTCTGGCACATGTACCCCCATGCGGCCGCCATTCTGAATATCGAATCCGACCACCTGGATTTCTATAAGAACTTGGATGACATCGTCGAGTCATTCGCGGAATTTGCCGCGCACACCGATCCCGATGGATTATTGGTTTATAACGGGCGTGATCCGCTTGCCCGCATCGCCGCCCGACGGGCGCAATCGCGCACCGAGTCGTATGCTATTGAGGACGGTTCATCTGACTGGCAGGCCGTCAACTTAAGTTGTGATCGCGGGCGATATCGTTTCGGAGTGCGCTACGGCGGAAGCAATCTCTTTTCGACACAGCTATCCATACCCGGCAAACACAATGTTGAAAATGCCTTGGCGGCGGCGGCACTGGCTTTCCATGCAGGGGCCGCACCGCAGCGCATCGCGAGCGCCTTGGAAATGTTCACCGGCGTTACGCGCCGCATGACTTGGCGCGGTGAGGCGGACGGTGTGACGATTGTGGATGATTATGCCCACCATCCGACCGAAATACGGGTCACCATTGAAGCGGCGCGGCGACGCTACGAGCCTTCACGGATGTGGGTGGTGTTCCAGCCGCATCAGCACGCGCGCACCCGGCTGCTCATGGAGGACTTCGCAACGGCTTTTACCGGAGCCGATGAGATTATCGTCCCGGATATCTACGGGGCACGAGAATCCGGTGCGATCAGTGAACAAAACGGATCCGAAGAATTGGTGACACGTATCTGTCGCAATGGCGGTCGGGCACGATACCTGCCCGCTCTGGCCCTGGCGGCGGAGCACGTGATGCAGCATGTGACGCCCGGCGATCTGGTTCTGACGATGGGCGCGGGCGATATTTGGAAAGTGGCTGATGAACTGGTGGAGCGAATTTGCGGACAGCACGCAGTGCGACGTACCGCTCGGGCGGCAAACCTGGTTCCAATTGGGCGGCCCGGCGAAATTTCTGTGTCGGCCGCGTGATTCCAGGGAACTGGCTGCCTTGATTTGCCGCGCGCGGTCGGAAGAGATTCCGCTTAAAGTGCTTGGCGCTGGGGCCAATGTTCTCATCGACGACGACGGTTTCAACGGCGTCGTCGTGCGTCTGGATCAACCCGCCTTTAAGAAGGTCCTTCGCAATGGCTCGCAATTACAAGTCGGTGCGGGTGTGGACCTGATGCCCTTTTCCCGTCAATGCAGCGAGAAAGGATTGAGCGGACTGGAAGGCATGGCCGGGATTCCGGCCACAGTCGGTGGTGCGGTGCGCATGAATGCCGGCGGCCGGTTCGGTGATTTTGGCGACGTCGTGGATGAAGTGGAGGTGATCGGATCCGACGGAGTCGCCGAACGATGGAACCGCGGACGGCTGGCGTTTGGCTATCGCAAGTCGGCGATTCGCGATGAAGTCATCACGGACGCGTACCTGACATTACATGACACAGATCCGGTTAAGTGTGGTGAGCGCTTTCAGGAATACTGGCGGCTGAAGCGACAGTCGCAGCCCATTGCGGAAAACAGCGCGGGCTGCATTTTCAAGAATCCTCCGGGTAAATCGGCCGGCGCGTTGATTGACCAGGCGGGTCTAAAAGGCGCGCGCATGGGTGGCGCACGTGTCTCCGAGAAGCATGCCAACTTCATAGTCGCGGACTCCGGGGCCAAAACGGCGGACGTGCTGCGTCTCATCGACCTGATTCGCGAACGCGTTTCCACTGAATTTGCGACCGACCTGCAAACTGAGGTCGATATCTGGGGAGCGGGAAGTCAATCATGACAGCGGTAGGAACCATGGTGGAATCAAAGGTCACTCGTCAATCGATCATCACGCCGCTGGACATCACGGTGCTCGCCGGCGGTCCGGGTGGCGAGCGCGAAGTCAGCCTGCAGAGCGGCTCCGGTGTGGCTGCGGCACTGCGCAAGCTTGGTCATCATGTGACGGTAAGCGATATTGATGCCAATAATTTGTCAGCGCTCGATCGCCCCGCGGATTTCATTTTCATCGCGCTGCACGGAGAATTCGGCGAGGACGGCACTCTGCAGGCCGAATTGGAGCGTCGGCGATTGCCGTTTAATGGATCGTCGTCCGCCGCATCGCGTGTGGCCATGAACAAAGTGCAGACCAAGCGTGTGGCCCAGCAACACGGCATTCCCACTCCCGCATTCTCAGTGGTTACACCGCAGGAGGTGAATCGCGCGTTGCGTGAAGTGGGCGTGCCAGCCATGGTCAAGCCTTCCGCCTCGGGCAGCAGTGT
>CAZKIN010000024.1:24267-27431 GCA_964552515.1 uncultured Phycisphaeraceae bacterium
CTTCCAGGTTTTACGAGCCATTCCCTCGTGCCCAAGTCGGCCGCGCGGATCGGCATCTCGTTCGAAGGATTGTGTCAGAGAATCATTGAACTGTCATTGTTGGGACACAAAGCCGGATAGCTGGACTTTCGTATCGCCTTTCCGGATTGGAACCAAGCAACCATGGCACGAAAAAGCAGGACTTCGCAGGGACCGCTTAGAAGGTGGGGATCGCGATTCGTCGCGGGGATATCCCGCGTCTTTCCGCGACCCGTCGTATGGATGTTGATCGCACTCCTGGGGATCGCCGGCGCTGCGCTTGCCGCCGGTCGCGGCGTCGATGCGCTGCGTAATCGCGCAGAGCACGAGTTGATGCAGCGGCGTCCCTTCCCCGTGGTGGAATTTTCCGATTTGCCGCCGCAACTCACCGTGCTTGCCCATGCCGAACTTGAGGACAGTTTACTGTCACTGCTCGACGGTCCCTGGACCGATGACCGTTTGTGTCGCGCCATGGCACAAAAGCTCGAACGGGTCGGATGGGTTGCGTCGGTGCGCCATGTCCGTCGCTTCAACGATGGCCGATTCGACGTTCGCTGCTCCTATCGCATTCCGGTGGCCATGGTGCAGTTTGGCGATGAATATTTCCTCGTTGATGACGATGGCGTTCGCCTGCCCGGCATCTATCGCGCCGACGCGTCGTGGCAGTTGATCGAGGGCGTCGCGTCCAAGCCACCTGACCCCGGTATCAGCTGGAACGCTACGGACATCAAGGCGGCTCTACGACTCCTTAGGAGCATGCGCGGCGAACCGTTCATGCACCAGGTGGCCGCAATTGACGTATCTAATTTCATGGGACGCTCGCGCCCCAGCGAAGTCCATGTTGTCCTGCATACCACTCAGGAAGATGGCCGAATCCTCTGGGGATCCGCACCTGGCGCTGAGATCGAAGAGAACTCCGTCAAGCAAAAGCTGACGATCCTGCGTGAAAACTACCTCCGTACCGGAAGGGCGGATGCCGGCCACCCAGTGATAGACATTTCCACTTTCCCCGATCGCTTCAAGGTTCCCGGCTAGCTGGCTCCGATTGTTTCGCGTTCGAGCTGAGGTTCCCATCCAAGGAGACCTGGGTGTTCTGGAAACGTGCGGAGGGCTGAAAAAACGCGGTTAGCCTCTTTGTTTTGACAATTTCCGACATGACCCCGTCTTTACAGAATATTGCGGCGGCCGGATCGAATAGGTGTTAGAATAATGCGGCCAAGGCGGTGACGGCGAGCCGGTCTTTCGTCGCAGTGACAGATTGCGACGTCTGCAGGAGGTCTAGAGAACGATGAACGAGATCATGCCCATTCTTGAACAGTTCCGTACGCTTCTGGTTCAGAATGCCCCCGTCGACGCATGGACAAAAACATTGCCCATGCTTGCGGTGTTGCTGCTTGCGGGCATCGCGGTCAGTGTTTTCGGTGCGAAGCTGGCGAAATTCGCGGTAGCGGCAGCATGCGGTTTGGTCGGTGCGTCATTTGGCGCGGCCATGGCCCGCGAAACCGGTTTTGCCGTGCCGCCCTGTGCGGTTATCGCGGGCGCGATGCTAGCGGTGGTGGGCTACATGACATTTCGGTTGTGGGTTGGTGTGATCACTGCCGGCGTTCTGGCATTGCTGGCAATCAGTATCTTTGGACAAGGCCGGCTGGACACTCACCTGGCAGAATTCCGACAAAGTGAAGTCGCCAGCGCACCGAGTTCCCCTGTTCTGCTAGCCGAAACGACGACAGCCAGCGCACCTTTGGCGGGTACTGAGTTCATTCCGCCTGCTTTGCCCAGCGCCGGTCAATCGATCCAGCGTTTCTGGTCGTTCCTGCAATCCCGTGATGCCACATTGGCGACACAAACCAAAGGTGTGGCCGTGGCGACGGCATTAGGCGGGTTGTTTCTGGGCGTGGTTCTGGTGCGCGTCATGCTGATTCTCTCGATGTCCCTCGTCGGCACGGTGCTCGTCGTGACGGCAGTCATCGGCATCCTGGCTAGTCTGTTTCCCACCATGCTCAACTCGCTTGAGGCCAACCCCTCAATTTCCGCCATCGGCGTCGGCGGTCTGCTGGTCACTTCGCTGATCGTTCAGACGCTGCTGACCAAGGGCGGCGAAAGTGCCGTCGAACCGTCCGGTAAAGCCAAGGTCTAAGCGCCAAGGCGTATCGCAGCTTCCATATCGTAGACTGTAGTCCGAACAGCGCCGGGCTCATTGCGCAGCCTTTGGGCACGCTTTGCGCCAATGGTAATCCCCGCGTCGCGCTGTAGCGGCGGTCTGTCCGGTAGGTCCAGAGTTTTACTGCGAGAAACGTCAACCATGATCACTTCCTTACAAGACTGGATAGCATTCCTGAAAGAGTCCGATCGGTTGATAGGATTTCCTCTTCTGGTTATCGGTGCAGCCCTGATGCTCTTTGGCTGGCGACTTTGGAAGATTTGCGTGCTGCTATCATTCGGGTTGATTGGAGCTGGCTTAGCGACCAAGTTCGGAGAGGGTGCGGGCGAACAACAGTGGATGCTGGTCCCCGCCGTCGGAATCGTCCTCGCAGGAGTCAGTTATTTCTTCGTGCATCAGGCGGTGGCCCTACTGGGTGGACTGATCGGCGGGGCGGCTGTCATGCTCTTTCTTTCGGACCTGGGCATAAGCGGCGCTATACTCTGGTTGTGTACCGGAGTCGGTGTGATCGGCGCACTTGCCTATGCCATCATCAATCGCCGGCTCGTCGTAATTTTCGTCACGGCAATTTTAGGAGCTGTGCTGTGCATTTCCGGACTAGCGGTTTTCGTCATGCTTTCTCCGGTTTTGTATGGGACGCTGCTTTCCATGGCGGCCGGCAGCGTGATCGTCCTTCCGTTCATATTGCTGGTTCCCACGGTGATGAGTTGCTTCTTTCAAGTGGCTGAAGTGCACCGTCTGCAGATTGAGCTGTAATTTCATTGGTTACCGGTCGGTTTGGCCGTTTGACCGAGTTGCCGCGAACGGGATCCATCCTCCTAAAGATTCGCGAAGGACGACCCGTGGGCGTTGGTGTCGCGTTGAAGTTTGACCCTCTATCCCGCCTTGACATGCGATACGGTGCGGCTAGATTGTAAGACCATTCCATTCCCCGATAGCTCAATGGTAGAGCGAGCGGCTGTTAACCGCTAGGTTCTAGGTTCGA
>CAZKIN010000025.1:0-3772 GCA_964552515.1 uncultured Phycisphaeraceae bacterium
TCCCGGGTCGGCTCGATCTGCGAAAACAGATTGTGTACACCGGGCAATTCAGCGTAAGTATTGGTGCTGCCGAGCGTCAATCCGGTAAACGAAACATTGGTGGCCGGCGACATGGCATCGGACATCACATCGTCCATGCCGTGCATCAACCGACCGACCGCGGGGTTGGCATCGCTGCGCTGCGCTTCGTAGCGCATCCGCTGTGCTTCGAAATTCATGGTGGCCATGAACGCCACGCCGGTCACGAAGAGCAGACCCAGAATGGTCATCACGAGGACGAGGATCGACCCGCGGCGGACGCGGCGCTGCGCGATCGCTGCATCCCGCTTCCGTACGGGCGCGGCTCGAAATGTTGCCTTACCGCTCACTTATTACTCCTCCCCCACCGGCAGAATCATGACATGCCGGATTGGTTGATCCAGACGCTGCAGCTTGTCATACACATCCACGGTAATACGCAGCGCCTTGGGAAAAATTTCGTCAGCGATCGGCGCGCTCGGGGTGCCGCCGCGATTGGCCACGAACACATGCAGGTTGGGACGCTGGTCATCCAAGGGATCGCGCCAGGTCGGATCACCCATGCTGCCGCCGCCAAAACGATTGCGCAGCGAATATGAAACCGGCGGCATCGTCGGATCGTTGTGGTAACGGCCCTGCGGCGCATCCAACAATGCGAGCAGCAGTTGATCACGCGGCGAAATCCCGTTGTCCTCCAACTCCATTTGTGCCTTGATGATGGCATACAGCGGCTCATCGTCGTTGGGAGTCGCCGGATCGGCGCCCGCATATCCCGGATCAATCCAGTACAGGCCGTTTTCGTAATTCAACTTGCCAGCCACGAACGACGAAGCGGCATCCAGCCCCCATTCCACCTTGAACGACGCACAGTAAGGCATCATGTAATGGCCCAGGGTGTGCACCATGGCGGGCGGCGGCGTCGGGTCAATCTGGCTGCGTGCGTAAGGGATCGTGCTGTCGCCCATTTCAGGCCAGTATTTGGGCGGTTGCCCGATGAGCTGCAGCGACGGAGTCAGCAGGGCCGCCTCATAGTTGAACGCGGCCAGGATGTCGGTTTCTCCCTTGAGCAGCGCGGGGTTGTCGAGTCGATCCGTCGTGTAATCCCGCCACATCGCCGGCTTCATCGTTGGAATGTTCGGCGGCGACACCGGCAACAGGTGCACGACGCGCCGCGACAAATGCCACTGTGCGGCCGGTACACGCCAGAAAGTCGGGAATGGCGGAAACGGCGGTGGTGTCACCACCGGGTCATAGTCAACTGGAAATTGCAATGCGTAGCCGCTCGAGGCGCCCGAACTCTTCTCATATTCGCCGAGCAGCGCGTGACCATAGACCACCTGCTGAATCTGTGAACTGACCTGGGTCGGTTGAAAATTCTTGGATTCGTAGGTGATGTAGGTGTTCGCTTTGCGCTCGGTGAAAAACATCAGCATGTCGGCCCGCGGGGCGATGAGCTTCACGCTCGCGGGATTGCTGCGATCCTCACGATCCGGATTGCGTGCGAATGGATAGCCGGTTGCCGGATTGCCGTCATTGTCCGCATCACGACCGTCGGCAGTCCAATAGGCGTTGACGGGGTTACCCTGGATGACCATCACGCTGCGATCGCGGCGGACATGCCGCAGGTCTTCGCGGAGGGTGCGCTCCATCTCGCGGACACCCTGCATGGTCTCGGTGAAGGCGGTCGCCTGTCCGCTCGCCCGGACGGTCAGGCTCATCACCTGACCCGCGAGCGACAGCATGAGCACCATGACGCCCATGACCACGATCAACTCGGCGAGCGAGAAGGCCGAGCGCCGCGCCGAATTTGCGGCGGCTTGACCAACCGCCACAACCCGCGCTGCGGAAACAGTTTCCACGTTTTTGGCCATCGTTTGCAACGCAATCCACCTTCATTCGGGGTTCCGACGCCGACTGGGACGCGCCCATCGCCGCCCGCGAGCATTATGGCGAGACCCAAGTGTCAGTCCAGCGCGCGACAACACTGGAAATGCACCGTGCATGGGGGTGGCCGGTGCCAAGGATACAGCGGATTGGGCAGTTACTTCTCATCACGCAATTGTTATCAGACTGAAATGAATCGGTGAGGTCGAGCGGATTCGCGGAGGCCAGTTTTACGGTCGCGGGGAATAGGACAAGGTACGCACTTCCACGCCGATCACCGGTGAATCGCCTTCGTAAATCGGATTGCCGTTTCCAGTGCGGCCTTCAATCGGAGGTGGAAAAACCCAAACGGTGCGCAGCTGTTCCTGCGCACTCAAGTTGCCATCGATGCAATCCCCCGGGATGCACAAGTCATCCAAGTCCGGCACCGTCATTTCACGATCCAAAGTGAGAATGGCCAGGTCATTGGCGGCCGCGACGTCGATCCGACGTTCCACCACCTGATAGACCTGCCCGTTCCACTCATCGATGAACCATGTTCCCGGCTGGAACATGTCCAGCACGAAGGTAGACGAGGTGGCATAGGCCTTGTTGTTCACGTGAACGATGCTCGGCGCGCCCGGCGTCGCGTCGGGTAACCCGGGATTCGTTCCTGGATTCAGTTCGTAGGCGATATCCGGCTTGCCGTTGGGTACAAAAATCTGCACGCGCCACGGCGTGGGCAGCACGACGTCATGATCCTGCCCCAGACCTTTGACATTGACCACCATGTCACGCTGCAGCGGATCAGGCGTGAACCGCGGGTCAGGATCCTGCTGCATGAAGCGATAACTGGCCTGGCCGCGACGCAACGTCACGATGTAAAAGTCGAAGGAGCGGTCGCGATAGCGATCGTCCAAGGCGAACTGAATGAGTGGACCCGACGGTGCCGCGGGATTGGGCGCATCCGGTCCGACTATCCTCTGCACTGAAGTTCCGGGGGCGGCCCCGTACCCTTGCGGATAGCCGCGCTGACGATGAAACACGGCGTAGGCAAAACGCCGGGTATCCAGCGCTTCCTCCCACTGATCGTCAGGCATGCCGGTCATGAAAACACCATTGCGATCAACACCGCTGCGCGGTGGCAATGGCGGGAAAATACGATCCTCAAAGCGAATTTGGGCGCGCCCGAAACCAGTGTCAAACAGCGGTGCAAAGACTCCATAATCATCGCCGAGCGGGTAGATCGGTTGAAGCTGCTCCTGTAAATACGGGATGGCGTCCTGTTGCTTGGTGGGATCACCGCGATAGGGATAAAAGCGCCGACCCAGCGACCCGCGAACGGCCATATTCTCCATATTCAGTGCGTGTACCCGGGTGTCGCCGTAGTACAGAATGTCAATCCCGCCTGGGGCGAGGATATTCGGAAACATCACCAAGTCCCCGGCGAAGCTGCTTGCAAAAACAGGTGCGGGCGCGCCGCGATTCAAACCATCGACATGCAGCACATTGCGCAGGAGCTGTTCGGCCGAATCCGCAATGGAACCCGTCATGCTCTGCTCAGTCATCGTCCGCGCGCGATTCCACGCGATAGGGTACATGGTGGCCACCATCACCAGCCCGAAACCAAGCAGCACGATGGCGATCATGACTTCGATGAGTGAAAAGCCACTCCGAACTGATACCGCGGCGCGAGTGTGACTTCCGCGTGTCAGCGTCACACACTGGCAATTGATTGGTTGGCTGCTGTACCCCATGATCGCACCTAGAAGCTTTCCCCCAGCGGCCCGCGAATCACCGCACCGGTCAATCGATTCACGTAGAACGGCTGTCCGAACCGCTGCAAATACGCCCGTTTCGCCGCCGGATCTCCCGCTTCAACAAAGGCCGA
>CAZKIN010000025.1:3872-15898 GCA_964552515.1 uncultured Phycisphaeraceae bacterium
CACGGAAAGACCAGATCAATGGCGGCGAACCGTCGATGTCGAAATACTTGTTGACATTTGGTTTATTTCCCGCAGTATCGAATCCAATGGGCAGTCCGGTGATGTCGCCGCGGCTGTTGCCATCGCGGTCGTAATCCAACACCAGCGCCGGCCGCCATACGCGCATTTCGCCGCGGTTGTCAAAAATAATGGTGAAGTGATTGCGCTGCCGCTGAGGCACATCGAAAGTCGTGGAGAACGGTTTCTCGAAATCGCTGTTGGCGAGTTCATCATCGCTGAAGGTGAACATTCCCGGCGTCGCATCCGGCAGAACCGCGTAGCGCGGTGTTACGCGCATCGGCGGCGGAAGTGTATAGGGCGAGTCGCCGACCACGTGGAAAACGTCGAGCCAGGCCTCGCGGTTGTACATCATCCCCGGATTGTTGGTCGGATGATCGTTGTTGCATTCGGGTGCGACGCTGACCGCACCCTCACGATTCACCTGTTCAATCGCCACGACCTGCTGCGCGCCGGAACGATCGAGATAAAACAGCAAACCCGTTTCCGTCGAGTTAGGCCTTTGCGCCCGCGCACGCGTGGTCACCAGCAAACCCTGTATGACATTTTCCGCGTCGGAGACCTTGCGCTCTTCCCACATTTTTGTCGCGCTGGGCAGTACCAATCCGAGCAGCACCAGCACGATGGCGATGACCACCACCAGTTCCACGAGCGTGAATGCGGGGCGTTGATTCATGGCGCGCTCTCCAGCCGCTGCTTGACGATCGGGTCGGCGTAAACATTGTCCCGATTGAGCGGATGATCGATCACCCCCTCCTTGGCGTTCGCACTCGTCAGGCTTCCGCCTTTCATCCAATCGGCCACCATGTTCGCCTCAGGGTCCGCAGTCTGCACTTCACTGGTCAGCTGGTCCTCACCATCCGGACCATACGAAAAAATGATTGGCTGACCGCCGTTGCGTTTCACCATGTTGCTTACGGCCGGCCCCCAATACTTGCGGTGATTGCTCGACTCCAGCACCGTATTTGTTCTGTTCGCGTCGAAGTCGCGCTGGGCGAAATAACCAATCGGCACACCCCAACTATCCACCAGATAATAGGGTGTCTTGTCCACGCTCGGATCGAACATGTTGTTCACATTCACATCCAGGTAAACCGACGGTGCACCGCCGCTGGCCGGGGGAACGTCCCTGCGGTTATTCGCCGCGATCTGTTCCAGCATCATCTTCGACGACTGTCCGAACAAGTCGATCGCCAGCGTCAGGACCATATTGTCGCGAAATTCCGGATTATCGGTCGGCGGAATCTGCGGAAAGAACTTCATGTCTTCATATTTGCCACCGGTCATGGGCGAAGGACGAATAACCGCCTTACCGGGCGCGGCCGACGAATCCTGGCAGAAGCACGGCAACCCCATTTCTGCCAGAACTTCCAACTCATCGGGCGGGTACGCGTCGTAACGCTTGCGATACGTCGTCGCGACACACCCCGTAACCTTGGTGGTAAGCGGCCGCGTCAGTGTCGGCTTTTCGGTCTGTTCTCTTCGAAATTCCTCAACTGCGTCGCGCACGGCGACCAGCATGAGCTGCGTCGTCTGACTGCGGCCGGTATTGAGCAGCCGCGGACCGGCCACAATCACCGCGCCGAGCAGTACCAGAATAATCGATATGACGACGAGGAGTTCGACCAGCGTAAACGCGCCGCGCGATGCCGGGCGAGGCCGAAGTACGGCTACCGGAACTCGGCGACGCTTCACCAGTTGTCTCGCCGAGTCGTTCGCTATCACCAGTGATTCACTCCCGCGCACGATCCACGGCCTCAGCTGAAGCCGGCGGATAACACTATTCCCTCGACCAGTTCACCACGTCGTCCGACGAACCGTAGATTGAATCTTCACCGGCGCTGATCAGCAAATACGAATCTTTCCGCACCGGCTCATTGATCGCCGTCACCTTGGGATTGTGAATGAACTTCGCAAAGGTGCCTTCAAACTTCCCACTGGAATCAGCCTGGACATTCGCTGCCGCAGGATCGGCCGCCGGAGATTCAGCGTCCCCAATCTGCGACATCAATCCTGAAAGCATTCCCCGGACGCTCTGTTCACCCCCGCCGAAGTCGATGCCCTTTAGCGAGCTCTGCTTCGAACCAGTAATAATTTCGTTGTCTTTGTGGCGATAGATGCCCGGTGTGTTGCTGTCCCAGAGCATCCGCCGACCGGCCTTGTTGGCTCGATAGTAAAGAATGGGACGATCCCAAGGATCGGTAAACAGTGGCTGCACGCTCGTTCCCGTTGTGACCGCCGATCCGCTAGCGGGCGCCGTCGAGTCCGACCAGGCGGTAATCTTGCCATCGTCCAACAGTTTCTGCAGAGAAGTGACGTTCTTGCTCTTCATCGTATCGTCAACATACGATCCTGAACTGGGATAGCGCGTGTGCCGCGGGTCCAGCGTCGTCGCATCGACCGCATACAAACCCTGCTGGCTCGATGACGCCCCATCCATTTTGCTCGTGTCGTTCCACCAGAATCCGTTGCGATCGACATCCTTGAAACCCGGAGTGCCGCGCAAGTCCGCTCCGACCAGGGCGTATGCCAACAGATTGGCACCGGTCACGTTGATGTTGGCGATGGAGGTCGCAAACGGATCGGCCACCATGCGCGAATCAGTCTGATTGTCGCTGGCCGAGGGCGGCAGCCCCCCGCCCAGCGCCTGCTCGCCGCGATACAGATTGATCGCCGAATCCAGGGCGTTGAACATCGACTTGACCTGCGTCACCTTCGCCTGTGCTGTCACGCTCGAAAACGACGGCAGCAGCAGCGCCACCAGCAGCGCAATGATCGAAATCACCACCAGCAACTCGACCAGCGTAAACGCGCGGGAATTCTCTTTCATGACCGGACCATTCATATCAATGCATCCTCGTTCCAAGATTCTCGCGCGACAGTTTTCCGCGCGGTGCGGTCTATTCAGTGCTCAGCGGGAAGTTCGTCACGTCGTCCCGCGTCCCATACCTGCCATCCACACCCGCACTGATCAGCAGGTATGATTTGTCATTCACCGGCTTAAGCGGCGTGGCCGCGTCAACCGCCACGCCATTGATCAACTTTTCTTCCAGCTCTTCGCGCAGCTTGCGATCCAGTATGAACCGCGCGAATGTCGGCTGAATGTATCCTGGATCACCGGGGCGCAGTGCGATGTCGATCCGTGCCGCCAGCATGTCCGCCGCAAGATCAGAACCACTATATTGAATATCGTGCGTCTGGTTGTTGTTCGGATCGGTGCCGCCGCCGAAATCCCATCCGTGTTCCATTTCATCACCGGTGAAACCGTGATTGTCCTGATGAAAGTAATAAGGCGGTCCGACTTCCTGTGTACCACCGCTATAAACGTTGTCCTTCTCTCGTTTCTCGGACACCAGATTGGTCGTGCGTCCCTGGGCATTGGCCGCATAGTAAAGGATCGGTTGATCAAAGCTGTCCACGAGGACCGGCAATGCCTTCATCTTGTCCCAATCCGGAAAAAGCGCCAGATTGGGTTTGCCGATCAGTTTCTCCGTGGCAATCGACCGGATGTTCGGATCCAGATACAGCTTTTTGCGATCCAGAGCCTTGCCTTCGGAAAGCGGATCCGGGTCATACCACTTCCACGGTTCCTTATGCAGGTTGTTGCGCTTCGGAACCGTCGATCGGGCGATATACCCTTGGCGATCCACACCCATCAGCATTGCCGGAAGCCAGTGCGCGCCGTCGACCACCGGTGGGGTCTGGTTATTAAACGGGAAGCGGCCTTCTTCACTCTCCGTAACCGTGAATGGCGATTCCGGAATCGGCGGGTGCGCAAACGAAGGCGGATAGCCGTTCGAACGCAGGAAATCCTTCTCATTTTCATTCTTGAACAGTTCCAAGCCGACTTTGATGGCTTGAAACGTCTGCGCTGTTGCCGTCTTCTTGGCGGTGTTGCGCGCGCTGTTGAGCGAGGGAATGACGATGGCGACCAGCAGACCGATGATGAACATGACGGTCAGCAGCTCAACCAGGGAAAAGCCGCGCGGGCGACGTGGCGCACCTGCCGCCCCGGCCGGAAAAGACCTGAAAACTTGCATACCAGCCCCTTAGTTTGGACGACGCCCCCGCGCCATCCCCATGGCGCGTCCGGGCCGACCGCAGTGTAACGGGTTCGTCCCGACGTGTCACCCGCAAACCCGGCCGACCATACCCCAAAAAACCAACCGCTAATTGCCACCGCCGCCGCCCACCGACTGCATAAGCGAAACCAGGGGCATGAACAGCGCCAGCACAATAAAGCCGACCACCGATCCCAGCACAATAACCATGACCGGCTCGAGCAGTGACACCAGACTAGCAACGGCCACGTCGACTTCTTCCTCGTAATTGTCCGCGATTTTCAAAAGCATCTTGTCGAGTTCGCCGGTTTCCTCACCCACGTCGATCATGTTGACCACCAGGTTGTCGCACACATTGGTGGCACGGAGCGGCGTGGCGAAACTCTCGCCTTCGCGAATGGCATCATGCACTTTGGCCATCGCCCGGGCATAGACCTCGTTGCCCGACGTCTCGCGGGTAATGTTGATCGCCTCCAGAATCGGCACACCGGCCGTGATGAGCGTTCCCAGCGTTCGCGTAAATCGGGCAATCGCCGTTTTCTTCACCAGCGCACCAAACCCCGGAATCTTCAGCATCATGTAATCCGTCACGTGCCGCCCACCGGGCGAGGACCGAATGGTGCGCATGCCGAAGAACACCGCGAAAGGACCAAAGATAATCACCATCCATCCGGGAATGGGTTTACCGATGACCATCCAGTCCGAAGTGTCGAGAAGGATCGTCGTGATCGCCGGCAGTTTCGTGTCAAAGTCGAGGAAGATCGTCTTGAATTTCGGGATAACCACAATCATGATACCCGAGACAATACCGCCCGCGAACATGACCACCACCGCCGGATAAATCAGCGCCCCGATGACCTTTCGTTTGAGCTTCTGACCTTTTTCCTTGAACTCGGCGAGGCGCACCAGAATCACGTCAAGCACACCGCCCGCCTCGCCTGCTGCCACCATATTGACATACAACCGATCAAACGCCTTCGGATGTCGCGCTAGCGCTTCCGAAAGCGTCGATCCGCCTTCGATGTCCTCGACCATGGTCTTCAGAATGTTCTTGAGGTTTCCCGGCTTTTGTTGGTCTTCGAGAATGCTCAGGCTTCGCAGAATCGGCAGACCGGCGTCCTGGAGCGTCGAGAGTTGCCGCGTGAACTGCGTAAGCACTTTGCTCTTGATTTTCCCCGTCGCGCGACGTCCCTTGCCCTTTTTCGCGGCACCGCCCTTACCCTTCGCCCCCTTCTCTCGAATGCGCGTCGGAAAGTAACCCATGCCGCGAATCTTGGTCAGCGCTTCCTCGGTGGTCAGGGCGTCAATTTCATCCTTGACCTCCTGCCCCGACTGATTCATCGCTTCAAATGCATAGGTTGGCATGACTCACCCTGTCCTCGAAAGGCGAACAAACACTGTTTCGATCGGCCCGGTTCCCCGGATTCTTTATAATAGGACGCGCAAAACCGCTACGCGTTATTCCTCAATAATTGTTTCCTTAACCACCTCATCCAGAGAAGTAGTTCCTTCGTAGATGGCCATCATACCCGCTTCGCGCAGCGTGCGCATGCCGTTTTTCACCGCTTCACGCCGCAACTCCGACGTACTCTTGCGCTGCATGACCATTTCACGCAGTGCGTCATTCATCACCATGGTCTCGTACAGGCCCAGACGTCCGAGATATCCGGTGTTTTTGCAATAATCGCAGCCCTTGCCATAACAAAAAACGCGCTCGCCGACATCGTCCGGCTTTAGAGCCAACTCCATCAACTGCTGTTCCGTCGGACGATATTCCGTCTTACAGTTCTGGCAGATGCGTCGCACTAAACGTTGAGCCACGATTGCCTCAAGCGTAGCTGTAATCAAGAACGGCTCCAGACCCAAGTCGACCAAACGCGCAATCGCCGACGGAGCGTCGTTCGTGTGCAGGGTGGAAAAGACCAAGTGTCCGGTCAAAGAGGCCTGCACGCTGATCTGCGCTGTCTCAAGGTCGCGAATCTCACCAACCAGAATGATGTCCGGGTCCTGCCGCAGGAACGACCGCAACGCGCGCCCGAAGGTCAACCCTACTTCCGGTTTCACCTGTACCTGAACCAAGCCGTCAATGTCATATTCCACCGGGTCTTCGGCGGTAAGGATTTTGGTGTCCTCCGCGTTCAGTTCACTCAAGGCCGCATAGAGCGTCGTGGTCTTTCCGCACCCCGTCGGACCGGTGTTCACGACAATCCCGTTCGGCTTGGTGATGAGTTGCCGGAACACATTCAGGTCGTCCGGGCGCATGCCGATCTTGTCCAGACTCAGCGACACGTTCGATCGATCGAGCACGCGCAATACGACGCTTTCGCCGAACATCGTCGGCAGCACCGCCACACGCAGATCGATGGGCACGCCCTTCAGCGCCAACTCGATACGCCCGTCCTGCGGCATGCGCCGTTCCGCGATATCCAGGTTGGCCATGACCTTGATGCGCGACGTGAGTGCCATTGCAATGTACCGCGGTGGCGGAACCATTTCATAAAGAACGCCGTCGATGCGGTAGCGCATTTTGAATTCATCTTCAAACGGCTCGAAGTGAATATCGCTCGCCTTTTCCTTGATCGCCTGCAACAGTACGAGATTCAACAGCTTTTTGACCGGGTTCAGGTCGGCCAGTTCGCGCAAGTCCGCAAGGTCGATGCTTTCCCCGCGTCCCTTGAACTTTGAAAGGTCTTCATCGTCGGTAAGTTCATCAATCAGCCCGGTGATCGATTCCTGCTCACCTTCCGGGTAATAACGCCCCAGCGCCTTTTGCAGATCCGCCGCCGGACATAGGTACGGCTTGATACGAAATCCCAGCAGTGTCGTCAGGTCGTCAGTGGCCTGAAAATTGTCCGGATTATCCATCGCGATTGACAGCACCTTGCGGTCGCCGTCGAATTCAAACGGCACCGCCCGGTACGTGTTGGCCATTTGCACGGTCAGCAGTTTGATCACTTCGTCCGGGACATCGACTTTCCCCATGTCCACGGGTTCCATGCCGCTTTGTGCGCCGAGTGCGATCGCCAGGTCTTCCTCGGTGATGTAACCGAGTTCGACCAGAATCTGGCCCAGCGGACCGCGCCGTTCCTTTTGAATTTCCAGGGCCTCATCCACCTGCTGACGGCGGAGTTTGCCCATTTTCATCAGTACGCGGCCCAGCGGTCGCCCGCGAAGCTGCTCAATGGGAAGCATTTTGGACATGGTTGAACGAACCCTTCACGCGCCAACGCAGTGGCGCAGTTACCAAACCGCGAAAGTCGAACGCAAGTTGCGTCCGCCGATTACTCCTTTTCCTCTTCCCCTTCTTTGTCCGTCTTGGGACCAAGCTGGCTGACATCCACGCCCCGGCGGTGCGCATCAATCTTGTCCTGCATCGCGCCCGGTTGCCGCGAACGATCCACCGCATCCTCCGCCGACACAATCCCGCCTTCAAACAATTTCCATAAATGCTCATCGAGAAGTTGCATGCCGTACTTCTTGCCGGTCTGAATCGAAGAGTCGATACGATAAGTCTTATTCTCGCGAATCAGGTTGGAAATAGCCGGCGTGGTTACCATGAACTCGTAGGCCGCCACCATACCTTTTGGAATGCGCGGAAGCAGCGCCTGCGACAACGTTGCAATCAAGTTGGTCGCCAGCTGCACGCGAATCTGTTCCTGTTGCTGCTGCGGAAACGCGTCGACGATACGGTTGATCGTACCTGAACATCCCGTGGTGTGGAGCGTGGCGAAAACCAAGTGACCCGTTTCCGCGGCGCGAATACCGGCTTCAATCGTTTCCAGATCGCGAAATTCACCTACCAGAATCACGTCCGGGTCCTGTCGCAGCACGCGACGCAGCGCTTCCGCAAAGCTTGCCACGTCAATGCCGATTTCACGCTGATTGACCACGGATTTTTTGTGCGAGTGGTAGTACTCGATCGGATCTTCCATCGTCACGATGTGTCGATCCAGATTCGTATTGATGAAGTCAATCATCGTGGCCAGCGTGGTGGTCTTTCCCGAACCCGTCGGACCGGTGACCAGGATCAACCCGCGCGGACGGCGACACAACCCGCGAATCAAATGCGGCAGACCGATATCATCAAACGTCAGCAGCCGCGAAGGAATCAAACGCAGCACCATGGCCACGTTGCCCTTCTGCTTGAAGACGGCCACGCGGAAACGCGCCGCATCACCGAAGGCAAAACCGTAGTCCGTTCCACCCTCTTCCTGCAATTCCTGCTGGTTTCGATCCGGCGTGATCGCTTTCATCAGGTGGACCGTGTCCTCCGGACCCAGCACCTTGGTCTCCAGCGAACGCATGTGCCCATGCAGTCGAATAACCGGCGGCCGGCCGACCGTGATATGCAGGTCCGACGAGCCGGTCTTGATGACCGTTTCCAGTAATCGATCAATATGTAACGAAGCCATGAAGACCCCTTATCCCTATTCGCCGACCCGACATCCTGCTGGGCGCCGGTCCTTTACCAGGAGGGACCGACTCACGCCTTAACCATCCACCACGCCCTCAGCCTGTGTCGTACTGAGTACTTCATCCGGCGTCAGTTGCCCGCGCAGGATTTTCTGCTTGCCATCTTCCAGCAGCGTTCGCATTCCCGCCCGCCGCGCCGCGGCCCGCAGCGCCGTGGCCGTCGATCGGTCAAACGCCAGTTGCCGCATTTCATTGTTCATGATCAGGAATTCGAAAATGCCAATACGTCCGCGACCGCCGGTGCCATTGCACCGCTTGCAGCCCGCGCCTTTGTAAATCGATTTGCCCGCCAGCTCTTCATCCGTAAAACCCAGCATGCGCAGCGTGCGCGGATTCGGGTTCGGATCCACAATTTTGCATTCGCTGCAGATGACGCGCACCAGTCGCTGCGCCATGATCGCCTGAATGGCGCTGGCCACTAGGAACGGCTTGATGCCCATGTCGATGAGACGCGTAACAGCCGAAGGCGCGTCGTTGGTGTGCAGCGTGCTGAATACAAGGTGCCCCGTCAGAGCCGCCTGAATGGCTACGTCGCCTACTTCCTTATCACGGATTTCACCGACGAGGATGATATTGGGTGCCTGGCGCAGCATGGCCCGCAGAATCTTCTGGAAACTCAGCCCGATATCCTCACGCACCTGGCATTGATTCATGCCCGAGAAGTTGTATTCGACCGGATCCTCGGCCGTGATGATCTTGCGGTCCGGACGATTCAATTCCTGCAAAGCCGCGTAAAGCGTAGTCGTCTTGCCCGATCCCGTGGGTCCGGTCACCAGGAAGATTCCGTTCGGCCGCTTGATAATGCCCGCGAATTTCTGGTAGTCGTCTTCCGCGAACCCCAGCGCCGGAATACCAATCTTCACCGAATCCGGCCGCAGAATACGCAGGACGATGCTTTCACCATGATAGGCCGGACATGAACTCACGCGGAAGTCGATCTGCCCCCCGCCGATGCGCATCTTGATACGACCGTCCTGTGGCACGCGCCGCTCGGCAATGTCCATGCCCGACATGATCTTCATGCGCGTGTTCACCGCGTTCTGCATATTCTTCGGGATGTCGTCACGAATCACGCACGAACCGTCGATGCGATAGCGCACGCGCACCCGGTTGCCCATCGGTTCAATATGAATATCGCTCGCCCGCGAATGTACCGCCTCGGTGATGATCAGGTTGACCAGTCGAATGATCGGCGCGTCGGCGTCCTCTTCAGATGTGTCCTTCTTCTTGCCCTTGCCATCGGCGCCCCCCTCGATCTTGGCGCCCTCCTGGTCGATACTCGCCATCGTCTTCGACAGCACGTCACCCTGCGCGTCGACAAACTTATCGATATAGCGTTTTACTTTGCTGACCGACGCGAGCGTCGGAACGATTTCCTTATTCAATCGAAAGCGCAACAGGTCGAGCGTGCCCAAGTCCAGCGGGTCGGTCATGATGACCTTGAGCCGCTGCCCGTCCATCCCCAACGGCAGCACGAGATATTCTTGAATGAGTTTCGTGGGAATGAGAGTGAGCGCGTCTTTGTCCACCGGCAACTTGTCGAGGTCGATGAACTCCCATCCGAATTGCTGGGCCAACGCTTTCGAAACATCGTCCTCGGCGCACTGCCCCATTTCCACCAGCGCTTCGCCGATGCGTTTGCGATGCTCCAAACCATATTGTAAGGCCTCGGTCAGCGCCTCCTGAGTGATCACTCCCCAACTCAGCAGGATCTCACCAAGCTTCATCCGCTTTTTGGACATAACCGCTCCAACCGTGCTGCCGCGCGATTCGCGGTGCCGGCGACCGAAATTCCCACTTCACCTGTGCCGATGGCACCCCGTCCAGCGCTTCCCAGATTTCCAACCGCCCCCCCAACGCAATGGAACGTCAATTCTAGTAATCCCTCCCCTCTCATTCAACCAGTGGGTCCTCACGGCCTGCGCTGCGGATAACTCTGCTCGAAGGCCGACTTCAACGTCGGATCGTTGATCTTCACCATCGATTCCAGGAACAAACGCTCATAAAGACCCGCCATCGCCTTTTTTTCCAATCGAATTCGCACCGCCGACTCCAGATCGGTTCGTACTGCTTCGAACGAAATTTCACTTCGGCCCGGCTGTAGCCCTTCCAACCGGATCAACACCAGGCCATCTGCCAACCGCAGCGCTTCTGAAACCTGCCCCGGCTGCAAAGTGAACGCTGAAGTCCGGACAATGGCTGGAACTTCAGCATCTTCCGCCGAAAACGGTCCCCACGATTCCACCGCCAAGGGTGGCTGGCCGCCATCACCGCTCGACGCGGCAACACTGCCGGTACGTGGATGGATTGCCAGCCGTTCCCGTAACCGTGCCACTTCGTTCATGGTCGGCACCCGGACAACCGATACTTCCGCTCGCGCACCATACCTTCGTTCATATTCCGCGCGCACCTGCGCATCCGTCACCACCTGTTCTTCATTCGCCAATCGACGCAGCAGTGCGTTGCGTCGCATCCCCAGCATGAACTCCTCATGTGAAACCTTCCGCTGTCCCAACACGGACATCAAAATCGACTCTGCCGCCGCACGATCAAACGCTCCACCGCTTGCTGCTCCCTGGTTGGCCGTCAGTTCGCGGAGCGCCCGATCATATTCTGCCGCCACATCACTTTCCGAAACGCTCAAATTCCGTTGCGCCGCCAGACCCTCGGCCGCCTCCAGCACGACAAATTGCTCCAGCAACTCCGCCCCGCGCGACCGCATCAACAATTCGACCATGCGCTGCCGATTAATCGCGCGTCCATTGACTGTCGCCACGGGAACCTCCCGGGCTGTCGCGCCTTTTCCGCGTTTCCCGGCCTCCGCGTCGGCTGCCTTGACACTGTCACCATCATTCTTGAGTGGGGTTGCTGCGGTTGATGTCGCGGCGACTCCGTCCCCGTTGCCCGAATCGCTCACCCGCTCGGTGCGTCCCTGCCACGCCTCCGCCACCGGCGACGCCTTCGGCTTGGACTCGGGCGCAGCGCATCCAGCGCAAAGGCAGCTGAGTACGTAGACTGACGTGGAAATTCCCGCTGCGGACATTCGCATCACTTGACCCTATCCGCGATCCCTCAACCTGCCAAGTTACAGGAAATCAGACCATGCGGATCGAGTGGAAGTCTGAATCCTGCACGGAAATGCTTTCGCGCCCCCGCGCGCCGCCGTATGATTCTCCCTTTACGAAAGCGCGGTTCGCGCATTGAAGCGTGGGAACCACATGAGCGGAATGGACATCATCATCCTCGGCAGCGGAACTTCGCATGGCGTCCCCATGATCGGTTGTCGCTGCGCCGTCTGTACGTCCACCGACCCGCGTGACCACCGCACCCGCCCCAGCATCTGGCTCCATAGCGGTGACCTGCACCTGCTCATCGACACCGCCCCCGAACTGCGCCTGCAGTGCCTCGCCAATGACATCGATCGCGTCGACGCCG
>CAZKIN010000025.1:15998-17782 GCA_964552515.1 uncultured Phycisphaeraceae bacterium
CCGACCACGTCTGCGGCCTCGACGACGTCCGACGCTTCAACCACCTCAACAAGAAACGACTGCCCTGCTACGGCACCCAGCGCACCGTCGACGGCCTCCGCCGCATGTTTTCCTACGCCTTCGAACACGCGCCGAACTCGCCGCACAGCAAACCCGAGATCGATCTCATCACCATTGACGACACGCCGTTCGAAATATCCGGCGTGCCAATCATCCCCATTCCCCTCATGCACGGACCGATGCCCGTCCTGGGATTCCGCATCGGCCGCTTCGCCTATTGCACTGATTGCAGCGTCATTCCCGAGGATTCCTTCGCCCGCCTCGCCGGTGTGGAGTGTCTGATTCTTGACGCTCTGCGCAAACGGCCGCACCCCACGCACCTCAGCATCGACGAGGCCGTCGCCGCCGCGCGCCGGATCGGCGCGAAACAAACCTACTTCACGCACATCGCCCACGAACTCCCTCATGCCGCGACCAACGCCGAACTGCCTTCGGGAATCGCACTGGGCCATGACGGGCAACGGATCTCGATTCCAGCCTAGTTTTTGATGTCGAACGGACTTTGAAGTTGGTATCGCGCGTTGGTCGAAGAATCTGCACTTTCTATGCAGGCCAGCCTGTGTTTCTGGGGTTATTGCCGGGATGCGGCAAAATTTGGGCCGCGCACTTCCACCACCGCCAGCGCCGCTGTGAACACGCTGTACGATAGCTGGCCGCATGCCGCCGAACACATAGTTGATTTTCGATTGCGAAACCACTCCAGTGCCGTTGGACATCCGCACCCCAAGGAGGCAAACCCCTACGCAGCGCGGTGTCGGCGTGGAATGAGTGCCAGATTCATGACACAAAAGCTGCGATCCACCACTTCCGGCCGACGGCGCGGAACTCGCGGCAACCCGAGCAGCCGCAACGGCTCAACCAGCGTGCCATCGGCGTTACGCGTTGAATGCGACGGCGGGCGCGTAACGACCGTCGGCGCAATCGGTATTCAGCGCCTTGAGCAATCCACGGACGTTGCGGTGGCCGATCTCATCGGCCCAGGCGAGCGGACCCTTGGGGTAGTTCGTGCCCTTGAGCATGGCGGTGTCGATGTCGGCGGCGGTGGCCACTTCTTCGCCGAGCGCGAGACCGGCTTCGTTGATGATGGCGCCGAGGATGCGGGCGAGGATGTATTGCTCGGTGGTGCCAGCGCTGGTCATACCGCCGCGCTCGCAGAAAACGCGCGCGACGTCGGCCAGGGCGGGCGATACGTTGAAGCTCTGTCGGGCGACCGCATATGCGGCGAGTTTGTGATCGCCATCGTAAGCATAAAAGCCGCGATTGGTTTTTCGACCCAAGTGGCCACTGGACACGAGCTGCCGTTGGATGTCGTGTGGGGTGAGCCGAGCGGGGTTGCCCATCTGCTCCCAGACCGAGGTGCTGACGGCGAGGTTGATGTCCACGCCGATGAGGTCCATGAGTTCAAAGGGGCCCATACGGAACTTGGCGAGTGAACGAAGTACATTGTCGATTTCGTCGATGCCCGCAACGCCTTCACCAAGGAGGCGGAGTGCTTCCAGGTAATAGCCACGGGCGACGCGATTGACGATGAAGCCCGGCGTGTCTTTAACGCGGACGGGAATCTTGCCCCAGGCTTTGGCCGCGTTGAAGGCAAGGTCGACGGCGGCGGTGGTGCTGCATTTCCCGGCAATCACTTCCACCAACGGCATGAGCGGCGCGGGGTTAAAAAAGTGCATGCCGATGACGCGCGATGGATCCCGCACCATTTCAGCAATTTTGCTGAC
>CAZKIN010000025.1:17882-19763 GCA_964552515.1 uncultured Phycisphaeraceae bacterium
AGTGCATGCCGATGACGCGCGATGGATCCCGCACCATTTCAGCAATTTTGCTGACAGAGAGCGACGAAGTGTTAGAGGCGAGAACGCACGACGCAGGAGTCGACTGTTCCAGGGCTGCGAAGACCTTGTTCTTAATGTTCAGGTCTTCGAGCACAGCCTCGATGGCGAGATCGGTGTTGGTGAGGCCCGCGCCGGAGATCGAATCAGCGATGCTGATGCGGCCTAGCACAGCATCGCGCTCTCCAGCGGAAAGTTTTCCCTTTTCAACCAATCGATCAAGCTGAGTGGAGATACCGGCACGCCCTTTTTCGACGGCCGCGCGGGTGACGTCGATCAAGTGGACCGTGCATCCCGCCTGCGCGGCGAGTTGGGCGATGCCGGCACCCATGGTTCCGGCGCCGATGACGGCAATCGTGTGCACTGACTTCATAAGTTAACTCGGTTCCTGAGGTTAGGTCGGGCTCGGCGGATCCCCACTGGAGCGAAGGCGAAGCGACGTGTTTCTCTAACGTAAGTCTTCCCCATCTTCCTCGTCATCGTATTTCCACTTTTCTGCCTCGTTGGCGTCGTCAATCTCGCGTTCCATGTGCCGCAACATCTTCTCCTGCATGGGTGCGAACTTGCGGTACATGTCGAGAGTGGCCTGGTGTGAACCGGCAATGACATTCAATTGGATTAACTGCCACTTCACGAGGCATTCCGGCTCTTTGATCGTTGCAAACGGGTCACAACGGAGATGTACAGAACCGTCAGGATGTTGACCCCCGAATTCGCATTCCATACACTGAAGCATCGGGAAAGCCTCCTGCCCCTGGGGTAAGAATCATGAGTCCAACGCACGGCGGTCGATATGTTACACCACGTGAATCAGGTGGACCAGTTTCGCGAAATGGGCAACCTGAAAACGGGTTACGAATTCTGGGAAGTTTTCCCTTGCCAAAATGGTTACGATGTGCGACATTTAGCTTAGTCCAATAAAGTCTACATACCGACCCGTCCCCCCATGGGTCGGTTTCCCCCAAGGCCCGGTCCACCCCACCGGGCCTTCTTTTTTTGTGGGTTCCCGAATGGGGAAATCGAAGTGGATTTGCAATGCCCGCACCGCTGATTCCGTATCCGTTCCCACGACGAAGCGCAGAGGAAATGCGCGACCGGTCCTCGGCGTTGTTGGCGGAAATGACCGCGCGGCGCAGTTGTCGGGCGTTCAGCGCGGAACCGGTGCCGCGCGAGATCATCGAGGCGGTGATTGCCGTGGGGCATTCCGCGCCAAGCGGTGCTAATCGCAAGCCCTGGCGGTTCGTGGCCGTGAATGATGCGGGGTTGAAACGCGACATTCGCTTGGCGGCCGAGGCGGAGGAAAAGGAGAATTATGGCCATCGTTTTCCGGCGGATTGGCTGGAGGCGCTGGAGCCATTGGGGACCAATTCAGAAAAGCCATTCCTGGAGATTGCGCCGTGGCTGGTGGTGATGTTTCGGATCGACTGGGAGGAAGTTCGCGGGGAAAAGGTGCAAAATTATTATCCGGCGGAGTCGATCGGCATCGCGGCGGGGATGTTTCTGATGGCGTGTCATCAGGTGGGTCTGGCGACGCTGACGCACACGCCAAGCCCGATGAAATTCCTGCGTGAACTATTGGGTCGGCCGGTGAATGAAAAACCGTACCTGCTGATACCGGTGGGGTCTCCGGCGGCGGATTGCATGGTGCCGGATATTGCGAAGAAACCGCTCAGTGCCGCGCTGCAATGGAATCGGTAGGTTCCGTTAAATAGAACACGCCAAATTCATATCATTTCAGAATCTGGAATGCCCTGGATTGCGGATGTCGCAGGAGTAACGATCCAAAGGCAAGTAAAAGTAATGCCGTCACCAGCAGTCCCCATT
>CAZKIN010000025.1:19863-24131 GCA_964552515.1 uncultured Phycisphaeraceae bacterium
TCCCCATTGCGACATTGTGGGAATAGGGGGCGGCGGCGGTCCGATGTTCCCTTTTATGACATAACTCACTCCTGCAGCTCCCAAATCGGTGGCCGCGGTGATGAGGTAATCACTCTTTCCGTCCTGATCGACATCCCCCAAGCCCTTGGCGTCAAATCCAAAATTCGCCCCGTTCACGTTGTGTGTAAATGTTTCGAGTATCGCGCCATTGATTCCTGAGTACACAAAAGCTTTGCCAGCCTGTGAAGCCCCCGCATTGCTGACCCAGGCTGCGAGGATGAGGTCCGCATGCCCGTCACCGTTGACGTCAGGGATCATCTCACCCAACCCGAATTGGCCGTTGTTGTCACCGCTTAACGTAAATAGCAGAACGCCGTTTGCGCCTGAAAAAACATGAGCTCTGTTGACCGGGAAATCTCCGACGTAGATGTCGGGTGTGCCATCCGCATTGACATCATGACCGCCGCCTGCAAACAAATGACCAAAGTCGAAAGCCGCGCCGGCCGGTGCCAGCGTGCGAACGCGCGAACATGACAGACCGTCGAAGGAAACTACATAGGCGCGCCCTGGTCCGCCGCCGGCATCCTTAGCTCCGACGACAAAGTCATCGCGATCATCGCCGGTTACATCACCTACGCCATTTAGGGCGGTACCGAATTGGTCGCCGGGTGCAACGCCGTCCACTGTGCAAATCAGCGAGAAATCGACCCCGGAATATGCGTAGACGCGACCGGAATCAGCACCATTTGAGTCGTGGGTCGCGGCGGAAACGAGTATGTCAGAGGTTCCGTCCCCATTCACATCGAGATTGCCGGAAACGCGATAGCCAAATTGGTCCCCATTGGTTTGCCCTAAGAATGTATGAATCAGGCCACCCGACACGCCGGAATGGACGGTCGCGCGTCCTGTCCCGACGCCCGGCGCACCGACGATCACATCAGGAATCATGTCCCCGCTCACATCGCCAGCACGGTTGGCGTCACGACCAAACTGGCCGTTAGCGACGGTTCCCGTCAGCCGGAACAATTCCACGCCGCTGCTGCCGGAATATACATATGCCCTTCCCGCGTTTATTCCGCCCGCATCATTGAATGGAGCTGTAACAATGAAGTCGTTGATGCCGTCATGGTTGAGGTCACCAAGGTTGTTGGATTTCCATCCAAATTGATCACCGGCCGCTTCGCCAAACAGCGTGTGAATGGCTGTACAACTCTCAACACACTGACCGTGGGCAATAGACGACGTGTGCATGAACGCCGCGCCAAGGAAGCATAACGCCTGGAGGAGGAACTCTCCCTTATGCCCCGATAACAACAATTGCCGATCCATCGAACGGTTCATTTTTTCAACTACGCTATCGCGACTTCTCAACTGCATACGCGTTCCCTCCTTTGCAATGCACGACTCCTCTAATAAAGCGAAGAAACCACGAATCACTGCCAAGTATCTATGAGTCAATGTATGACTGTCCGGCGAGCCGCATGTCGGTTTTTGTGTGACGTTGTGCTGGGAACATACACGCGTTGGCCGGAGATCAGTTCAATTCTTTCGTTATTTTCCGTCATTCCCGGCGCGTTACCCATGTGTTGTTGGGTTGCCGTCTGGGTAGACCCCATGATAGTTGGCGTAGAAAATGCGCAGCCGCGAACGGGATGCAGTATGATTGGAAACAGTGCGGGGGCTCATGTACGGTGTGCCGATGCATCGGCACTCTCCTGATCGCGCCGCGCTGCGGACGCGTGGCGAATGACCAGGGGCCAGTCGTCGTCTACCAGCCTCATTAAGGACCTGCAACGTTTCCGCATATTCGAAAGGATTTCCATGGAACTCATCCTCCCGCTCTGGCTCCCGATTCTCCTTTCCGCGGCCGTCGTCTGGATCGTCTCCGCGATCGTGTGGATGGCACTGCCCCACCATAAGAGAGACTTCATCGCGCTGCCCAACGAGGATGCGTTCATCGATTTTCTCCGCAAGAGCGGCATCAAGCCCGGCAACTATGTCTTTCCCGATTTCCGCGGCCCTGAGGCGATGAAATCCGAGAAGATCTGCAAAACATTGGAGGAAGGCCCGGTGGGTCACCTCAGCGTCTGGCCGGCACCGCTGACCATGGGTGGCAAGCTGGTAGCCACCTTCATCGTCTACCTTGCCGTCAGCACGCTGATCGCGTACCTCACGCGCGTCGCGCTGCCCGGCGCAGCGCCCTTCGCCAAGGTCTTTCAGATCGCCGGGACCGCGGGCGTGCTCGCATACTGCTTCTCGTTCATTCCCAACGGCATCTGGTTTGGCGCTTACAAACGCACCATCGTCGCGTCGTTCATCGACGGCATTGTCTACGGCTGCATCACCGGCGCGATCTTTGCGTGGTTCTGGCGCCACTGAGCCGAAGTTTAATAATTCGTCCGTACCGCCCGAGAAAACACAGCAGAGCGTCGAAGGTGATGCCGCCGTCGTGAAGCCCCGTGCCTCTTTCGTCCTTCACGTAGCAAATGGCAAACGGGGGTAAAAGGGACCGGATGGACCCGGCGCGAACAGTTGGGAATTGCCGATCATGCCGAAATGCAAATCGCCGAATCCTCTGCGGAAAACCGCGAGAACCCGGCGAGTGGTGACGATTATAAGTCACTGGGCAGAGCCGGAGTTGAACCGGCGACACACGGATTTTCAGTCCGTTGCTCTACCAACTGAGCTACCTGCCCGATCGCGTGAGCGACTCATTCTCCGTGGGGCACGCGGCCAAGATCCGCTTAGCGCGACCGGCGGCGAATGAACGACGAAGGTTACGACCGACCCAACCCAACGTCAAGGCGGTCACGTGGCGGCAGGATAGCGAGCGCCAAGGCGCTTCGAAAGTGCACTTATTGCTGCGCCGGGGGCGAATCAACGACCGTTGCCTGGGCCGACTTGGCCTCGGCACTGATGCGCTGCTGCGCGTCGGCGACGGCAGCGTCCAGCGCGGCCGAGGCGGTCACTTTGATCTCGGGGACAATACCCGTACCTTCCCAGTTCTTCTTGCTGATGGGATTCTCGGCGCGGCTGTGCGGAATGCTGATTTCGAACTGGCGGTTGAGCGCGTTAATCGAAACGGGGTGCGCGCCGCCGCCGGTGGTTTCGCCGACGATGGTCGCCCGTTTGGTCTGCTGCAGGTTGTAGGTGAACTCTTCGGCGGCGGAAAATGTGTAAGCGCTGGTCAGTACATAGACCGGAACATTGTCGGCGAATCGTTTGCCGGGAATCTGATCGTGCGTGAGCGTGCGGCCGGTCTCGCTGCCGCCGCGATCCTTAAAGCTGTTGAGGTGCGTGCCCGGCGGAAAGAGGTAGCTGCTGATGAACTCGATCATGCGCGGAGAGCCGCCACCATTCTCGCGGACGTCAAAGATGAGCGCATCGCAGCGCGCAACGAAGGCGAGTGCGGCCGCCGCGGCGGTTTGGGCATCGTCCATCGGACTGAAACCATTGAACTTGATGTAGCCGATGTTGCCGGGAAGGACCTCGGCACGCACAAACCCGTGGTTGGCCCGGCGGGCGCGATCGCGCTGTTCCGCCTCGGTGGGAACGGCGCCTTTTACCACCGGCAGGCGGCGACGGACGCGCAAGTGCTTGTCGTGACAGACCGCTTGCAAGTCATCAGTAAGTTTGCGCGCAAGTTCGGTGGGCTGGGTGATGGAGTCGTATCGTCCCGCGGCGGCGTTGGCTTCAAGCAGACTGGCCAGTTGTTCACCGGTTTCGGGGAAGACATAGTTGTCGCGCAGGGTTCGCGCGACGGCCTTGATGGTGGTATCGCGGCGTTTGGCGTCCAGTGGCGCGATGGCAGCGTCCAGCTGTGCAGCTTCGATTGGACCGCGGACGGCAATCCCGTGCAGGCCATAGGGCGGCTGGGTTTTCACTTCGAATTCGACGAGATGCTGCTCGTTGGCGGGCAGCGCGGTAATCAAAAGTGACAAGCTGTTGTCGCTTTGCTCCAGAACTTTCTCGAGGCGAACATCGGCCCATTTGAGTTCGACCGGAGCGCCATACTGCTCTTCAAAAGCGCGAACCTCCACTTCGGAATCGGCGTCGAACAGCTTGATCCACTTTCCGGCAATCTGCCCGACACGGGAGTCCGGCAGTTTCGAAGCTGCCTCGTCTCCCGCAGACGCCGGAGAAGCAAACACCCATGCGAACGCCAACACCCATCCACCGACCAGTCTCATTTGTTGCTCTCCCAAATGGAAAACGCCCGCACATTCATTCGCAACCATCGCGCGATTATTCCTTATAACTGTTTTCGA
>CAZKIN010000025.1:24231-26698 GCA_964552515.1 uncultured Phycisphaeraceae bacterium
CGCAACCATCGCGCGATTATTCCTTATAACTGTTTTCGAGGCACCGCACTTGTCTTTTCTCGTCGGTCACTGACCCGTCGAATCATTGCGAAAAAATGGGCCGCCGCGTCCAACAGGGACGATCGGCGGCCCATGAGCCGGTCAGAATGTGACTGAATTCAATACTTACGGAATCGCCGGAGCCGGAGTTTGCGGCTGCGATTGGTTGCCAGCCGGAGCCGCCTTGCTCATCTGAGCCTTTACCTTGGCGATCGAAGACTTCAGCTGCCGTACCTGCGCATCGACTGCGGAACCTGAGTCCATTCTTGAAAGCTCCGCATCGGCCGTGTCGGCATCGCCGGTGGCGAACAGCAGGTAGGCCAGCATCAGGCGCGACTCAACATTATCCGGACGGCTTTGTAACCAGCTCGTCAGCCCATCGAGGTGCGACTTCAACGTTTCGGCGTTGGCATAAAACTGTCGCAGGTCGATCGGCTCGTCAATCAAATCCGGTGCGGTCTCCAGTGCAAAGCGCACGGAGGTCGCGGCGGTGGTGTAGTCGCCAACTGCAACACTGGCCATTCCGTAGAACAACCGGGCGAAAGGATCCTTGCCGTCCGCCAGCACGCCACGGAGGAATGCGGCCTGTGCGTCCTTGAATTCACCCTTGCCAAAGTGCTGGTGCCCTTCGCGAATCGCTTCCGGCTCCTTGTACTCCTGCTGCGGCGCCGCCTGGGTTTCCTGGACCGAGGACGGCGGTGTCAGCGTCGCGTCACTCGTGGGCTGCGGCTCGGCAGCATAAGTCTCCGACGGTGCCTGCGGCGATGAAATCACGTTCGGCGATTGAACATAAGACTGTTCGTTGTACTGTACCGGATCGGGGTTCACATAGGACTGCGTGTAGCCCTGGGCCGGAACGGACTCGTACACCGTGGTGTTGTTGTAAGTCGTATAGGTCGGTGTCGGGGTCGTCTCATAAGAGACTACACTGTACCCGCCGCCGTAACCACCATAACTGCCATAATAGCTGTCGTATCCACCGTAGTAACCGCCGCCCCAATAGGGATCATAAGCTAAGCCTATGCCAATGTAGGCGCTGCGATACCAGTAGGGATAGCCATAGCCGTATCCATAGCGGTAACCACGATAGCACGGACGGTAGTAGTGTTTCGCATATCCGTGATGGTAACCATGGCCATGACCGTGACCGTGGCCGTGTCCATAGTAACTGCCGTAATGACTGTCATGGCCCCCGTGGCGCCTGTCACCATCCCACTGCCGATCCCGTCCAAAGCGGGAATAGGAATCTCCGCGTGAGGATGACGAACGCGAGGCACCGTCGCGACCGTCAAAACGGAGCCCGCCGCGATCCGATTCACCCATGCGACCCTTTTGTGGCACAACCTGATTCGCACCGGACTGCGGCACGCGCTGCATCGGCGTCCGCGATGTGACACGACTCGGATCGACACCTTGGCTGCTGCGGTTCAAAGTCGGTGCCGAACGATCGAACGAGCCGCGCGATTCGTTTACACTGCGCGACTTGTCAGTCCGCGGAGCAATATTCACCGCGGAGGAGGACGGTGAACGGCGCGGCATAACGGTAGAAGGACTGCGGGTTGCGGTACGCGGCTGCACTGTAACTGGCGGCGGCGTGCTCACGCGGTTAAACCCGCGACCCGGTTCCACCGCCCGACCCTTGGTCGTCGATCCTGAGCCCAGCGTGTAACTGCGGTTGGCACTTGGAACTGAGCCGCGCTCGATACTAGAGAAGCCCGGCGACGACGACGGCCGCGATACCGACGGCAAGCCGCGCGACGGGGACGGTGCCGAACGCGAGATCGATGGGGCGGATCGTGACGGACCCTGGCTGGATCGTGAAAACGACTGAGGCGCACTGCGCGAAGCGCCTGATCGACCTGATGAGCCGCCACTCATGGAGCGGCCGCCTCCGAAAGATGCCCGCCCCTTGCTCGGCGACGAAGATCGGGCGGATGATCCGCCCCCACGCTTGGAAGATTGGGCGAAAACTTCCGTTTCCAGTCCTCCACAGTAAGCGATTACCAGTGCCGCCAGGAACGTTCTCATTCTTCTCATCGCGGAGAGCATGATCCAGCCTCCCAAACCGGCCTACCACGGGCAACAATCCTTTCAAACTGCGAATAGTTGCCGCGTGATAAATAATACGGCGCGGTCCGATACTTTGCAAGGCAATTTCGGGCCTTGTTACATCGTTGGACACGGGAGATTGGCTGGCGATAGATGGGATCTTTCGCCAAGACGATTTTGTTACAAAATGTGAATAATTGACGATCGTATATTATGTGCTCGCGTTTATTGCTTACAAGTTCGCAATGTGACTTTGCGCCCCAGTGCCCATGACGCCAGACGGGAAGACCACGAGGCACCGATACCGCGCACCGCAAGTTCGGTCAAGGTTTGCTTCCAGCCGGTGCGCCGACGCGCGGCGAAGTGCGGGGTGAGGAGC
>CAZKIN010000026.1:0-12842 GCA_964552515.1 uncultured Phycisphaeraceae bacterium
CAGCCCACGTTGGCTAATGACATTGGCGGTACGTGCCCATTTTCGAACATCTCATACAAGTGCTGGGTCGATGGAAGGAACGCGAGAGTTGTGCCGAAGGAAATTGCGGGCCCGAACGGTTCATCGTCGCCACCACCCACTCCCTGCACGCCCCGGAAGGCGAGAAGATCATTGTGGTCGTGCATGTGCGAGTGAGACTGAAAGACCGCGTGGCATGGGTCGAAGCGCGTCTCAAGGACTATTTCCGCTTGAAGGTAAAGGCGGCCCCGCCATCGTGAAAAACAAAGGTCGGGGCGGGCTTGTCGCCGGCCAGATCAAAGACCAGGCGCATGTCCTTATCGTACATCTCGGACATGAACTCGCCATTGCCCAGGTAGGTCATCGCTGTCTCGGCGTCGCCGGAACCCTGGGAAAACATCTTGCCGTCGCGCCGGGTGATCGTCACCTCCCAGCTCGTATCCTCGGGGAGCGTATACACACCTACGCATCGGATCGCCTCGGATTCGGAGAGCGCCACGGCCTTGGGCGCGGGCGGCTCGGAAAAGCCGAGCGCCTTGCGACTGAGGGCCCTGGCGAGCCTCTCGGAAGAAATGGGTTGACTGTTGGAGATCACCGCGACGGTCACGCCGTCATCGGGGAATCGGACCAGTGTGGAGTTAAACCCAAAAGTGTTGCCCCCGTGCCCGATGCTGGCGTGGCCTTCGAGCGAATCGATGAAGAACCCAAAGCCGTATTCGCCGCGGCTACCGTCCGCCAGCTTGAACGGGGTGGACATCACATTGTACGACGCCTGCGAGACGACCTTGCCCGCGGCCAGCGCATCGGCCCACACCACCAGGTCATGCGCCGAGGCCAGGAGCATTCCCGCGGCGAAGGGCGTGCCGGACGCTAACCCGCGATCGTTAACCAGCTTCTCTCCCGCGACAGTGTAGCCCTGCGCCCGGCCTTTGATGATCTCCGTGTTGGAATCGCATCGCGTATGCGTCAGGCCCAGGGGCCCGAAGAATTCGTCCTGCATGAACTCGCAGTAGTCCTTGCCGCTGACGTTCTCGATGATCATGCCCAACAAGTAGTAGCCGGTGTTGCAGTACGCAGACTTGGTGCCGGGCTCGAAGGCCAGGGGCTCGTTCTGGACCATGTCGAGCATTTCCTGGTGTTTGAATTCGCGCTCGGGTTCATCCTCCATCACCCGCTTGAGTTCCGTGTAACTCTTGATCCCCGATGTGTGCGCGAGGAGATGGCGGATCGTGATCTCGCGGCCCTGAGTGTTGTACCCGGGCACGTGCTTGGTGATCGGGTCGTCGAGGCCGAACTTGCCCTGCTCGACCAGTCGCATGATGGCCGCAGCGGTAAATTGTTTGGTGATCGAGCCCATGCGGAACATGGAGTCCCCATCCGCCTTGACATCGTGCTCGACGTCAGCCAAGCCGTAGCCCTTGCTGAGGATCACCTTCCCGTTGCGGGCCACGGCGACCGAGAGTCCAACGGCACCAGTTCTGGACAGGGTTTGCGCGGCCAGATTGTCCGCCGCGGCGGCGATCGCCGCATCAGTTGGGGGTTCGGCGAAGGCGATGCACGCGGACACCAGGGCAGCGGCAATGGACAGCATGCAGGTCTCCCGGCGCAGGCTGATTGGGAAGCAGCGGTTCGGGGTTTCAATGTCCCACATCCAGGCATGTCTGCCCCGCACGTTCGGTTTAGTCAGTTTCACTCGCGTCCGCGTGCCCATTATTTGACTCCCGAATGCCCTGCTGTTGCCTTCGCAGCCGAGTCGAATGCTTTCTTGATTAGCACTAACGCGATGCCAATTTCGACGGACTTCGGCTACGGGCCTTTCCTGCCAGCAGGCGTTTCACACGAGAGTATTCTCTGTATAGTATCGAAATATTCTGACGAATTCCGGGCAGGCCTAACATGTTGCGGCGATTACGCCCTCATCGTCGCCGTGGCCGCTTCGCTTCACGGCCCCTTTTCGGCATCGGTCCGCGGAAACAGGTGCGCTGAGCGACAGAGCGTCTGCGCCTCAGGATCATCCAAGCCACTGCTCCGGGCATGCCCACCTCCGAGCAATTTTAAGAAACGGTTAGGAACCGATATCCTAGCTGATGAAGTGAATGCCGAGAAGTGCAAGGAGTCGAAGCCCATGCCATTCCGTTGAAGTGCACAAGCCGCTCGGAGGTCGGCCCCGCGACGGTGATCGGACCTGTTTGACGGGCAAGCTGCTCGTGTTGCACAGCATGGCGGCGCTGCGCTGAGTCTTTGATCTGTCACCACTCAGGAGTGGGCGGCGTCCCACTTTGCGACCGTTGATTGGCATCACGACGCTGCGCTTGGCCATGCTATCCCGCCACGTTTTGCCGGACATTTGATCTGAATCGCAACCATGTGGTGACCAGCGCGGACTATGGTCTCATGTCGAACTTTGTTGAATGAGTGGCGGGTCAATCACCCAGATGAATTGATGACACGACGGCGGTTCCTGCACCCCATCCGGGGTGCGAATGTCTTCGCGCCAGTTTCCGGGGGTGTTACCCCCGGCTAATTTCCTTTCAGCCCTTCGGGCTGCCACAAACTAGCGCGAGAATGCCATTCGACCATGATTGGTCTGGCTGGGTGGACAGTCGGGCGACGGCGACCCGGGCAACGGATGCCATTGCGATGGCACTTCCACCAGCATGGCGGTGCTGCGCTGGGGTCATCGAACTGGCACTACTTAAGAGAGGGCGGCGTTCCACTTTGCGGCCGTTGTTTGGCATCACGAAGCTGCGCTTGGCCATGCTATCCCGCCAATGATCGCACCATGGTAAGACATGGCCACGCATGGATGTACGATGCGAGAGGATTATTCCGTGCCTCATGCAGTTCGCAGCCATTCGTGATCTGGCCCGCGTGGCGCATGCCACCCCGCCGGAAAGCGGGAAGGTCGAAGGGACGGGCAAGGAGAGGCGCGGGCACGGCTTCAAGTGTCAGACAACGGACACAACCCATTCAGGGTAGGGTGCGCATCGGGCTGTTTTCCCAAGGTAGGCATAACCTCAGCTTCGCTTCGCGACACTAAGGTAAAGCCGACCTTGGGCTAGAGGATCGAACGCCTTCGGCGTTGTGAAAACGAAGGCAGAGAGGCACGGAGCCACCAGGCGACGCGGATGCGTCCACTGACGAAGACACTTGGGTTGCAGCGATGTTCAAGAGCAATGGCACACGGCGACGATGGTCGGGTCCTGGTTGCGACGTATTTTGGGTTTTGATCCGCACTGCGCACAGAGCAGGGGCACACGGCGACGACGGTCGGAGTATGGTTGGGACGTACTTTGGGTTTCGATCCGCAATGCGCGCAGGGCTTTGGCACGGCGAAAAGTGGAATGACCGGGAAGGGATTCGCGGAGAAATAATCGTTAGGCAGACGATCCAATTGCCAACTGCGGGGTTCGTCTGTAACGTTCCGGTCTTTGGCGCGGACGTGAGTAACTCCCTGTGAATCGGCAAGTCCTGATACAACGCATCGGATATGGTCTGCTCGCCATTGTCATGTTGTGCGCGCTGGGCTGGGCGGATGCCGCCGTCGCGCGGGCGGCCATGGGGTTAAGCGGGCCGGTCGCAAGTTTGCTGCAGCACGGAAGTGTCATTTGTCTGACATGTCTGACGGTTTACCTGCTGGCGGCATGGGAATTTACGGCATTGCTGCGGCATAAGGGCGCGCGGCCGTGGGCGGGATTTGCCTATTTGATGGTGGCGGCGTCCATTGCCGCGCCGTGGATGGCGGCGGCGGGGTGGCTGAACTTCGGTGCGCGGAAGATTGATCCGACGACGGCTCCGATGCTGGTACTGCTGGCGGGGCTGCTGGGAACGATGTTTGCGGCCGTGTGGCAGTCGCGAACGGAGTACGTGCTGCGGGATGTTTCGGCGACGTGGATGATCATTGTCTACCTGGGATTTTTCGGGTCATTTTCGACGGGAATTCGGTGTGGTGCGCAGTGGCCGGAAGGCGCGGGGATCTGGCTGCTGATTATTCTGGTTTTGGTGACGAAGGTGTCGGACATCGGGGCGTTTCTGGTGGGGTCGGCGATCGGGCGCCATAAGCTGATTCCGAAAGTGAGCCCGGCGAAGTCGGTGGAGGGGACGATCGCGGGGTTTGTGGCGAGTGCGTTTCTGGCCGGGATGTTTGTCATAGTGACGCCCGCGGTTTTCAAAAGTGGTGGAAATGGATGGGGGTTTGTCGAAGCGGTGGAGACGATCGGCGGGGGCAGCGCCGAATGGAGAGTCGTGGGGAAGCTGGCGGTTGCGGGATTCTTGGGTTTGTTCGTGGCGATCGCCGCGCAGTTCGGGGATTTGATTGAATCGTGTTTCAAACGAGATGCGGCGGTAAAGGACTCGGGAAACGTAATGCCGCGGTATGGGGGGATGCTTGATTTGATCGACAGTTTAATTATTGCACTTCCGGTGGGGTGGTTCTTGCTGGCGGTTGTGTGGCCGGTTCGGGACTCGCTACAATAGCGGATGGAGGAATCGGGGTGCCTTGGCCGCAGACGTGCATGAAGCGGCGAGTCGGGTGCCCGCAAGTGGAATACGTTGGACATCACCATACCTATTGAAGACCTGTCGCGTCGGGATGCGCTGTATGGCACGACCGATCGTAATTTGCGGATTATTCGCGCAGCATTTGCCGTTCGGGTGAGCGCCCGGGATGGCAAGATCAACATCAGCGGGCCACCGGACGGCGTGCAGAAGGCGGTGCGCGTGCTGGAGGAGTTGCAGCGCGCGCTGCGCGTGCGACCGGACATACCTGACGAGTTGCTCCAAGAATATATCTTACATGCGGGGGCGGAACCGCGCGACAGCGCGGATGGCGCGGTGGATGTGTTTCTGCCGTCGGCGATGATTGCGCCGCGGGGCGAGGGGCAGAAGCGGTATGTGGATGCGATTTATCATCATGACTTAACCTGCTGCGTGGGGCCGGCCGGAACGGGAAAGACATATCTGGCGGTGGCGGTGGCGGTTTCGCTGCTGAAACAGCACAAGATCAAGCGGATTATTCTGGCCCGGCCGGCGGTGGAGGCGGGGGAAAAACTGGGATATCTGCCGGGTGACATGCAGGCGAAGGTCAATCCGTATCTGCGTCCGCTATTTGATGCGATGCATGACATGATGACTTATGACCAGTTCCGGCGGTTTGTGCAGTCGGATGTGGTGGAAGTGGTGCCGCTGGCGTTTATGCGCGGGCGGACGCTGAATCATTCGGTGATCATTCTGGATGAGGCGCAGAATGCGACGGCGTCGCAGATGCTGATGTTCCTTACGCGACTGGGTGAAGGCAGCCGGATGGTGGTGACCGGCGACGACAGCCAAAGCGATTTGGGCAAGGGTGGGGAGAGCGGGTTGCGCGATGCGATTCGCAAACTGCAAGGGATCGAGGGGGTGGCGGTGGTGCGGTTATCGGAAGAGGACATCGTACGTCATCCGCTGGTGCAGCGGGTGGTAAAAGCATACGAGCGGGCGTCGTCGTCCGATAATAGTATTAACTGATTGGTCGCGAAGGTGGTTGGTATTGCCTTGGGCTGTCAGGAAGTGGGGTAGGGTCGATATAATCGGGTAGTTCGACAGGTTGTAGAGACGCCATGTTTCAGTGGATGCGAAATAAATCGACGCGGCGGCACCAGGTGCGTGAGCAGCGCGTGCGCGAGAACCGCGAAGAGCGGTTGGAGCTCTTGCAGCGATTCGTGACTTTGCCGGCCTTGCTGTGCGCGGGATTTGTTATTGCCGTGGTGGTGCTGGCCATTACGGCCGAGCCGACGGTGGAATATGCGCCGGGGCAGCGGGTTGAGCAGCCGGTGTATGCTCGGGTGCCGTTCACGGTCGCGAATCCGGAACAGACGGAAGCGAATCGGAGTGCGGCGCGGGCGGCGACGCCAAGTATTTATCGGCGGAACGCGGCGGCGGTAACGACGGACAAGATTCGCGCGGACTTGATGCGTTTGTACCAGGTGGGTGCGGACGCGCCGACCGCGGAGGCATTTGCCGAGGCAATGGGGCCGCTCAAGTTGCAGGCGAGTGCCGAGGCGTATGAGCATATCCGGCGACTGGCGGGCATGGAGGGTGACGCGGGTCGCAAGCAATTTCAACAGTGGGTGGATGCCCTGCCGCTGGACGAAGAATTCGTGGTGCGCGGCTTTATGACGGAAAAGCGGGTGCCGCCGACCACCGCGGATTATCTGATACTTGAAGAAGGTCCGGAAAAGTACCGGCGGATTGCATTCGGTCAGATCGCCAGCCAGGAGAACGACAAAGCGATTCGCGGAATCGCACTGGGGCTGGCGTACCATTTTCCGCACAACCTGAGGCCGATGGTCGAGCAGGTGGTGGCGCAGACCTTGCGCGCGGAACCGACCATCGTGTTCGATGCTGACAAGACGCTGGCAGCGATGCAGCAGGCGGAAAGCGCAGTTGCGGCGGCCACGGTTACGTATGAGGCGGACAAGCCGTTCATCGCGCCTTCGGTGCTGGGGTCGGAGCAGGTGGCACTGTTGAACGCGCACCATGCCGCATACCTGGCCTACCTGGAGGGGACGGGAACCGAGGCCGAAGCGCTGCGTCTGGAGCGGCGACTGCAGCAAATCGGGCTATGCGCGGTGATGACGGCGCTGAGCCTGGGCCTGCTGATTTATGTGCGCAGCAACCATCCGCGGCTGTTTGACAATCATAAGCAACTGCTGCGACTGTTGGTGCTCTGCCTGGCGACGCTGGTGGCGGTGCGCATCCTGCATATGCAGTGGGCGAACCTGCCGATGCTGGTGCTGATTCCGGTGCTGCTGACAGCGAGCATTCTGCCGATCGTGCATCAGCGGCGGTTTGCCATCGGCGTGTCGTGCATCCTGGTGGTGATTGTGGCCGCGCTGATCGGAGCGGACCAGGCGTTGTTCCTTACGATGCTCCTCGGTGCGGCGGTGAGCACGTATCAACTGAATGAGATTCGGTCACGTACGAAGTTGATCCGGGCGGGCGCGGTGACGGCGGTGGTCACGACGGCGATTGCGGCGTCGACGCGATTCGTGGAGTCCTACGATACAACGTACGTCATTCCTTACGCGTTGTGGTCGGGGGCGTGCGCCATGGGCGCGGCGTTCATCCTGTCGGGCGTACTTCCCTTTGTAGAGAGTACCTTCCGAGTCGCGAGCTCGCTGACGCTCCTCGAATGGCGCGATCCGACGCGGACGCTGCTGCAGCGGTTGGCGGAGGAGGCGCAGGGAACTTACAACCACAGCCTGGTGCTGGGTAATCTGGCGCAGGCGGCGTGCGAGCGGATCGGGTGCAATGGACTGCTGGCCCAGGTGGGCGCGCTGTATCACGACATCGGGAAGGTGCTGAAGCCGGACTATTTCACGGAGAATCAGACGGGTCGAATCAATCGACACGACCGGCTGTCCCCTTCGATGAGTCTGCTCATTATTCTGGCCCACGTGAAGGATGGGCTGGAGATGGCGCGGGAGTACAAGCTGCCGCGCGTGCTGCACCAGTTCATTGCGGAACATCATGGCACGACGGTGGTGCGGTTCTTCCATCATATGGCGAGCGAGAAGCAGCCGCGCATCGCCAGCGGTCGACATGACCGTGAAGTGTCAGAAGCGGAATTTCGCTATCCGGGTCCAAAGCCGCAGTCGAAGGAATCGGCGGTGGTGATGATCTGTGACGGTGTGGAGGGGGCGGTGCGGGCGCAATCCGATCCGACGCCGGGGCGGATTGAAGGAGTGGTGCATCAAATCATCAGCGACCGTCTGCATGATGGTCAATTTGACGAGTGCGATATTACGCTGCGCGAACTGCATCAAGTGGAAGACTCACTGGTCAAGAGCCTGTGCGGGATTTATCATGGCCGGTTGGCGTATCCGAAGTCGCGTGACCTCGCGGAGGAGCCGACGCGCGAAATCGCTCAGGCCGGTGGCTGATCGACCGGCGGCTACCGGATGCGGCGGCGGGCAATTCCATGGACGACGATTCTGGTTATTGCATCGACGTGGACGGTGAACCGGAGCCTTCGGCGGAACGGGCGGAACTGCTGCGCGCGGCGGTCCGTGCGGCGCTGCGGCGGTTTGATGTGCCGCGGGCGGTGGTAAGCGTGGCGCTGGTCGACGATGCGCACATTGCGGAACTCAACGCGCAGTTTCTCAAGCACGACGGCGCGACGGATGTGATTACGTTTGATCTGCGCGACGAAGGTGAAGCTGCTGCGTTGAAGGTGGATGGGGAGATCGTGATTTCGGCGGATACCGCGGCGCGGGAGGCTGTGGCGCGCGGGCATGACGTGGAGAAGGAGTTGGCGCTGTACGCGGTGCATGGCGTGCTGCATCTGCTCGGGCATGATGACGCGGAGGAAGCGGAGGCGGCCGCGATGCATCGGATTGAGGATGAGATTCTGGCGTCCCTCGGCATGGGCCGGGTCTACCATTCGAAAATGACAGGATGATGGCACTTATGGCGGGAGGCTGTGGATTGCGGGAGGCGCTCATGCAGGGTGGCGGCGTGAATATGCCCGGGACGGTTGCAGGCGCCGGCGGGCCAATACAGACATGATGTGGGAACTGTATGTCATTTTGATTTCGCTGCTGGCGATCCTGCTGTTTACGACGCTGAACCTGTCGCTGCGCGTTTTTTCCCGATCGAAGCTGGAAGAGCGGTTTGAGCAACTCGGCATGGCGGCGGCTTGGGAGCCGTTCATGATGACGCGCGTTGAGTACGCGCTGGGCGCGGCGGTGCTGCGGTCGGTGGCGGTGCTTGCGATGGTCTGGGCGGCGATCTACCTGGTGGATATTTTTGATCCGACGCGCAGTCCCTGGCGGACGGTGGGGACGTTTGCGGGAGCGTGGTTGCTGCTGCTGGTCTTCGGCGTGGCGCTGCCCAATGCGTTTGCGAAGTACGTGGGAGAGGCGCTGATTGTCTGGTCGCTGCCGCTGCTTCGGCTGGTGAGAATCATTTGTTTCCCGGCCATTTTACTGCAGGAATGGCTGGATGCGCTGATGGCCGTGATTTCGGGGGCTCCGCCGAAGGGTTCGCATTCCTACATCGTGGAGTTGGAGCAGGAAATTCTCGATGCGGTCAGTGAAGGCGAACGGCACGGCGCGGTGGACGAAGAGGAAAAGGAGATGATCGAGTCGGTCATCGAACTGGCGGATACGCAAGTGGCGGAGATCATGACGCCGCGCACGGACATCGTAGCGCTGCCCAAGGATGCGGACTATGCGCAGGTGCGCGAGGTCATTCGCACCAAGGGGTATTCGCGGGTTCCCATTTACGAGGAAACGATCGACGCGATCCAGGGCGTGCTATATGCCAAGGACATTTTGATGCGCGAGGGGGACGGGCCGTTTCAGGTCGCCGCGCTGATGCGTCCGCCGATGTTCATTCCCGAAACAAAACCGGTGCGTGAGCTGTTGCGCGAATTTCAGTTGCAGAAAATTCACCTGGCGATCGTGCTGGATGAGTATGGGGGCACGGCGGGCCTAGTGACCATTGAGGACATTCTGGAAGAACTGGTCGGAGAGATTGCCGACGAGTACGAGCAGTCGGAGCCGGAGGAATTGCTGCGGATCGATGAGCAGACCGTGGAGATGGACGCGCGGATGAACATCCACGACGTCAACCATGAGCTGGAACTGGATCTGCCGGAAGACCAGGATTACGACACCATTGGCGGATTCGTTTTCGCGCAACTGGGACGCATACCAAAACCGGGTGAACACTTCATGTTTCAGAAGGTGCGTTTCGAGGTGCTCAAGGCCGACCCACGGCGCGTGCTGCGCTTGCGGCTGCATATCATTCCGGTGGTTGAGCCGGCCACGGAGGAAACAGTGGCACCGACATGAGAAACGTGAATGGCCAATAGCGAACAGCGAAGGATGAACTCTCGTGCTGGGCAAGTGCTGACTCTAACATTTCCAAACTTCAAACTGGCTTGCGGTAAACTGAACATACTTTGTTGGCCAATGCCGGTGCGCGACAGCACCGATTGAAAACACAAAGGCAGCCCCGTCGCCGTTGTTTCCACCTACCCGTTCACTGCCGTGGCCTGTACACTTCCGCCGAGTGAGGTGAGGCAGACGCGGCATGATGACGCAGTCGGACATTCTGGTGATGTTTCTCGCACTGGGGACGCTGCTCGCCTCCGCCCGGGTGATGGGGGAGATCGCGCGAAGGTGGAACCAGCCGGCAGTGCTGGGGGAGATTCTAGCTGGAATCCTGTTGGGGCCGACCGTCCTGGGGCAATTCGCACCGGGTACCACAGACTTTCTTTTTCCCCAGACCGGCAATGTGGCCGTCGCACTGGATGCCATGACTACGCTGGGTGTGGCCCTCTTCCTGCTGGTTGCAGGCATGGAGGTGGACCTCTCCACCGTGTGGAAGCAGGGCCGCGCCGCAATTGCTCTGAGCATGTCCGGCATGGTGATTCCCTTTGGTCTGGGAATGGGGGTCGCCTGGTTCGCACCCGATCTCGTTGGAAAATCGCCCGACGCGAACTCCTTGGTTTTTGCCATGTTTTTCGCAACCGCGATGGCGATCTCGGCTTTGCCGGTCATTGCCAAGACCCTCATGGACATCAACCTCTATCGCAGTGACATCGGCATGATGGTCATTGCCGCGGCGGTGGTTAATGACCTGGCGGGCTGGATTATCTTCGCACTTATCCTTGGAAAGATGGGTGTGGCCAGCGGACACGGTCTGCCGATCGGCATCACCGTGCTGATGACCCTGGGCTTTACAACCTTTGCGCTGACGGCGCTGCGCTGGGCGGTGGATCGTGTCCTGCCGTGGTTGCAGGCCTATACGACCTGGCCGGGCGGTGTATTGGGGTTCGCGCTGTCATTGGCGCTGTTTGGCGCGGCCATCACCGACTGGATTGGCGTGCACGCGATATTCGGGGCCTTTCTTGTTGGTGTGGCGATCGGTGATTCGCGGCATCTGCGCGAACAGACGCGTACGATTCTGCACGACTTCATCGCGTTCATTTTTGCGCCGCTGTTCTTCGCGAGCATCGGGTTGAAGATGGATTTCCTGGCGCACTTTGATTGGCAATTGTGTGCGGTCGTATTGATCATTGCGTGCGCTGGAAAAATCTTCGGGAGTGTGCTGGGGGCGCGGCTGGGCGGGTTGGGATCGCGGGAAGGGTGGGCCATCGGCTTTGCGATGAACGCGCGGGGCGCGATGGAAATAATTCTCGGGTTGCTCGCGCTGCAACATGGACTTATCGATGAGCGTTTGTTCGTGGCCCTGGTGGTCATGGCGATTGTGACGTCGATGATCAGCGGGCCGATGATGTTGAAGGTCCTGCGCCTCGCCAAGCCGGTGCGGCTGGCGGACAGCGTCAGCGCCAAGGCATTCATCAACCCCATGCGGGCGCGAACCAGCACCGAGGCGATCGGCGAGCTGGCTGCCTTGTTGGGCAGCGCGGCAGCGATCAGCGAAGCGGCGATTCGCGATGCGGTGCTGGCGCGCGAGTCGCTGATGTCCACGGGCATTGGTCATGGACTGGCGGTTCCGCATGCCCGGGTGGAAGGGTTGGCGAGTCCGATGGCGGCCGTGGGCTTGTCGCCGGAGGGATTGGATTTTAATGCACCGGACGGCATTCCGGCGGAACTGGTATTCATGATACTTACCCCCGCGGATGACGATGGCGCGCAGATTTCGCTGTTGGGCGATATTGCGCGGACGTTTGCCAAGGCGGAAGTACGCCGCAGCGTACTGGGCGCGCGGTCGCTGACCGAATTTCTGGCGCTGCTGCGGACACAAGCGGTGAAATAGGTTCCGCGGTTGTGCGGGTGTTCACAGGTTTGAAGTCGTCCCATTGCGCAAAAGTGACACGGCAGGTTTGTCGAGCAGCCCATTCCTGAATAGGGTAGTGGCCATGACCCGATCAACATTTTTCCTGCGCTGCTGCGGAACAGCGATCGTGCTTGTGGCGGGGGCATGCGCCACCGTAGATCCGCGACCCGCGCTGCAAAACGCCGATGCGACCATGGAGCGGCACAGCGGCGTCAAGACGACGTGGGCACAGCTTCCCGCGCCGCGGGAACTGGTGCCGAATGCGGATGGAGTTGTCGCGCTGGAGGATGCCATCAGCCTGGCACTGGTGAACAATCGCGCGTTGCGGGCGGACCTGGAAGTCATCGGGCAGATGCAGGCGGAAGTCGTCCAGGCGGGACTGCTTGCCAACCCGGTGTTGTCACTGATGACGGGATTTCCCGAAGCTGGCGGGCGGGCAAACATCGCGTTTGGTCTGTCCAAGGATTTTGCGGAATTGTGGCTTATCCCGTCGCGGAAGCGCGCGGCCCAGGCGACAGTGCAACAGCGGGTACTGATGGCCGCGAAGAATGCGATTGACCTGATCGCGGAAGTGACGATCGCCTACCGGACGCTGGGCTATCAGGCGCTGGCAGTGGAGTTGGAAGAAAAGAACCTGGGAGTCATTCGCGAGTCGATGGAAATTGCGCAGGTGCGCCTGCGCACGGGCAGCTCAACGCAATTGGACGTGAATCTCATCCGCGCGCGGTTGGTCGCGGCGGAGGTGGACCTTCAGCAGGCCCGGGCGGATTTCCAGCTTACCCAGCGCAGGATCATGCGGCTGATGGGTGTGGCGAACGCGACGGATGCCTGGAGGCCGACTCCGCAGATCATGGACGAGCCGCCCGTGCCGCAATGGGATGAGACTCTGATGGTGGAAGCCGCTCTGCTGCATCGTCTCGATGTTCAGACGGCGCGATGGGAACTGGAATCGGCGATGGCGGCGCTGGAGTTGGAACGGCGCAAAGTCATGCCCATGCTGGGCGTGGGCATCGGCGGGGAGCGCTTCGAACGGC
>CAZKIN010000026.1:12942-16221 GCA_964552515.1 uncultured Phycisphaeraceae bacterium
CGCAAAGTCATGCCCATGCTGGGCGTGGGCATCGGCGGGGAGCGCTTCGAACGGCGGGCAACACCGGATCGGGATATTCTGGCCGATACCGTGCGCGCGACGACGGCCGCGGGCGGAGAATTAACCGCTCCGGACATTCAGTCGTCGGCGGAAAGAAGGCAGCAGCGTCGCCAGGAGATCGATTTTATCCTGGGTCCGTCGTTTGAGATTCCGTTGCCCATCTTCGATCAGAATCAGGCGCAGATTGCCAAAGCGCATTACCGCGCGCGGGAACTGGCAGAGCGACTGGCGGAAGCGGAACAGCAGGCGACGGAGGGGGTGCGTGCCGCGCTGGTGACACTGAAAATCAACGCGGAGAAGGAGCGCATATTCCGGCAATCCCTGGTCCCCATCGAAGAGTCGAACCTGGGTCTGGCGCGCTCGGCATATCAGGCGGGAAAGGAATCAATCTCCATCATCCTGCTCGCCCAGGAAACGCTTAACCGCACGCGTCTGGCACAGGCGGGAAGCATGCGTGATCTGGAGATCAGCTTGGCGGAACTGACGCGCGAGGCGGGGGGCAAGCTCTCCGAGGCGGCCATGGTGATTCCAAGTCAGCCGTAGCGCAAGAACGGTAACCCAATAAGGGTGACCGATCAGCGACCCGATAATTCCTCCGCAGGGCGGCGCAGTATTCTGATCGGGGCTTGGCGATGCCGGTGGGGTGCTGCCGAAGCGTCGCTGCCATTCTAAAACTCCGATCTAACCAAATCCGGGTGCGGAGTGTCTATCGAATTGCAGGCGACGTGCGCGCGGATTAGGCACAATTGACCCACGCAACCAGCGCGGGACAATCGAGTCTGCACAACTAAGAGCGTCCGGACGTATCGGATACATGGTACTTGTGGAGTCGGATATGAAATCGCGATTGGCGTGGGTGGTTATTTTTCTGGCGGGGGGAGCGATGGTGCCGGGTGTCCGGGCTCAGGACGACGCGTCGGACATCGTCGAGCTGGAAGTATCCGGCGAAGGGATCAGCGAGGAATCCGCGAAGAATTCGGCGCTGCGCAAGGCGCTGGAACAGGGCGGACAGGTGGAGATCAGTTCGCACAGCAACGTCGAAAACTTCGAGTTGATTCGCGACTCCATCTTTTCGCGTGCGGACGGCATCGTCACCGATTACAAGATTCTCGAACAGGGTCCGCTGGCGGGAGGGACGTACTTCTGCCGCATTCGTGCCCGGGTAAAGAAAAGCGCCATTGCCTCGACGTGGGGCGAAGTGCAGAACGTGCTCGAGCAGCTCGGCCGGCCGGGCATCGCGGTGTATATCCTGGAGCGCATCGACGGACAGGTGCAGGACAGCAGCATCCTGGAATCACAAATTGAAAAACGCCTGCTCGACAAAGGCTTCACGGTGTATGCAGGCGAGCAGCTTCGGCAGATCATGGAGAAAGAGGGGGCGGACGCGCAGGCGGAAGGAAATGTCGCCAAGATGCAGGCGATCGCCAAGGACTTCGGCACGCAGATTTTCATTACCGGTTCCGCGCAGGCGAACTCGGCGGGCGTCAGCGAGCCCATTCCGGGAGTGCCGACTGCGATGTACAACGGCGACGCGATGATCAAGATGTACTACACCGACACGGGACAGCTCATCGCCAGCGAATCGATTCCCAATTGGCGCGGCGGAGCGCGCGGGGTGCATAGTGTTTCGCCGCAGGCCGGTAAGAAAGCGCTGGAGAATGCGGCACTCGATCTGGTGGAATGGGCGTACAACTCCGCGATGCGCAGTTGGGCGACCCGGATCAGCTCGGGCGGGGAACTGTCGCTGGAGATCGATGGGTTGTCGATGGGCGATGCGCTCAAGGTCAAGAAGATGTTGAAGGAAATTGACGTGGACAAGATTCTCGCCGTCAACGGTCCGTCACTGACCAAGGGCATTGCGACGCTACGTATCAAGGCGAAAATGACGGCGGAAGAACTGGCCGAGAATCTGGCCACCGATCAGTTCGAGGCGCTGTTTGAAATCCACGACTTGAAGCCGAATCGTATTCAGGCCAAAGCGGTCAACAAGTAGTTACCCGGTGGTCGCGCGGGTTTCCGATCGTGCGCGGCGCCGCGGGGTGGCTTCCCGTTCCATGCGCCGCGCGCCGGCATCTGTCCGTATTTCGAGATTGACCATATCCTAAGGCGCGCGAGGTTCAGCCTGTTCTTCCATGCATGTGCCGCGCTGAGGAATGGTGTCATGTCGGCGACTTCCAAACAGCCCGCAAGCGGATTCCTCTGGATCGAAGAGGGGGTTGCGCGCGAAGGAGTCGTTGCGGAAGTCGCGCCGCTGCTGCCGATTCATCATACCTATTCGTTTGCGGTGCCCACGGAATGGGAAAGCCGGATCGCGCCGGGTTCGCGCGTGATGATTCCCATCGGTAAGAGCGGGCGCGGGGTGGCCGGCTTTGTGGTCGGACTGGATCGCAGGGTCTGGGATTCCACGCTGCGGCCCATTCAATCATTGATCGATGAACAAAGTTTTCTTACGCCGGAGCTGGTTGCGCTCGGGCGGCGCATCGCGCAACATTATGTTTGTCCGCTGGGTGCGACCCTCAAGGCGATGACGCCGGAGGCGGTGCGGCTGCTTCGCGGGATGAAGCGGACGCGACATGTCCGAGCCCTGCGGAGCATCGAAGAGGCGCAGGGGGCGGGGCTAAATGCCAAGCGGTTGGCACTGCTGGAGTATCTGGCGCGGCAAGGGGGGGAGGTTCCACTGGCGGGTGCGCTGGAGGGTGCGGGCGTCGGCGCCGGGGTGGCGCGGGGGCTGGTGGAAAACGGGTGGGTGGAAATCACCGAAAAGCGCGTGGCGAAGGAGGATGCGGAGGAATTGCCGACCGTCGAGCGGGTTGAGCCGACGTTTGAACTCAACGCGGAACAGGTCGCGGCGCTGGCAATCATTGAAGGCACGATCGACGCGGGCTCGTTCGCTGTTGCATTGCTTTTCGGCGTAAGCGGCAGCGGAAAGACGGAAATCTACATTCGCGCGATGCGCCGCGTGCTGGCTTCCGGCAGACAGGTGATGCTGCTCATTCCGGAAATTGTGCTTACGACCCAACTCGTACAACGGCTGGCGTCGCGTTTTGAGAATCTGGCCATCGCGCACAGTGGCATGACGGAAACGCAGCGTGCGCGGATGTGGCGACACATCGCGGCGGGGGAGCGGCAGGTGATCATCGGCACGCGCAGCGCGGTGTTCGCGCCGTGTCCGAATCTCGGTCTGATTTGCGTCGATGAAGAGCAGGAAACCAGCTACAA
>CAZKIN010000026.1:16321-25885 GCA_964552515.1 uncultured Phycisphaeraceae bacterium
CCGCAGGCGCGAATTCGGCGGGTGGACAGTGACACGATGCACCATCGGAGGGAATACGAAGGAATCGTCAGCGCGTTTGCAGCGCGTGAAATCGATTGCCTCGTGGGTACGCAAATGATCGCGAAGGGACTGGATTTTCCGTACGTTTCATTTGTCGGCGTGGTGGATGCCGATCCCAATGCGCTGTCGAGCGACTTTCGCGCTGAGGAGCGGTTGTTTCAATTGATTACGCAGGTGGCGGGGCGAGCGGGTCGCGCGGAGGTGACGGGAAGGGTGGTGGTGCAGACCACGATGCCGGATCTGCCGTCGCTGGGATTCGCCTTGCATCACGATTACGAATCATTTGCAACGCGTGAGCTGGCGCAGCGCGAACGCGTGGGGTTGCCACCCTTTCGACGGCTCGCCCGTTTTGTCTTGTCGAACGAGCGCGAAGAGAAGGCGCGGACCGTGGCGGAAGAACTGGCGCGGCGGATCGAAGAAGCGATTGCCGCCTTGAACATTGAAGGCGCGGATGTGTTGGGTCCGAATCCGTGTGCGCTGTTGCGGTTACGTAAGCAGTATCGCTATGACGTACTGGCACGGGCGCGCGGGGCGGGCGATCTGCATCGTCTCTTGAAGCAATTGGAGGGCACCGGGGCACTGCGCGTAAAGGGTGCGTCGCTGATCGTGGATGTTGATCCGGTGAGTTTGCAATAAGGAACACGAGCCAATTCACGATATCAATGAAAACGCGGCTGTCATTTACCGTTGCCCTTGGCAGTGTCCAAAGCCGTGTTGGCCAGGGGGGCCGCCACTTCCTTGAGTTGGTTTTTTTTCTGCGTTGAGACCATCAGTGCCGCCCCGCCCATGGCAAGGATTCCGCTGAGCCACTGAGCGCCGGTCAGTTTTTCTTCGAACCAGTAATACGACGCGAAACTGGTGAGGAAGGGTTGGAGCAAAATCACGCCACCGGCGATGGAAACGCCGAGTCGGGCCATCGCCGCATAGTAAAGGACGTGTGTCCACGCGATGCCCACCATGGCGGATGTGACGAGCATCACGAACTGCAGCTTGCTGAAGGTCCAGACTTCGGCCCCGGCATTTCGGCCGAGCAGCAGCATGATGGGAATCAACCCCGTGGCCGTGTAAAGGCAAATGGAAGCGAACGCGTACTGTGACGGCACACCGTTCATGTAGTAGCGCACCGAAAGCGAGTAACCGGCATAGAAGATTCCGGAGGCCAAGCCGAGAATCACGCCCAATGCCCTCGATCCGCGCGGTACCTCCGCGCCCAGAAAACACAGTCCGATCAGTCCGCTCAGGACGATGATCACGCCGAACCAGTATGACTTCGTACGCATGGCATGGCGCTCGCCGGGGAAGAGGGCGAAAGCGCCTACCGCGAGGAAAACAATCTGCATGCGGAGGAGGAAAGTCAGCATGCCCGGCTTGATGAAATAAGGTGCCCAGGCGAAGCAACATTGTGCCGCGATATTCATCAAGCCCGGCACGAGCGCGGCCTTCCAAAGGTGCGGCGGCAGTCTCTTACTCCGCGCGGCCACGAGGAGAACGGGCATCCAGAAAAGTGCGGACATTCCATAACGCCAGCCATTCGCGGTCCATCCGTCGATGAACGTGGTGAAATATCTCAGGAATAGCGGCACGCTCGACCAACCGACGAGGGTGATGAGAATGTACGTAAAGCCGACGGCGGCTTCGCGTGCATGGTCGCGGTCGAGCGGTGCAGGGGCATCTGACTTCATGGAGTAATCTGACTTCCGTGATAGTTGGAAGCAACAGGGCGTGGAGGTATCGGCGCGCGCCCGGACAGAAGTTTTATCGCCCGATCAATCGGAATGACATAGGCACTCGGATCATTCAAATCCTTCAACTGCTCCACGTTGTGCGCGTCGTCCACGTGAAACGGTCCGACTTGGCGACGAACGAGGGAAGTCAAACATCCACCCGTACCCAGGCGGGTACCGATGTCGCGGATGAGCGAGCGGACATAGGTTCCGCGGCCGCACGCCATTTCAAAATCGATGTTCGGCCAAGTGTAATGGTGCACATGCAGCCAGTGGATGGTCACCGGTCGCGCCTGCGGAGCCAGGTCATCATCGTCGCGCCGCGCCCGTTTGTAGGAAGGTACGCCGCCGATTTTGATGGCGCTGATTCGCGGGGGAACCTGACTGATCGTTCCCTCGAAAGTGGCGCACGCGGTACGCACATCGTCAAGGCTGGGCAGCGCAGTCACGTCGACCGGAAGCAGAGGGCGATCGCTGTCAAAGCTTTCGCTGGTGACATCGAGACGGGCCGTGGCACGGTAGACTTTTGGTTGGTCCATCAACTGCTCGACGAGTTTGGTGGCCTTGCCAAGGCAAAGAATAAGTACACCGGATGCGGCCGGGTCCAGTGTGCCGGCGTGGCCGCTCTTGCGCTGGCCGGTGATGGAGCGCACGCGATAGAGCGCCTTGGCGGAGGTAATGCCGATCGACTTGTCTAAATTGATCAATCCGTCGAGTGGCGGCGTGGAACACTGGGTTGGCGGTGCCGGGGGCAATCGGGTCCTCAATTCGTTCATTTGCCGGGTCGACGCGGCACATTATACTCTGCGCGGGCCATTTATCGAAGAGTGGGGCATCTAGCCGGTGGTCGCGGCGTAGGGTTTGAATCGAGTGTACGGCAATGCCGATGTATGAATATGAGTGTGCGGCCTGCGAACATGCGTTTGAGGAATTCGCGCGCTCGATGGATGAAAAGTCCGCTCCACAATGTCCGCACTGTAAGAGTCGCAAGGTGCGACGCAAGATGAGTGTATTTGCCGCGCGGCAGGGTGGGAGCCCGCCTCCGCCGGCAGGTGGCGGCGGTTGTGGACGCTGCGGCGATCCTCAGGGCCCGTGTGCGAGCTGATATGCGCGGAACCGATGCCACGTTGCAGCCATCAGAATCCATTCCGTTCCTGCGCGCGCCCATTGCCGGGATACTGGCGTGGGTGCTTCCCGGGCTGGGGCATATTTATCTGGGAGAGCGTAAACGCGGCATCATTCTGCTGGTAACCATCTCGCTGACTTTTTGGACGGGTGTGGCAATTGGCGGCGTCGGCGCGACGGTCAATCGACGCGAGCAGAAGTTGTGGTTCATGGCACAATTCCTAACGGGCGGACAGTCCATAGTCGCGCTGAGGATGAGTAACCGGGAAATGGCTGCGGCGAACGTCGGCAATTCGGTTGTGCTCAGTCACTGGCTCTCGTCGGAGGTCGGTCGGCATTATTCGGGTGTGGCGGGGTTACTCAACTTGCTTGTCATACTGGATGCCATTGGCCGAGCTGAGACGCCGCGCGTTAATCGGCGCAATCCGTTTGAGGAGGCGCGGGCGGGCCCATGAGTGATCACCTCTCCTCATTCCTGGCGAGTTCAATGGTCATCAACGGGGGGCTCCGGTTGGTGATGATGCTGCCCCTTTGTCTGAGCATTGCGATCGTCTACAAGACGACGCGCTGCGAAGACCTGCGCGAACTGCCGATGGCGGTCGGTGGGCTACTGGTGTCCATCGTCCTGGGAATGGCCGCAGTGGGCATCGGGCTGTGGCTGATGTTTCAAATCATGGTGTAGTCGGCTGTCGTCATCCCATCTTGACTCCGATCGATTTGAGATTCGGACCTGAAAAGCCACTTCTTGCATTCCGAATGCATTTGTTGCGTAATTAATGGAATATTGTTCCGCGAATTGCCTTGATTAGCCATTTCAGGGGCGATAAGCTTTTTCTGGTTCCCGCGCACTTATGGGGTGAATGGGGAATCAAACTACGGATGTCGCGTGGGGACGCGCAATCCACCGATTGCTACTTTCGGGTTGCTTGCCAAGCCGCGCACTGACTATAAGCGCCAACCATTGGAACTGAGGGCCATTTATGAAAAATTGCGGCCGCCATAGCCTATTTGCACGCTTGATCGTTAGCATAGCCATCTTGGGGTGTGTTTCCGTTTCTCAGCTTCTCGCCGGTGCACCAAACCTCTTAGTCAATCCGGGTTTTGAAAGTGGATCGGATGGCTGGTTTACGCCTTCGTCCGGTCCGTTTCTTACGGCGTCGGGAGTGACATTTGAAGGCGAGCGCGCCATGCAGGCCACAGTGGACACTCAATTGGCCAGTGAGTTCGCCCAATCCGTTTCCGTGGTTCCCGGAGAGAACTACGTCATTTCCGGACAGGTGCGGACCAGCAAGCTCGATGTCGGAACAGCGGCCTTGTGGGTGGATTGGCTTTCGGCCAACGGCAGTTTGCTCGGTAGCAACCAGGTTGGCGAGCTGCGCGGAACTCATACCTGGAAAATGCTCTTTGATTCATTGACCGCTCCGATGCAAGCTCGAAAAGCGCAGATTATCTTGCGCTGTGAACCTGACGCGACAGGCGTCGGTTCGAGCTGGTTTGATTCGGTGGAATTTCGCGGCGCGGCGGTTCAATCCAACTTCGCCGGCCTCTCGGCCTACCTGGGCGGAAATGATGAAGACACGATCCGGGACGCATTTCTGGATGCCGCTGGAAATATCTACTTGGCCGGAGGAACCGCGTCCGCGGATTTTCCCGTCACGGCGGGTGCCTATGACACACAGTTCAACCCCGGCGGCGCTAATCCGCACGATGCGTGGGTAACCAAAATGCGGTCGGATGGCTCGATCATCTGGTCGACGTTCATCGGTGGTCCAAATTATGACCGTGCCTATGCCATCGAGGTGGATGACCTTGGATATGTGTATGTGGCCGGCCGCGCAGGGGCCGGTTTTCCCACGACACCAGGAGTCCTGCAACCGAGCTTTGCCGGCGACGTCAACCCCAATGATCTGTACGGGCAGCAGGATGGATTTGTCGCCAAATTGACACCTGACGGTCGCCAACTGGTCTGGTCAACTTACTTCGGAGGAGCGGATCGTAGCTTCATCCGGGATTTCGACATTGACTCCCTGGGGCAGGTGCATTTGGCGCTGACGCAAGTAACCGTGCCGGTGCCGCACATCACTCCCGGCGCATTCCAAGTCAACCTGCAGGGGATGGAAGACGGCGTGGTGGCCAAGCTTTCGGCGGACGGAACCCGTGCAATCTGGGCGACGTACCTGGGTGGGTCGGGGTTCGACATGGGGACGCCGTCGATTCGCGTGGATTTCTTCGGTCATGTTTATGTACTCGGCACCACCGACTCGCCAAATTTTCCGACCACCGGCGGCGCGTTTGACCGGACGTTCAACGGTCATCTGGATATGCATTTGGTGAAGATCAGTGCGGCCGGCAATCAGCTCCTTTTTGGAACATACTTCGGCGGATCGGATGTGGAGTTCAGCGAAACCCACGGTCTGGCGCTTGATCCACAAGGCAGTGCCTACGTCGCCGCGACTACGCGTTCGATGGACTTGCCGACGACTCCGGGCGCGTTTCAACGCATTTTTGGCGGAATCGGCGGCCCGGGCCAGGGCGCCGGGACCAATTATCCCGGTGACGGCTTCATTGCGAAGTTTTCGGCCACCTCGGGACAACTTGTGGCGGCGACGTATCTGGGTGGTTCGGACGGTGAAGGTTTGGAGGGCGTCGGAGTCGCGGAGGATGGCACGGTATTTGTCGGCGGCTCCACTTTCTCCAATGACTTTCCGGTTTCGGCGGATGCGGCACAGCCAGGCAACCACGGTTCAGCGGATCTGATTGCGGTCAAGTTGTCGTCTGATTTGCGAACGATGCTGTATGGAACGTACTTCGGAGGCAGCGGGACGGACTTTGGTCGCTCCGAGGCCCTCGATGCCAGCGGTAATACGATTGTGGTCGGGCATTCCCAGTCGCACGATTTTCCGGTGATGATTGGTTTTCCAAACCAGGATCGCGGAGGCGGCGATGGTGTCTTCGCGGAGATTTCTCTGTCCGGTTTTTGTGCCATTGCGGGAACGTCCTGCGACGACGACAACGCCTGCACGATCAATGATGTGTGTAACGGCCAGGGCGGTTGCGTGGGACAACCGATTCCGCTTTGCGAATCATGCGCGAGTAGTAATGAATGTGACGATGGCATCGCATGCACCAGCAACAACTGCGCCGCTGGAAAATGTGTGTATGTCGCGAGCTGCTCGGATGACGGCAATCCTTGCAACGGTACAGAAGTATGCGACGTTGGTTCAGGCTCATGCGTCAGCCAGGGCAATCCCTGTCCAGGAGTATGTGACCCCCAAACCGGATGTCCCTGCCAGGCGCCCGTACTCGAAGCGGCCGGCGGTCGTTACCTGGCCATGGACTTGCTTCCCGGCAACTCGACGGTTCCCACGGACATCACGCTTACATCGACCACGCTGGACTGCCTGACCAAGTATGCGGCTGCGCCGACGCCGATCGATGTTGACGCGGACGGCGTCGCGGATGGAGGCCTGGTCGAACTGGTGGATGATCCATCATTGCGGGCCGTACTTACTCCCGCGCAATGGGGTGGAAGGGTGTTCATCACGGACGACCAGATCATTCCCAGCGACAAGGTAAACGGTGTCACGATGTCAACCGTGTACACAGCGGCCGTAGATTGCGGAGTTTTTCAGTCTGAAGCGACGGTTACCATGCCGCTCTGGGGCGATACGAATCTCGACGGGTTTGTGAATGTGCTGGACATTCAAACAGTTGTCTTCGCCTTCCAGGATTTTTTCAACCCTTTGACCGCCGCGTCCCTGGCGTCTACCGACCTTTCCGGGGGCAACGTATGCGCAACCGACCATGGCGTTTCCGTGGTGGATGTGCAGCGGGCGGTGCTGGCGTTTCAAGGGCAAAGCTATCGTCAGGCGGCGGCATACTATCCGGCGACCTGCGGGTTGTGTCCGTAATCAGTCACAGCAAGATGAGCCCCTGTTAGTTTCCCATCACGAAACGCCCGGATGCTTTTTCGTATTCCAGGTGCGCCGCGTGCCTGCGGCCCCAGTCGCGCCAACGGCTTGCGGCTTCAGTGAATGTGCAAAGGGTGGCGCTATCCCCTTGCAGAAAATAGGCCAGCTTATAGAGCGGGGCTTCGGTGGTCAGCACTTCGGTCAGGTTGGTTTGTTCCGAATCGCCCTCGGCGATCTTGTAGTCGTCGCCGCGTAGCAAAGTTCGCGCATCCGCGGATAGCACAAGCGTGCCCTTCGAGTCCGCCGCCACTTCTTCGAAATAGGCCGCCAGCATCTTCGGCTTGACCTCGAATTCTTTCGTGAACGGCTCCGTCTCCGGAATTGGTTGATGGCTCGCTTGCTCCGGAAGTTCCAGCGCGACCAACACACGCACGGCACTGCGCACCGTCGGCGCATGCGGATCATTGGTCATTTCAATAAGCCGGGAAATCGCGCTCACCAGTTCCATCCGCCGGATGACTTTCGCCGCATATTCATATTCGCGAATCGGCCGACCGAACCCGGAGGTACCTGCCGCAATGGCCTTGAACAGATAGTCGAGCGGGGCATCGGCCCCCAGTTGGTGCAGCGCGCCGACGACGGCCATATCACAAAGACGTTCCGCGATGCGCGGGTCAACATCCTCCGCGTCATCCGCTTCCGGACGCTGTCGATCGAGAAATCCGCGCAGTTTCTTCCGCACGTCGTCATCGTCGCTGGTGCCCAGCAGTTCCGCCGCTTCAAGCCTGGCGCGTACATCGTTGGCCGGATCCTGCAACACCTGCCAGGCACGTTCAAACCGAGAATCCATCGCAGCCTCCAGCGTGGGACACAGCAGCAAGAGTAAGAAAATCAAAGTTCTTTGAATTTGAAATCGCCCGCGGCGTCTTTCGATACCTGCATTTTCGCCGACCATGGCTTCTCCGTCAGAATGGGTGCCTGATCCTCGTCAATGATTCCGCGATACACTCCCTTGGACCCATCCGGCAGCGTCGTGGATGCGGCCGCATCAATGGTGACCGCGGCGGGAATATCCGAATTCACATGCATTTTGGAGATAAAATCAATCATCAGATCGACCCGCGTGTGCGCTCCGGTCGGTGGACCAGCCGACACGTCATCCGTATAGAATGCCGTTTTCTTATTTGCGGCAATCGTGGGAGTACCGTCCCAGTAGCGCGGATTCGTTTCAAGCCGGTCGATCTGCCAGGTGGGATACGTGGTCGAGTGTAAAACTCCATAATCCTTGACCTTGGGAAACGTCCCGTCCTCAAACTTGCGATATCCCTTTTTCCATTGAACCATGTTGTACATGGTCGTTGTATCCGCCTCACGCACCTTAAACTCGATCTGCGCGAACCGCCGCCATTTGCCGACCACCGTATCGTCCTTATGGTAGCGCAGTTTGTACACTTTGAAATTTACGAGATTGTTCTTGATTTTGACATCGGGGGCGCTGCTGCCGTCGGCCGTGGAGGCGAACTTGGTGGCCGCGGCGGCGTCGAGGAACGCAATCACGCGGTACGAAATGTCCGCCTTGTCGAATTTGGACATTTCCAGTCGGGCATGGTCCTTCCACCATTCCAAGGGAGCCTTGAATGTCGCCTTTCCCGTGCCATCCAGCTTGAGCGTCTTCTGTCCGCTGGTCCAACTGCTGTAATGCTTGTTGTTGCGACGAACTTTCGGCTTCAGGGACGCATCCCATGACGAAGCCAAACCGGGCGATCCGGAAAATGATTTGGTATCGCGGCCTAGCTGCACTTCAAACAGGAAACCCGGCGGACCATCGGTAATGTCAAACTCCAGGACCGGGTAAGACGCGGTTGCCGCTCCGGCCGCATCCACAACTACGACATAGTCCTTTTGCTTCGGCTTGATCTTGATTTGCGGCGGCTTGAGATCAATGTTGACGTTTTCCCGGCGATTCGAGCGCACGGTTACTTTTTCCGCGCCATCCGGATATCCCAGGGCACGCGCTTTGACTTCATACTCGCCTGCCCGCAAGTCTTCAAATTTGAACGTTCCGTCATCACCGGTGGTTACCACCGGTATATCCGCTCGATCCTTGATCGAAACCTTTGCTCCCTTGATTGGCGACTTGGAAGACTTGTCACGCACTGTCCCGGTGATGTCACCAATGGGATCAAGCGTAACGATTTCGGATTTTGCCGCGCCCTCGGTGACGGCCACATTTTTCTTCTCGCCCGGTTTCTTGTAATTGGTGTGCGTCACCTTGATGTTGTAAGTGCCCGGATTAATGGCCGTGAATACTACTAACCCGCCTCTGTCAGTTTGTTTTTCGAGCGCCGTACCACCGGCGGCGGGCGTAATCTTCACCGTGGCGCCCTGGATGGGTTTGTGCGACACCACATCTTCGACTTTCACGGTCAACTTGGTATTGGCGGTCAGTACCAGACTTGCCTTGGTTTTCTTGCCGGGCGGAACGGTCGCCGTGGTGCTGGCATTCTTGTAATTAGGCTTGCTTGCGGTGATTGAATAGGCCGGAGGACTGGGTTTGACACCCCGGAATTCGACTTTGCCGTTTTTCGCGGTGGCCCCACTGCGCGACTCGGGACCGGAGATGTTGACGGTCGCTCCGTGGAGCGGTGCGCCGCCTTCGTCATTAACCGTGACAATGAGATCCGCCGTGGCGACGTTCTTGCAGGATTGACTGCCCGAACCGACCGCATCTCCCGACCCCGAAG
>CAZKIN010000027.1:0-3868 GCA_964552515.1 uncultured Phycisphaeraceae bacterium
GACTCCCTCCATCGACCGTCGCCATGTACGCAGAAAGTTTCGGATAGGCTTGACATGTATTCTGAATACACCCCTCGCATACGGAAGGGGGGTCGAACACGCAGGAAATTCCCGGGTAAGCTGCACAGTGTCTTCCTGGACAAGGTGCCGTCGTACCAATGTTGGTACACGGCCCGTCCTGCCCCAGTGTCGGATTACCGTCACACCGTCCCCGCTGCGGCTGCGCATCCCAGTTGCTGATGAACAGTTCCACCCGTACCACATCGCCCGGCGCGATCTCTCCCACCGGCACATGCTGCGTCGGGCAACTCGTGCATTTGTTCAGCCCGCCGAGCCCGTCCGACACTTCTGTGGCCCACAAGGAAAACACCGGCACGTTCGGCGCCTGCGCTGCCACGCGCGCACTCTCCGCGCTCAGAACTCCGCCAACCATGACGACTGCTGCGCATCGTAGTGACCTGCCCACCTGTCGCCTCCCCAAAAAGACTCCCGCCTCCCGATTTGACCCGGCACCCCTGCCGTACAGCCAGTCTAACAATTCTCGACCGCAGACTCAATAGTTAGATGGTCTTCTCATTCGGCCAATGGCAAAGAAATCGATGTCCCAACCTCACCGCCTCCCCTTCGCCCGCTCGTTCAAACTGTCTCTTGCCCGTCATCATGCGCGCAACTTGATCGGCCGTCGCGCCGAGAGTGTCACGCTGCAGACAGTATCGGCGGGCTCCTTATCGGCTTGTGAAATATTTCACAAACAGGTGGTTCGTGCCATGATGCTGACACTTCCGCGCAGCGTGCGCCCGGGTGGCGGACAGGTGTCTCGCAGGTGCGCCGGGGGTGTTGGAAATCTCGTTCCTCCCGCGCGCCATAGAACCGCGCCCCTCCCCTTTTGCTGCCATCCGAATTCCCCCTTCCCAACGCTTCAATTCTCCCCTGATCCGCTCAAAATCCTCTCTAGCCTCCGCGAAACAACATTTCCCTAACTACTGCTCCGCCAAAAACTTACGGCCGTTTCCGGAAATCCCCTTGACGGCAACTCTAATGTTTGGTATAAGTTAATTATGCACGCCGGCGAAACATCACCGTGCCGCCTCGTACACCACCTTGCCGTTCATGATGGTGGTGTGCGCGGTGATTCCGCCCAGCGCTTCCGCGGGGACGCTGAACGGGTCTTCCGTCAGGATCACCAGGTCCGCCAGCATCGTCGCTTTGATCTGTCCCAGGTGCTCCTGCTGACCGATCACCAGCGCCGGCGCGGACGTGTACGCCACGAGCGCTTCTTCAACGCTGATTGCCTCTTCGGGCATGAAAATTTTCCCGTCCAGTGCCAATGCCGTGACAGCTACATGGATGCCCGCAAACGGATTGATCGTCACCACCGGCCAGTCGCTGCCGAAAATCACCAGCGCTCCGGCATCAATCAACGACCGAAACGCATACGAACCTTTAAGTCGCTCCTTGCCGATCGCCTTCTCCACGTATCGCGCATCATCGGCCTTGTGAAACGGCTGCATGGAAGCAACGGCTCCGACTTGTTTGAATCGCGGAATGTCGGAAGGCATCAGGTGTTGCGCATGTTCGATACGTGCCCAACATCTTTCGGGTTTGTCCGGCCACTGGGGCCAGACTTCGCGATAACAATCCAGCAAAATGTGATTAGCCTCGTCACCAATGGCATGAATGGCCGGTTGATAGCCCCCAAACCAATTTATACCGATACGCTCTTTCAATGGCTCTTTCCCGGACGCAAATGCCGTCAATTGTCCGCGCGGATAAGGCTCATCATGCGTAGCATCTGCGAACGGATCGTGCATACATGCAGTGCGGCTGCCCATCGAACCGTCCATGTATCCCTTAAGTCCTGCGACATTGAAGACATTTTGGTTTCGCATCGTGTCTCTGAATTGGTCCAGAAGTTTGCGAGTGGCCGACCAGTCTTCCGACTGCACGTACGACGTCACGCGGATGGTCAGTTTCTTTTCCTTCGCCGTTTGCTCAAAAACAGCAAGGTCATCCCATTCGCTCATGTCATGCACGCTGGTAACGCCGAGCGCGTTGGCATGTTTCATCGCGCGGTCCAGTGCCACGCGCCGGTCATCAGCACTCGGCGCGGGAATGTGTCTGGTCACCAGGTCCATCGCCGATTCTTTGAGAATGCCGGTCGGTTCGCGCGTCACCGGATCACGTTCGATTTCGCCCCCGACCGGATCAGCGGGGCCCGTCGCATCAATGCCCGCGATTTTCAGTGCGGCCGTGTTGACCAGCGCACCGTGCCCATCCATGCGGCTCAGAAAAATCGGCGTGCTTGCGGAAAAGGAATCGATCCACGATCGATGCGGCGCTTCCGGGTTCTTCCAGCTTTCGATACTCCAGCGTCCGCCTTCAACCCATTCGCCGGGTTTGCGCGCTTCGGCTTCGCGCTTCACCGCCGCGATGAATTCGTCCTTGCCGGCCACGTCGCGCAGTTCCACCCGCGCCAGTTGAAACCCGCCGCTGATGATGTGCGTATGACTGTCGGTGAGGCCGGGAATCACGCGTCGCCCGCCCGCATCAATGACACGGGTGCGTCGCCCAACATAAGTGTCGCGGATCGATGGATCATTTCCCACCGCGAGAATATGTTGTCCGCCAATCGCGATGGCCGTCGGCTGCGGGTCGGCGGCAATCTTTGCACGCTCTGCGGCCGACGCAAAGGGCTCACGTCCGGTCCAAACGCGCGCGTTGACGATCACCAGCTCCGCGCCGTTATCCTTGGGTGTCTCTTGCATGGCATTCTCTTTGGACATCTTGCTGCACGCGACGGGGAAGAGCGCAGCGAAACCGGCCAGCAGAATCAGCAGGCCGCGCGGCGCGGGAACCGGAAACCACAGCATTCGATTCATCATGACCAACTCCGTCAACACATGGGATTCGCCCGGCGAATGATGTATAGTAACCAAAGGGGAAATGGTTGGCGACGCACGCCGCGCGCCTTGGAGAAGGAGCCCGCTGATGGAACCGCATCCGCAATCCTGTTCGCGACCGGCCCGGCAGGTCGTGGCGACTTTGACCTGCCCGCGCTGTCAGCGCGGTTCGCTGGAAGGCCGGCACTGCAAACGGCTGTGCAGCGCCTGCGGCTATGTGGAAAGCTGCGAGGACAATTTCCTGCCGCAGGAAGAGACGCCGCAGCGCGAGCGCATCAAACAAAAGTGACTGTAATTGGTCACTATGCTCCCAGGATTCCGCCGCGCGCCTGGGGCATGGCGGGCAGCGGATTAAGCTTGAGCGCGAAGTGGTGGCCGGTGATTTCCATGCGGTGGGTCAGGTAAAAACGGTGTGCGGCGAAGCGCTGCACGCCGCTGTCCAGGTGGAACTGGGCACAGCCGTGTTCCCGCGCGTGCGCAATCAGCCAGTGCAGGAGTTTTCCGCCGCAGCCGGTCGATCGGGCATTTTCGCGCGACACGAGGTCATCGACATACATGAAGCGGCCCCAGGCGAGGCACTCTCCCATGCGAAAACCGGCCACCGATTGCACTTCAAACCCGAGCGGTTTCTCGACTTCGACGCAGGCAAGCTTGTATCGATCATTGGCCATCTGCCTGCGCACCTGGGCGACGAATTGTTCCTCGGTGTGCGTCGGGCGCAGTTCGCGCATCACGGGAAAGCATGCGCGAATGTCGGCATCGGACGATGGGACCTTGATGATGACCTCGGGCACAGGCATGACTCCTTTCTATGCGGTTTGTGGCGCAGCCGTGCGCAGGGCGGAATTTGTCCGCTCCGTCAGGTCCGCCGCGCGCCCGATGGCGGCGACAACCGGGGCGAATTCGACGGCCGATGCGGCCCGAGCGGAGACTTGCAGGCAGTCGTGGATCGTGCGCAGCTCAATTTC
>CAZKIN010000027.1:3968-11050 GCA_964552515.1 uncultured Phycisphaeraceae bacterium
ATGCGGCCCGAGCGGAGACTTGCAGGCAGTCGTGGATCGTGCGCAGCTCAATTTCCAGTGCCAAAGCGTAGTTAGTCAGTTGCGTGGCGACGGGATGAATGGGCGACGAACTGCCCATTGATGCGCAGGCGCCATCGCGGAAGCAATCAATGCCACTTAGCATCGCACCAACCAGTGCCAATTGTTCGGCAGTGTCGGTCCGAGGTGCCACCTCCGCCCAGCGGCGATAGGCGAGCGCGCCAGTAAGCATGCCGAAGCGCGCTCCCAGAGAAGCGTCGAGACTCTGGACCGCATGTGCAATCATCAACGCGGCGCATTCGTCTGGGTCGGCGCGCGGCCCCGACGATTGTTCCACCACATAGACCTGCACGGGCGGACGACGAATCACCTGCTCATGCTGTCCGTTGTCCGTCAGTCGGTCAACTGGATGGGGAATGCCGGTGAATCCAATCCCGCGCGGGTCCTCGCGCGTGATGATTCCCCAGAGAAACTCGGACGTCCCTTCCCAACCCTGCCACGCGAGCACCGTCTGGCGATGTTCCAAGGCGCGGCGAATCAGCGGCGCGTAACTGGCATCGAAATGCTGGCGAAACTCCACCGCCTGATCGACGCCGATCGCCGCCTCCGGTGGATGGATGTCGCGAATGGTCAGCCCCAACGCCCGGCCGGTCGGAATAAGAAATGCATCGCGCGCATAAAGCGGCCAGCGCGTCACATTGCTCAACGAGGGCGAGGCGGTCATCAACAAGGAAAGGCCGAGCAGGTTGTGCGCGGCGCGTACGGTCGGTTCCGCAGCGGAAGCGGGGGCCACAGCCTGAAGGGCACTCGAAAGAGTAAAGGAATCGTCTACCACCGCCACCGTCCACCATTTTTCACAACAGAGTTTCCTCGCCTGGCCGCGCGCATCCTATCACAGCGGTTATGGTAGTGATACGGTCCTACTACATATCCGTATGGCGAATTGCATTGACGGTCGCGCGTATCAGCGCTACCATCCCGCGTCCGCAATTAAGCAGGGAAACCTTCATGCAACGAGCGCAAACGGTGGGAGAGCTTCGCCGCGAAGGCTGGCGCAGCAGGCCAGTGAAACAGGAGATGCGCGAAAACCTGATCGCAATGCTGCGCGACGGGAGCGAGCTGTTTCCCGGCATCATTGGATACGACGATACGGTCATTCCGCAACTGGTAAATGCGATCCTCAGTCACCACGACATCCTGCTGCTTGGCCTGCGTGGGCAGGCCAAAACCCGAATTATCCGCCTGCTACCGCGGTTCCTGGATGAATGGACCCCCACTCCCGCCAACAGCGACGTTCCGGATGATCCACTGAACCCACAACTAGCGGTTAATCGCAAGCTTCTGGCGGAACATGGCGACCAATTTGAGATTCGCTGGCTGCATCGCGAGGATCGTTTTCACGAAAAGCTCGCCACACCGGATGTAACCATCGCCGACTTGATCGGCGAAATCGACCTGGTGAAGCACGCGGCCGGTCGACCGCTTTCGGATGAAGGGGTCATTCACTACGGACTCATCCCGCGTACCAACCGGGGGATCTTCGCGATTAATGAACTGCCGGACCTCGCCCCGCGAAACCAGGTCGGCCTGTTCAATGCGCTGGAAGAGCGGGATGTGCAGATTCGCGGGTTTCCGGTACGCATGCCGCTGGATATTTGCATGGCGTTCACCGCCAACCCGGAGGACTACACCAGTCGCGGGCGCATTGTCACGCCGCTGAAAGACCGCATCGGTTCGGTGATTCGCACGCATTATCCCGCGCGGCTGGAGGAGGGCATGGCCATCACGCAAGGCAGCGCGTGGCTGAACCGCGCGGAGAACGGTCACGTCCCGCATATCCCGCGTTTCATGTTGGAGATTGTTGAGGAAATTGCGCGGGTCGCGCGGAAAAGTCCGCATGTGAACCAGCAATCGGGAGTGTCGGTTCGCGCCTCCGTGGCCAATGCGGAACTGCTGGTGTCGAATGCGGAGCGCCGGTGCCTGCGCTGCGGCGAGGAAAACGTGGTGCCGCGGATCAGTGATCTGCAGCATGTGGCCGCGGGGTGTCGGGGCAAGATCGAGTTGCTGCTGGCGGATGATGATCGGGCGGAGGACAAGCTGCTGGAATCGATCGTTGGCGAAGCGGTCAAGACGGTGTTCGAGCGATACGGGAAGGTCAGTGCACTGGAAAGTGTCGTGGAGAATTTCGCGGGTGGAAAGGTCAATCTTGAAGTCGGCGACGAAGTGTGCACGAAGGACTTGATCGCCGCGATGGACCGCCTGGGCGGATTGCGCGAAGCGGCGCTAGCCGTTTGCGTGAAGGCGGGCGAATCAGCGGACGATCCCGCGCGGCTGGCCGCTGCGGCGGAATTCGTACTGGAAGCGCTGCACGTGAATAACCGGCTGAGCAAGTATGCGTACCAGGGTCGAACGGTGTTCAAGCGTTAGGAAATTCAATCCTGGGACAGGGCCGGTTCACGCGAGTTCATTCACTCTAACATGACAGGCCGGCTACACCATGCATTTTCGATACGAACAGTGGGACGGCAGAGAGTTTCCGACGCAGGAACACCTACGCCTGTTCGACAATTTCATGGATTACCTGATTGACTATGGCGAGGACGCGCTGCGGGCGCTGCGCGATCTGGCGGAAGACCCGGAACAGGCGGCGATCATTGATCGGTGGATCGAAGAGGGGCTCCTCGCCAAGGCTGGGGCACGTTTCCGACTCACACCGCGTGCCGTGCATTCGATGCAGCGCCGGGCACTCATGGAGGTCTTCGGCAGGATGCGGAGCGGCGGCACGGACGGCCATGAAACACGGCAGCGCGGCGCCGGCGGTGAACCGATCGAGGAGACCCGGCCGTATGCGTTTGGTGATCCGCTTAGTGACATTGATATGTCATCCACACTGCGGAATTCGCTGGCGCGCGGAGGGCTACGCGTACCCATCGGCCTGGACGAGCGTGATTTCGCCTTGCATGCCCGGGAAGCGCGCACGTCGTGCAGCACGGTGATCCTGCTGGACATGTCAGGCTCCATGGGTCGATGGAACCGCTTCGCACAGGCGAAACGTTGCGCGATGGCGATGTACGCGTTCATCCGGCAGCGCTATCCGCTGGATTCGGTGGACGTGGTGGGATTCGCATCCGGGGCCGAGGTGATCGCCGAGCACAAGCTGCCGCTGGCGATGCCCAAACGAGTTACGCTTTTCGACCCGGTGGTGCGACTCCGCGTTTCGATCAGCGAACTAGCCAAAGCTCCACAGCATTTTACTAACCTGCAACTTGGACTCATGACGGCGCGGCGGATTCTGGCGCGACGCGGCGGCATGAACAAACAGGTATTCATCATCACGGACGGTCAGCCGACGGCGCACGTGGAAGGCGACCTGGTTTACCTTACCTACCCGCCGACGCAGCAGACCGCCGTGGCCTCCCTTTCGGAAGCGCTGATGCTTTCCAAACAAGGCATTCGTTTCGCGTCGTTCGCGCTGGTCGAGGATTATGAGGACATGGAATGGGTGAGTTTTGTCGACCAGATGACGCGCCTCACCAAGGGGGTCGCATTCTACTGTTCCAGCGACAACCTGGCTGAATGCATCATGGAGTCATTCATGTCCGGGCGACGGACCAAGACCTACCTCGCTTAAAGCCCTGGGCGAATCGTAGTGCCTGCCAACGTGCGATAAACCCAGACTCGCGCCCCATTCTCAAGTTATCTGGACACTACGAGGCGTCCAGCGTATCGGATCATTGAGAATGACAGACCACGCACCTACCGGGTGCACCAGGCAACGATGTTCGCCGATGAACAATTGTATTTTGATTCGCTCCACGGCGAGACGAGGGGTCGTTGCAACCGAGGTACGATATGTCACACCAGCCAAAAGAAAATTCCGGACCCATTGTGTCGGAACTCGCCTCCGAGGACTCCTCTTTTACCGGAATTATCGTGGAGTTCGTCAATGGACTTCCGGAGCGCTTGCGGGTCATGGAAGACTCGTTGCAGATGGCTGATTTCCAATCGCTGGCCAATGCCGCGCACCAGCTTAAGGGCAGCGGTGGCGGATACGGTTATCCCATGCTGACTGAACAGGCGGGCAAGTTGGAAATGATGGCCAAACACCGCGCGCAGGCCGCATGCGCGGAACTCGTGGCGAACATGAAGGCCTTGTGCGCGCGCATCGTGGTTTCGACGTGAACCGCACCGCGCACATCACACCTTGGGCCCGCAAGCCGCCACGTGCGGCGCCATTCCGGGGAAGTTCTTCACATTGGCAGCAAATAGTGATGCCAGGTGTTTCGCTTTGGCGTCGTAGGCAGCCGGATCGCTCCACGTGGTGCGTGGATTGAGCACGTTGTCTGGAACTTCCGGACAGGTCTGCGGTACCGCCAATCCGAAAACGGGATCGTTGATGTAGCGGACGTTGTTCAGCGTACCGGACAGCGCGCCTTTCACCATGGCCCGCGTGTAGTGCAGGTTCATGCGTTTGCCGACGCCGACGCCACCGCCGCTCCAACCCGTATTGACCAGCCAGCAGGCCGATTTATGTTTGGCAAGCTTTTCACCCAGCATGGATGCATAGCGTTCCGGAGGCAGCGGAAGGAATGGCGCGCCGAAACAAGTGCTGAAAGTGGCCTTCGGCTCGGTGACGCCCGCCTCGGTGCCCGCTACTTTGGCCGTATAGCCCGCCAGGAAATGATACATCGCCTGGTCAGGAGTAAGCCGCGTAATCGGCGGCAATACTCCGAAAGCATCACAGGTGAGGAATATGACATTCTGCGGATGACCGCCGACACTCGGCATCATCACGTTGTCAATGTGATCTAGTGGGTACGCAGCGCGGGTGTTCTCGGTCAGACGATCGGAGTTGTAGTCAATCTCCCGCGTGTCGGGGTTAACCACCACATTTTCGAGCACCGCACCGAATCGAATGGCGTGATAAATCTGCGGCTCATAGCCGATCGAAAGCCGGATGCATTTGGCGTAGCAACCGCCTTCGATATTGAACACGCCCTGGTCGTTCCATCCGTGTTCATCATCGCCAATCAGCCGGCGCTGCGGGTCGGCGGACAGCGTGGTTTTTCCGGTTCCGCTGAGCCCGAAGAACAGTGCCACGTCTCCGTCACTACCCATGTTGGCCGAGCAGTGCATGCTGAACACGCCGGCCATCGGGAGCAGGTAGTTCATGATGGTGAAGATGCTCTTCTTGATCTCGCCGGCGTAGGCGGTTCCTCCAATGAGAACGAGACGCTTGGTCAAATGTACGGCAATGAAGGTGGAGGAATTGGTGCCGTCTGTCGCGGGAACCGCCTGGCAAGTCGGCGCGTTAAGGATCGTAAAGGCCGGTCGGTGGTCGCCGGTGCTGCCGGGCTTGGGACGGATAAACAGCTGCGCGGCGAACAGGTTGTGCCAGGCGGTTTCGGTCACCACGCGAATGGGAACACGCGTGGCGGGATCGGCACCGGCGAACATGTCGCGAACGAAAAGTTTCTTGCCGTGATAATGATCGATCACCCGGCGATGCAACGCATCGAAGTGGCGCTCGGAAATGGGGCGGTTGACCTTACCCCAGGCGATCTTGTCGCGGGTCTCCGGCTCTTCCACGAAGTACTTGTCATTCGGCGAACGACCGGTATGTGCACCCGTCGTGCATACGATGGCACCGGTTTCACTGAGAATGCCCTCACCGCCGCGAATGGCCTGTTCATACAGTTCGGCCGGCGGGAGGTTCCAATGGACCTCGCGCACGTCTTTGATACCGTGGTGGTCCAAACCAAAGCTGCTGGGGCTATAACCGAATATCGTCATGGTCGTGCGTTCCCAGGTTCCATAGGTGACGCCAGAAATCACAAGCGGTCCGAACGTCGGAGGGCCGGTGTTTCTCCGCAGTTTATCCATCTTCCGGAAGCGATCAACCAAAGGGCGCGGTTCACCGTTCCCGTGGGGCTAACCGTACATTGCGAGGTCGGTAATCGTGGCACCCGCCAATACCAGACTCACCAGTCCATTCAGGGTGAAGAATGCCATGTTAACCCGCCGGTAATCGCCCGGCCGCACCATGGAATTCTCGATGATGAGGAGCAGCGCGGCCGCCGCAACACCCACGGCAAACGCCGATCCGAGATTTTCCAGCCTGCCGAGGTACACCAACCCGACGATGGCCAGCAAATGCGAACCACGGGCGATCCAGAGGGCGGCCGCAGGTCCCATGCGCGATGGCAGGCTGTATAAACCTTCGCGCTGATCGGCGTCGATGTCCTGGCAGGCGTAGATGATGTCAAACCCACCAACCCAGCAAACCACGACACCCATGAGGACCAACACCGACGGCCCGAGCGAGTGCGGAGCGATGGCAATCCAGGCTGCGGCGGGAGCGAGTGCGAGTCCGACGCCGAGCCAGAAATGCGACCAGCGGGTGAATCGCTTGGCGAATGAATAACCACAAAGGAAAATCAGGACCGGTCCGGAGAGAAGGATGGGCCAAGGGTTGTTATAGAGGAAGGCAAACCCGAGGCAGCCGGTCGCAAAGAGCACGGCCGACAACGACCACATGATCCAAGCCTTGGTGGCAGACAGCTTTCCAGCGGGAAGTGGCCGGTTCGCGGTGCGCGGGTTGCGCGCGTCGATGGCGGCATCGACAATGCGATTGAAAGTCATGGCGGCGCTGCGCGCGCCGACCATGCAGACGATGATCAGGAAAATCTGGTCCGCATGCGGCCAGCGATAGCCGTCGAGGTGTCGCGCGGCCAGAAACGCCGCCACCAACGCGAAGGGCAGCGCAAAAACAGAATGTGACAGCTTGACCATGTCCGCCCAAACGCGGAGGGTGGAGTCAGCGGCGCTCAAGCGGCATCTCCCTCCAGCGAAGTGGACGCTCGGTTCGCCTTCAACTGATTCACCCAGCGCGTGTTGAGATCGTGCGTAACTCCGACCAGATCGAGCAGTTTTCCCACGACGAAATCCACGATATCACCCAGTTCTTTCGGCATCATGTAAAACCCGGGCGAAGCCGGGCAGATGACGGCTCCAGCTTCGCTGAGTCGCAAGGCGTTGAGCAGGTCGATGCGGCTCATGGGCAT
>CAZKIN010000027.1:11150-24651 GCA_964552515.1 uncultured Phycisphaeraceae bacterium
TTCCAAAAGGAGAAACCACCAGGTGCGTTTCGACGTTTGCCGCACAAAGGCATTCGATCAATCGGCGGGAATAGGCTGCGCCGCTGGCTCCGGTAATGCCAACCACGATTCGCTTGGCTGCTCGACCGTCATTCATGGTCTTGGCTCCACAACTGCAAATGTCCCGACCGGAATCGGGACAGCCCGGGCCTGCGCCGCCCAGGTCGAGGTCGGGTGTTCGGTGAGCAGCCGCACCAGGAACTCGGCCGCCGCGGTCCCGCGGGAAGCCTCTCGATAGGCCTCGGAAAGTCGAAAGAGCGCCTCTGGAACGGCATCGCCTTGTGGAAACTTATTGATAACCCTCTGCAGTTCTTCCATGCGCGCGGCAAGTGGAACCGCGGTGATGGCAAGCTCCAGTTCGATGTTGTCCTGCAGAATGCTGCGCGGAAACGCACGGCGAAGTAAGTCCAGATTGCGTCGATAGTGGTCATCGCGCGGATTAAAGTGTGCCCAGCCGCCGATCAGTTCACCGATTGCCTTGCGCGAACCAGTGATGGGATCGTGTCCATAAAGCGGATCACGATTGAACTCCAGAAGACCAGCCAGGCGATTCGCCGACAGGCGCAGCCGCGACCAGGAAATGCCCAAGTCGGTTTCCACAGCCAGTTCACGAGAGGCCAAGGCCAACTTCGCAATCGGCTTGGCGCGGGAGTCTTCATCCACCGGGCTCATCAATGCATATCGGGAAAGCACGAGATCCGCGCCGCGCAGACGCTCAAGAGCCCGGTCTACGTTGCCGCTGCGCAAGTCGGTCTTCGCCAGGCTGATCTCGGCATAGGCGCCGAGCGGCGCATCTTTCTGATTCTGTGCGAGGAGCTGCCAGGTGGTTCGTGATGCAGGCGATGGAAAGTCACTGAAACAACGAATCCAGTTGGTTTCTCTAAACTCGCGGGCATCGATACGCATATCCAAGGCGCGTGCCTTGATGAAAAGTACGGCCGCGCCATGACCGCTGGCCGGATAGTCGGCCAGAAACCGATCGCAGCGCTCCGCGATTTCCCATTGGTGGCGGGTCAATACGCTGTGCATGGAATCATCCAGATTCCCGGAAAGTCCGAAGAGCCAGCGCTGGGCGGCAAGCTCCTCAACATCGCGCGAACTTCCGCCGCCGATCGGCGTCTGGCGGCGCGCGGCATCCAGCGCTTGCCGCAATCCGAGCGATGCATCCGCATCGGCGAAGTAGGCACGGTCCATGGCCAGTAGCAATCGATAGCCAAGTTCGTCGCGTCCGACGTATTGTTCAAACAAGACCACGGGCAGGCCGAACATCAGGGTGAGCAGCGGTGTAATGGCGCCGGGTCGATAATTCACCAACCGCGCTATCGAGAGAACGATCGCGAATACGGCTCCCGCCGCGACGATCGCCAGCACCCAGGGCGCGACGAACTTGATGCCATCCACCGGATCAAAATCGCTCGCGAAGCTTTCCCGACTATCCGCCCAGGCCAGGATCAGATAAACGACCGTGGGAACGAGTGCGAATAGCGCTGACATGAAGTGGTATTTGGATCGAAATGGCCGCACCGACGCAATAATGCAGCTACCGAGCAGCGTAACCGCCAGCCATGGCATCACCGCGACAAATCCTACCACCGCGATAAACGGCAGGCTGCACCAGAATCGGTAGAGGATCGCTACCAGAATGGGAATTGAAATCAGCGCGGCCATCAGTAGCCCCAGCACGCCGATCTGCATCTCGACGCGGAGCACACTGATCGGCTCAAGCAGAAGCGACCCGAGCGTGGCACCGGTATCCTGTCCAAAGCGAAACGCCCCGAGTATCTGATCGGTATAGCCTTCCATCGTGGGAGCGAAGACGACGCCGCTGCGAATCCAATAGGCAAAAATCCCGGCTCCGCAGAATAACAGTAGGTTGATGAAGAGAAGCACGACCGCGCGCAGCCGATACCTGCCGCCCGCATGGGACCAAACGTCCGCTTCGCACTGAACCGCAACCGAGGTCATCGTGGGCAATTCCGTGTTTCGCTCACGTGGCATCAGCCGCGCCCGACTGCGCAACCGCCACATAGACATACACCGCGCCGAATGTCAAAGGCTTGGCACTACAATGCGCAAAGCCCGCGCACCTTAACTCCGCCGTCATTTCATCCGCCGACGGGAATGACGCCACCGAGCGCGGAAGGTATTGATAGGCCCCGGTGCGATCTCCGCTTACCAATGTCGCACCGAACGGCATCAGTCGATTGGTGTAGAAATCATAACAGCGCCGAAAAAAGCGACCGCGCGGTTTGCCGAATTCGAGAATCACCGCACGACCCCCCGGCCGCAGGACCCGGCGCATCTCGCGCAGGCCGCAACCCAACTCCTGAAAATTGCGCACGCCGAACGCGCACGAGACAATGGAAAACGACGCGTCCGCAAACGGCAGGTTTTGAGCGTCCGCCTCGCACCAGCTCAAGTTCCGCCCGCCCCGCGATGCGGCCCGGACCAGCATCTCGCGGGCAAAGTCGCAGCCGATGACTGTCGCCCCCGTCGTGGCAAACGCACGCGCAAAATCACCGGTTCCACATGCCACATCCAGGACCACGTCGGTGGAATGCGCACCCGACAACATAACCGCCTTGCGCCGCCAGGCTCCGTCGCGCCCCGCACTGAACAGCGAGTTGACCAGTTCATAGCGCGGAGCAATCGCATTGAACATGCGCCGGACCCGCGAGGCCTTGTCCACAGCGGCATGTGGAGATTTTAGCGCCTCGGGCGACCATACTTCGGGAGATGCGGCCATAATGGGAAATTGTACAGCGTTTCGGAGTTTTCGACGAGACAAGCAACCCAAAAAACAAAGACGCCGCAAACCCCTCAAAGGGTATGCGGCGTCCTCGCGAAATATGATCCCACTATCCAGCCGATCCCGTTACCGCGTCCGCGCAAAACGCTCGGCGACGTCGGTCCAGTTCACGACATTCCACCACGCGGTCACATAATCGGGACGGCGGTTCTGGTAATTCAAATAATACGCATGTTCCCAGACATCGAGACCCAGGATCGGCTTGAGACCGTCTTTCAGCGGATTGTCCTGATTGGGATAATCCTTCACCACCAATTTCCCCGCGTTGTCGACGCATAGCCAGGCCCAGCCGCTACCGAAACGACCGGCTGCCGCCGCGTTGAACTTTTCCTTGAATACGTCAAAGCTGCCAAATGCCGCATTGATGGCATCCGCTAGCGGACCGGAGGGCTTGCCCCCGCCCTTGGGGCTCATGTTGTTCCAGAAAATCGTGTGATTAAGGTGCCCGCCGCCATGATTGTTCACCGCGCCACGAATGCTGTCCGGCATCGCAGCCAGCGCACTGACCAGTTCCTCAACGGTTTTGGATTGCAGTTCCGGAAAGTTGGCCAGTGCCTCGTTCAACTTGTTGACATACGTCGCGTGATGCTTCCCGTGATGTATTTCCATGGTGCGCGCGTCAATGTGCGGTTCCAATGCATTGAACGCGTAGGGCAGTGGGGGCAATACATGGGCCATGTTGCTCTCCTTATCGACTGAAGCGCTGATACCTTTCCGACCGACCGCCGATGCACGTCGGGCTGTTTTTCTACTCTGCAGAAGCCTAGTTGGAGCGCGGCGCACCGTCAAGAAACCCCATCTACTCCAGCGCTTTGCGGTCCTACCACTCAAAAAGACAACTGTTGCAATGATGACTGATGTTGGATTCTTTCCCTTCGAGGTTCTGCACCGGTAACGGATCCGGCGTAAATGCGCACGGACGATCCGTATATCCGCGCTGCGTTTCAGCATACCCACGGGTGTCCGCGGACTTGCAGGCCGGACAACGAACAGCCAGTGTATCGCTCTTACAACCGGCCGCATCGCCGACACAAAACGTCCGCTTCTGACCATCGATCATCAGCTCAACGCTCTTGATATCCGCGGCAGCAACCTTCTTCGGAAATGACACCGCCAGCTGCTCCATGGCCCCGATCGGGTCCGCCGAAATCGGAGCCTTTTCCAGCGCGCACGCGCCATCCGCTCGGATCGATTCTCCCGACTTGGGAACCAGCACCGCACTTACGCGCGTGACATCGAACGATGGACAATCCACACGCTTGGGCAACCGAACCAGAACCCGACAACCGTTCTCGCCCGACTCGAACAATACCGCGGATGGAGCGCCATTAATTGACATCCGCCCGATGTCCTGCTGCACGTCCGCAGATTTCACCGCGGCACTGATATACTCCAAGGCGCTGTCGAGGCTGACCATTCCACGAAAGTCCCACGGGTGGTTCTTCGGAGCGACGGCCGCTTCTTTGATATTGTGACGATAGATCAATCCAACTTCATCACTGGGCCAACGCGGGTCCGCGACGTTTCCATCTTGGATCGGCAGAACGCCATACTGCCAGTTCACTGGCGCAAAGACACCTGAAACAGCCTTCCGAAGGAAGAGAATGACCGGCTTGCCAACTTCGATGGGATTCTCGGGAAGTCGAATGCGTTCCTTGTTGTTTACGTCGTAAATTTCATCGCCGCTGCGGTAACCGATGACGACATCACCCTCCGGTGCCTTACCCTTGAGTACTTTGTCGACCTTGAGAACCGCTTTCCGCGCCGCCGTCGAAAACGGCGCGCTTTCGCTCAATTCGGTCGCACTACCCACGATAATCAAGTCGGAGAGCCGCACTTTCTCGTCCAGGCTCAGTCGAACGTATTCCGCCTGCGCCCATGCCGCGGTTAATCCAACGGCAAGACATACGCATGCTAAATTTCTCTTGACGCCTGTTCGCTTCATCGTGCAATCCTCCTTTTCGATGCCAGCGGGTGATCGTTGATGCATCGATCACCTTCGCCCGCCGCCATCGTCATTACCATTGTCATTGCCGTTATCGTTACCGTTGTCATTCCCGTTATCATTTCCATTGTCATTGCCATCCGACGCCATTACGGTAAGAGTCAGAGGGCTCGGAGCGCTCTCCATTCCCTCGTCGGAGGTACCCACGCATTCAAACACCGGCGCCCCCGTAATCAGCGGAACCAATGTGACCACGCCTTCGGAAACCTCGGTCAGCCGAATGCTCGGGCCGGCGGTCTGCATGATGGTCCGCGTGGTAGCCGGCGTCGTTCCCACGTTCGCGCAGGTAAGGGTCACGGTTTGACCTACCACGGGATTCGACGGCGACGCAGTCAACGAAACCGCCAGAGCGGCTGCCCCCGTGACGCGCACGTCGCAAAACGCGGTCACCTGATAAATGCCATCCGCCGCGCGCAATCGCAGTCGCGCTGTTCCCTCTGCCAGCGCCTGGAAGGTGGTGTCGTTCAGTGCCGCGTTTGCAAAACGACCGGCACTCGCCGGATCGACATCCCATTCATAGAGGGGAATCGATCCGGGATTGACCTCGTTGGCCTCCACTGGCCCCGAATCCCCAACCTGCAGTTCGGCAGGGCAAGTCGGCGCGACACTGATCATCGGACCACAGCCCGCAACCGTGCCGAGCAGCAGAGCGCCGACGGCGACCAAACGCATGACGCGATAACCACAACTTCCCACGGCTGAAATGTTAAGCGTCTGCCTCAATGGATGGCCCATTTCACAAGTCCAAACCCACCCAATGTCATTAGACGCACCCACACCTGACGCATTGTACAAAAAGCCGCTTTTCCGTCTATTTAAGCAGCGCAACAGCATTGTTTCACTCTGCGACCCAGGTACCCTCTCAAAGCTCGACGCGATTTCAGCGCAGTGTTGGCCAATGGAATCGCATCCCCTCTTGATCGTCATCGTCAACGAAATCGGGTATCATTCCTGTGATGGTTGTTCCGCTGTCCGATAACCGGTTTCGCCGATCGAGTGTTCCGGTCCGCCTGATCCTCGCTTCGGAAAGTCCGCGTCGTGCAGAGTTGCTGCGCGAACACGGATACCAGTTTGACGTCCTGCGTCCGCCCCTGCCCGAACCATCCACACTCGCCGGCTGCCGTCGTCCATCCGAACTGGCCGAGTCGCTCAGCTTCTTCAAGGCAAGCAGCGTCGCCGCGGACGTCATCACCGGCGTGATATTGGCCGCCGACACTGTCTCGGCGCTGAACGCACACATCTTCGGCAAGCCCCGCGATCGCGCCGACGCCGCGCGCATTCTCCGCGCGCTCATGGGCACCACACACCAGGTGATAACCGGAATCACCGTTCTGGATGCCGCCACGCAAAAACGGGTGATCGCACACGACGTGACGAATGTCACCATGCGTGCCATGACCGATGCCGAGTTGGATGCCTACTTGAACACCAACGCCTGGGTCGGGAAGGCCGGAGCCTATGGCATTCAGGACCACGGCGACTGTTTTGTGACGCAGTTCGACGGCAGTTTCTCCAACGTGGTTGGACTTCCGATGGAAATGGCGGGCCCATTCCTCTCCGCATTTGGCGTGGTACCGCAGGCCTATGCCGCCAATCCGCCAGCCGCATGATGGGCAGACTCGAAGTTGCCGCACAGACTCTGCGCTAAACCAACGTCGCCGCCGCCGATTTTGGATCATAGGTCTCCCGCAACGCATCGCCGACGAAATTCAGTGCCAGCAGGATGCTCACGAGTGCCGCGCACGGAAACAGCAGCAGCCACCAGAATGACACGAAACTGTTTACTGCCTCCACTCCGTCCGCGGCCAGCCGCCCCAGCGAGGGCGTCGGCTGTTGCACGCCCACGCCGAGAAAGCTCAGAAATGCTTCCTGCAAAATAGCCTGCGGAATAATCAGCGACCCATACACAATCACCGGACCGGCCAGGTTGGGCAGCAGATGGTGCCGCAAGATGTGCCAGAATGTGGCACCCGACACACGCGACGCCTCGACGAACGGCAGCGCCCGCAGCGACAACACCTGCCCACGCACCACCCGCGCCATGGTGAGCCAGCTCACTCCGCCGATCGCCACAAAAAGAATCACCACATCCGCCACCCGTGGATGCCCGGGCAGCAGCTCCCGAAAAACCGGTTGCAATGAAACTTTCAGCAGCACCACCAGCAACAAATAGGGCAGTCCATAGAGCACATCGACCAGGCGCATCATCAACAAATCTACGCGCCCGCCGATCAGCCCCGCTGTTGCACCCCACAGCGTCCCCACGGTGACCGCCATTGCCGCCGCCGTCAGTCCGATCGTCAAACTCACCAGGAGGCCAGGAAGAATTCGAAAAAGCAGACTGCGCCCCAGGTCGTCATACCCCAGCCAGGCTTGCACGGGTGACCAGGCAGGCGGATGCCGGATGGCACCGCTCAGATTCTGCGCGTCATACCAGTGCAGCGCGTAGGGCAGCGTCAGCAGCGCGGCCGCCACCATCAACACAAGGTAAATACTGCCTACCGTTGCGGCGGGTCGCGCAAAGAGGAACGATCGTTCCGACCGTGCGCCGGTGACTTTCGGCATGCACACGGACTCGCTCATGCCGCCTCCGCAATGCGCGGGTCGAGCCACGCATACAGCAGGTCCACCACAATGTTCATCGCCACCAATAGCGTCGAAAAAACGAGTACCGTACTGAGCACCAGCCCCGCATCGCGATTAAGGGCCGCATTCACGAAGTGCTGACCCAGCCCCGGCACACCGAACACTTTCTCCACCACGAAAGACCCGGTCATCGCCTGTGCCGTCGCCGGTCCAAGATAGCTGAGCACCGGCAGCAGCGCGACGGGAAGCGCGTGACGCGTGATGACCGCAACCGGGCTTAACCCCTTGGCGACGGCCGTCCGCACGAAATCACTGCCCAGCACGTCGAGCATACCCACCCGCGTCAAGCGCGTGATGTACGCCATGAACGGCAGCGACAGCGTGATGGCGGGCAGCATCATGTGCGCCGGCGATCCCCAACCGCCCACGGGTGCGAGTTTCCACCACACTGCGAATACGGTCAGCAGTGCGCTGCCGGTGACAAAAGTCGGCAGAGAAACTCCCAGCAGGGTGAGTGACAAAATGGTGGCATCCAGCGCTCCGCGCCGCCGCACCGCGCTCACCACGCCCGCCGCAACACCCCCCGCGGTGGCGATCAGCATCGCAAGCAATCCCAGCGTCACCGAAACAGGCAGGGCTTCCGTGATAATCTGATTACACGTCCAGTCCAGATAGGTGAACGACGGCCCGAAATCCAGCCGCGCCGCACCTTGCAGAAACTGCCAGAAATAAAGCCAGTTGTCATCCATGTTGTAGCGTACGCGCAGCGCCTGCTCCACTTCTCGCGGCAAATTGCGCTCCCCCTGTTGCAGGGGGTTGCCCGGCAGCGCAATAACCAGCAGAAACGTCAGCGTGTAAATGCACGCCACCGTGACCACGCCAAGAATGATTCGCCGCAGGATGGTGCGCATCATGGTGCCACTGCAAGGTCACGAAAGGAAAAACGCATGCGCGCGTTGGGGTATAGTCCCTGCACGCCCGGCCGGATGGCCAGCGTCTGAACATAGTGCAAGATGGGCAGGATCGGCACGTCCTGCTCCACGACCAGTCGCTCGGCCCGGCTGAGCAGCCGCATCCGCTCCGCCTGATCCGTGGCCGCGTGCGCCGCTGCCATCAGCTCGTCATATTCCGCCGAGGCATAGCCGCTGTCGTTGTTGCCGTTGCTGCTGATCAGGCAATCGAGAAACGTCCCTGGGTCCAGATAATCGGCATACCAGTTGCCGCGCGCGACCATGAAGTGCCGTGCCGCTTTCTCCGCCGCGAACGTCTTGCTTTCCTGCACCCGCAGGTTCACTTTCACGCCCAGATTGGTTTCCCACATGCGTGCCAATGCCTGGCACAACCGCTGGTCCGTCGCCACATGCAGCAGTTCCACCGGTGTCAGGCCCGCACCGCCGGGAAACCCCGCCTCCGTGAGCAGCGCCCGGCCCGCCTCAATATCCAGCCCCAATCCGGCTGGCGAATCATACGCCGGGATGCCACCCGGTGGCACAAACGTGGACGCGGTCCGGTCTCCGCGCTGCATGACTTCCTCCACCAGGCTGCGTCGATCGGTGGCGAGTACGAAGGCCTTGCGTACCCGCGCATCCTTGAAGGGATTGGCATTGCCCGCCACGGTGTCGCTTGCGCAGTTGAAATTCAAATAGAACGTGGCCAGAACGGGACACGGTACGAAGTCCGGACGTTCGCCGCTGCGCCCCAGGCGCGCGATTTCATGATCGTACGACACTTCCACGCCCGGAATAAAATCGACATCACCCGCCTCATAAGCGGTCAGTGCCGCGCTCATGTCATCAAAAACCAGCATGTCCACCGTGCGGCACTTCAACGCATCGCGCAGCCGATGAAACTCATTCGCCGTCATCCGCGCCCGCCGCTTGAACCGCCAGTCCGCCAGGCGATAGGCGCCGTTGGTGACCAGACCCTCGTAACCATTCGCGCGGTAATTCGGCTTGGTCCACTGCGGATCATACACCACCAATCCCTGCGCGGTGACCGGCGTCCCCGCATAACTCTCGCGCAACTTCTCTATGCTTTCATGAATGGGCAGGTAGACCGGTGAAGCACTGAGATCCAGGAAGAAGGGGCACGGACGATGCAGGCGCACCTCCAGCGTCCGCGCGTCGCGCGCGGTCACGGCCACTTTCGCCCACTCCTCTTCGATCAATGCCACATGCGCCTTGAGATGCGCATCGTGCAGCGAGTCGAGCCGGATACGGTTGTTTCCTTCGTGCGACAACGGAACGGTGGAAGCGTTCGGGTCGGATTGCTGCAGGTCGCGCTGCGTTTGCCGAAATCCCCGGTTGCGCCTCAGCGCCCGCACCTGACCGCCGTCGATGCCCAATCCGTCCCGCGCCCGCCAGAGCGCCGTCAGCACCTCCACTTCGCCACGGCGCCATGTGGCATACTCCTCCGCACCCTCGATGTAATCAGTGAACATGAACGCGTAATCGCTGGCTGTTCCCGGCTCGAGCGCGCGCCGCCAGCCACGAATAAAATCCTGCGCCGTGACTGCATCGCCGTTGGACCAGCGCGCATCCTCGCGAATTGTAAACGTATAGGTCAGGCCATCGTCGGAAACCACAGGTGGAAAGTGTGCCGCGCCTTCGCGCGGAAGCGTCGACTCAGGATCGCTGGTGGTCAGCCCCTCCCAGATATTGAGCGCCACGCGGAAATCCTGCATCCAGCTCATTCGCGCGGGGTCGAGCGTGTGAATGTCCGACGTGTTGACATACCGAAAGTCGGCGCGCGGGCCCTCCCCGCCAAAGGCGAATAATGAAATTACTCCCAGGGCAACCAGCAGGAGTATGACCGAAAGACCGCGAATCATGCGGTTAGCATAACGCCGGACGCGACTATTGCAGATACCACCAGCCACCCCATGGTCCGAAAACGGTTTGCCGCGCGCTATTGCCACGACACTTTTCGCTCGATAATACCGTGGTAGGAAATCAGGAAGCAGACCGCCTTGGAATTTAAAATGGTTACGGCAGAGTCTCTGCCGGCGTGGGGCTTGCGTAGTGCACCCTTCGAACCGCGGTCGACTGTGGGGTGCCGGGCGTCGCGACCGGACCCGGCTTTGGAAAACGAATAACCCATGACCGAATACCGCAACATCGCCTATTTCTGCATGGAAGTCGGCCTCTCGCCGGAGATACCCACCTACAGTGGCGGACTCGGCGTGCTCGCCGGTGACACGCTGGCTGCGGCGGCCGATCTTAAGCTTCCGATGGTGGCCGTCACCCTGCTCCATCGCAAAGGGTATTTCAAACAAATTCTCGATTCCGGCGGCGGACAATCCGAAGAGCCGCAGCGCTGGGCGGTCGAAGAGCACATGCAGGAGTTGCCCGAGCGCGTAACCGTCGGCATTGAAGGGCGCAGCGTCGAGGTTCGCGCATGGCGGTACCAGGTAAAAGCCATCGGCGGCGGTCATAACGTCCCTGTACTTTTTCTGGATACCGATCTACCGGCCAACACCGAATGGGATCGCTCGCTCACGCATCATTTGTATGGCGGCGACGCGCACTATCGTTTGTGTCAGGAAATCATCCTCGGCATGGGTGGCGTGCGCATGCTGCGCGCCTTGGGTTTCCATCAGATTGAGCGCTTCCATGTCAACGAGGGTCATGCCGCCCTGCTGCTGGTTGAACTGCTCGCCGAAAAATTGAAGCGCGCCGAACGCCCCGCGCCCAGCGATGACGACCTTGCCTTTGTCCGGCAGCGCGGCGTGTTCACCACGCACACGCCGGTTCCGGCGGGACACGATCGTTTCCCCATGCCCGACGTCACGCGGGTTCTGGAACCCGGCACCCACAAGCTGCTTCTGGGACTGGGCATTGTCACCGACGTACTCAACATGACCCACCTCGCGCTGCATCTGGCGGGTTATGTCAACGGCGTGTCGCTCCGTCACGGCGAAGTGTCGCAGCAGCTTTTCGCCCCGCACCCGGTTGATGCAATCACCAACGGCGTACACCCCAAGACCTGGGTCTGTCATCAGTTCGCCGAGCTGTACGACCGCTACGTTCCGCGCTGGAAGGGCGACAGTTTCCTGCTGCGCGAAGTGCTGAATATCCCTTATTTTGAAGTGTGGTCCGCGCACCGCCGCGCCAAGACGCGACTGTTCGAACACGTGAAGCGTGAAACCGGCGTCAACATGGAACCCGACGCCTTCACCATCGGCTTCGCGCGGCGCACCGCGGCCTACAAGCGCGCCGATCTGCTGTTCGATGATCTGCCGCGACTGCGGCGTGTCATCAGTGAATCCGGTCCGCTGCAACTGGTGTATGCCGGCAAGGCGCATCCGCATGACCACGGCGCGAAGGATCTGATCCGCCGGGTATGCAGCGCGCGCGATCAACTGAAGATGGACATCAAGCTGGTTTATCTTCCCGACTACAACATGGACCTGTGCCGCCTGATGACATCGGGTGTGGACTTGTGGCTTAATACTCCGGAGCCGCCGCTCGAAGCTTCCGGCACCAGTGGCATGAAGGCCGCGCTGAATGCGGTGCCGTCGCTGAGTGTGCTGGACGGCTGGTGGGTCGAGGGATGCATCGAAGGTGTCACCGGCTGGGCGATTGGTCCGGACCGCATGTCTCCGCAGGAAAATCGCGATCGGCATGCGACCGCGCGGTTTCTGTATGACAAACTCGAATATGTGATCCTGCCCATGTACTACAAGGACACGCCGCGCTATGTGAACATCATGAAGCACGCGGTGGCGATCAACGGGACGTATTTCAGCACGCACCGGATGGTGCAGGACTACGTGGTGCGCGGCTATTACCCGCGAACGGCGCCGACCAGATAGGCCTTTTGCTGACTGATTAGTGACACTATCAGAGTGTGGGCCGCAGCGCCGATTTGGCAATGAGACTCTGATGTGGCACTGAACGAGCCGCCAATTCGCCGCTTCCGTTGCGGCGGCATTGATCGCAAATGTGGTGTTCGCTGGGTTCTGCATCATCCTAATTACCCTCCGGTCAGTCCGCTCGGAATTTCTCCCCACCCTATATACACTCAGGGTGATTCCGGAGAGGCGCGCCTCGCGCCGTAAGTGTTGCTGAATTCAGTGGTTATGGCGTAATGGGGCGGACAGCGGGTGTCCGGCGAAGCGTCGCGGGCGACTTGCCATCGGGCAAAAGCAGGGGCTGGGGGTCGACGTTTTTCGGGTGGCCGGGGCGCGCAGGCGGGAAGAATTCACAAGGCCCGGAACCGGGGGTGGAAGGTGACAGTTCACGTACACTCTCTGCGCGGCCGTCGATGCGCACCTGGCAGATATGCGCGCAAATGTCAGGATCGCGTCACTGGGCGCAAGGTCAGTCGAACCTGGTCAGGCGCCACGCGACCACATCGAGGCGGCGGGAGAAATGAAGCAAGTCCGGTCGTCCGTGCAGAGAAAACTTCAAGCCTGAGGTCATATCGTTGGCGGTGATTTCCGCTGTGGCGGCCTGGAGAGGCCAGGGGGCGTGATGGACTTCGCCGCGGAGGAGGTGGCCGTGCGGGCTTAGGGCGTAGAGGCAGTAGCGTTCGGTGAGGAAGTGATCGAGCGAGCCAGGTTGCGCCGAGAACAGCGGCCCGGTGGGGTGATAGTTGGCGGTGAAGCGGGCGGGCGAGGCGGCACGATGGGTGCGGTGACTGACGTAGGACACTTTGTCGCCCTCCAGCATACAGGACATGCGGGCGTGAAAGTAAGGCAAATGCCAGAAGCGCCGCGCGACAGCCACGGCGAGCGGGCTGGCAGCGTCTAAACTGAAGAACCAGATGCCAGGTTTGCCGTGCGCGGTGACGTAGGTGCGGACGTTGAGTTCGGGAAAGGCACTGGTGGTGGGGATGGGAAGGAATCGGCGTATGCGGATGCCGCTCATACGGAAAGGAACGATGCTGAGCCAGGCGGCTCCATCAAAGGTGTCGAGTGCGAGTGCCGGCGGGATCAGCGGGCGCAGTAAGTTGGCGTCGACGGCCCAGTGGGCGAAGAGCAGGTCGTGCCAAGTCATGGTCATCGTCCAAGCCCCTTGCGGCAGGGGATAGGGACGGTGGTCGAGGGCGGTGAGGTCGCA
>CAZKIN010000028.1:0-7946 GCA_964552515.1 uncultured Phycisphaeraceae bacterium
CCTACTCCTTCTTCTTCGTATCTCCGCGTGCGAAGATGCTCGCGACGTAATTGAGGACGTCCGTCGCGCTGGTTTCGTTGTAGCCGAAGTACTTGATGAGTCGCTGTTTGACCACATCGATCTTCGCCTGCGTCTCGTCGTCCACCACGCCGGATACCACGTTCTTCAGCTTGATGGTGTCGCGTTGGTCTTCGAACAGCTTGAGTTCCAAAGCCTTGTGCAGCCGGGCGTTGGTGTGGTATTCAAACTTCTTGCCATCGAGCGAGAGCGCGCCGATGTAGTTCATGATTTCCTGGCGGAAGTCGTCCTTGCGGCTTTCGGGGATGTCAATTTTTTCCTCGATGGAGCGCATCAGTCGTTCATCCGGCTGCTCGTCCTTGCCGGTGTAGCGGTTGCGGACGCGCTCGTGCTGTGTGTAGGCCCGGACATTTTCGATGTAGTTGCCGCAAAGGCGCATGATGGCGTCTTCGTCGGCGCTGATGGCGCGCTGCACTTCGGACTTGAGAATGTCCTCGTATTCCTCGCGCACCATGCCCAGCAGTTCCTTGTAGCGAGTCTTGAGTTCTTCATCCGTGATCAGGCTGTGATGCGAGAGGCCGGATTCCAGTTCGTTCATCACCATGAACGGATTGATGCATTTTTCCTGGATGGCCTGATCGCTGACCAGTGAGTTGGACAGCTTGTCCTGTATGTAACGCGGGCTGATGCCCTGCAAGCCCTCGCGCGGGCCTTCGCTGCGCAGCTCGCGAACGGAGTCCTCCGTGAAGTTGGGGATGCTCTTGCCGTTGAACAGCTTGAGCTTCTGCATGAGCGTAAGTCCGGCCTTCTTCGGCTCATCCATGCGGGTCAGTACCGCCCACATGGCCGCCATCTCGATGGTATGCGGGGCGATGTGAATGCCGCGGATGCGCTGTTTGTTGAAGTCCTTGGAGTAGATCGCGATTTCGTCATCCAGTCGAATGTTGTACGGGATGTCGATCTTGATGGTGCGGTCGCGGAACGCTTCCATCAGTTCATTGCTCTGCAGCTTCTTGTATTCGGGTTCGTTGGTATGCCCGATGATGACTTCATCAATGTGCGTCTGAGCGAATTTCTTCGGCTTGATGACATGCTCCTGAGACGCGCCGAGCAAGTCATAAAGGAAGGCCACGTCGAGCTTGAGCACTTCGATGAACTCGACGAGGCCGCGATTGGCGATGTTAAGTTCGCCGTCGAAGTTGAAGGCACGCGGATCGCTGTCCGAGCCGTACTCCGCAATTTTTCGGTAGTTGATATCGCCGGTGAGTTCTGTGGAGTCCTGGTTTTTCTCGTCCTTCGGCTGGAAGGTGCCAATGCCGATGCGATCTTTTTCGCTGAGGATCAGACGACGCACGCGCACGTGTTTGATGACCTTCTTCCAGTCGCCGTCATACCGCAACAGCAGATCGTCAAAGGTGCGCCGACAGAACGGGTCGAGCGAACCTTCGACGCGAATCTGCGCGCCTTCGGTGAGGTCCTGATTGATCTTGCCCAGCACCGCGCGCCGCGCTTCGAGCGGAATCAACTTGAGCGGTTCCTCGTGCATCGGGCAGGGGTAGACGAGTGGCTTGCCGTCTTCATCGTTGACGTGCCACGAGAAGGTATAGAGCGCCCCTTCTTCCAGACGCGAGTAATACTCCAACCCCTTTTTGAGCAGCCGGGCGATCGTGCTCTTGGACGAACCCACGGGGCCGTGCAGCAGCAGGATGCGGCGCTCTGTTCCATATTGATGGGCGGCCGACTTGAAGAAATCAACCAGGTTCATCAGCGGGCGGTCCAGCCCGAAGATGGCATCAGCGCCGTTATCGATGGGGTCCGCGAAGAATTTGTAGCGAATCAGCTCTTCGCGCATCCAGGTATAGCGCTCATGCCCAAAGTGCATGATCATGTCAAAAATGCGCTGGAATGCGTTGCGCGCAATGCGCGGATTCCGCGCCACCAGCTCCAGGTACTCCTCAAAGGACCCTTCCCAGTGCTGCTCGCGGAAGCGGTCGGGGTTGAGATGCTGGTCAACCAGATTCAGGATATCCTGGCCGTTTGCCATAGTACTAGCCTCCCGTCGTCGCCTAGGCAGTTCCGTCCGCGTACGTCGAAAAACCTTCGAGTACGTCGACACGCCAACGCATCACCAATGATAACGCCCGCTCGCCGAGAGGCGTCGCGTGTGCGGATAAGTCTCTGCGGCGTTGTCTTCGCGTATCAAGTTAATCGTAGAAGTCACCAGTAGGCGAGTCAACGAACCGTGATCATCGAACTCCCGCCTTCTGAGACCACCAGCCGCCGGACACGACGACAGCTTCACGAAAGCGCGCGAAATACGCAGCTTACCGCTATCGGATATCGGCACGTGGAGTGTGGGCATGTCGCAAAAACAAGAGATGCCCAGGGGTTCGACGCAAAAATGAAATGTCGGTCAGGCCGCCAAACGCGCGTACGCATGCGATCGCTCCCCATGAAGCGGCGACGTCTGAAGAACGGCGGCCGGCCGATACATTCGAAATGATATGAGTCGTGGCGCCGACGTTGCGCGCACCCCTGCCGGGAGCAAAGTTGGCCGCCGTCTTTGCCGACGGCGCGGCTCATTCGGAGCCGTTAGCGTTTCGGGTTGTCGATCGCCTCGCGCAATATCTTACCCATCATTTTGCGCGACGATGCATCAAGGTTGGATAATGCCAGCTCAAAACGCTGGATCCGCTGCTTCTCATCCAGGTAGTTACGAATGTCGGGGAGAAGTCGCTGGGCATCCTTCAACACGGCGCGAAGTTCCGCGATGTTGCCGCGGTCCACCATGTTCACGCGCTTCGCGACATCAGCCAGCAAGCGTTCCAGCTCCTTGCACCAGTCAGGGAAGTTGTTTTCCAGAGCGACGTAGTGCTCGGCGTCGGAAATAAGGAACGCCCGAATGACCTCCTGGTCGGCCGCAGTCAGCGGGGAGCCACCCTCCACGTGCGAGATCGCCGTTTTGATTTCCCGCGACCACATCGATTGTTGCAGTTCGCGGACGTACCCTTCCACCTGGGCGAGGAATTGCTCCAAACCCTCAAATTCTTCCGTGGTCTGGTGCGAAAGCGCGGCGCGTGCGGCAACGGTTAATTCGGCCACGGTATCCTGCAGGGCGCTCGGAGCGGCGGTGGACATGGCAATCTCCAGTTTGCGGAAAGCGCGGGCTCGACAGAGCTACCTCACCCCGCCGGCTCCCGCCGGCGCAGGTTGCGCGCGTACCGCTCCATCGACGGAGAAAGGTCTTCCCTTGAACACTGCCAGCAAGCAGCCCTTCTAAGCCGCCCTTCTCGGACGTTAACTCCGCGACTTTTGCCCCCCCTACATGCCTTCAGACCACCCGGCAACGGCGGCAATCTCTTTCAGTCGCGCCAATGTCGGAGGATCTGAAGAGCCAATGTTCTGTGGAACGGGTGAATCCGTGCAATCCATGGGGAAGGTGAAAAACTGGTTGCTGTCGGTGAAGTTAAACGTTTTTCGCGCAGCATCCGGAGAGGGCAAACAGGTTCCATCCGAGGTGGTGCCGTGCAAAAAGTATAGCTTATGCTTGGTATCATCCACGATCTCCAATGCCAGTGTCGATCCGTAAGAACCGGCAGCCACCCAGTACGAATAGGCCCGCGGCCCGAATCCCCACATCAGGACCGATCCGCTGGTCACATCGACACCCCGATCCGCGCTGACCACCCGCCATTTTGCCGTTTCCCCGGCACTGCGCGGAGCTATGACAGCTACATAGTCATAATCCCTACCACGCACCGTTTGTTTGATTTCGACCTTTAGGATTTGACGTGAAGTATTCCAACTCCTTTCCGAAAGGTCGGCCAGCGCGTCTCCCGTTTGCGTTGCAATCTCCTTCAAGCTGGCCAAGTGGTAATGGGACGGTGACGTACTGGAATCTTCGACGATGATGCCGGTCAGCCGCATGGTCAGCGGTCCGTCAGTAAATTTGTGATCGTTGTCGGAAATGCTGCACCCTGTCATCACCCACACCGACGTGACTGCCATTAATGACATCTTCCGATTCATCCGTCATTCTCCTAGTCAATCCGATGGGGTTGTCCGGTTGTTCGACGCACAAACGCGCACAAACCCAGGGAAAAAATCATCCCGATAAATAGACTTGCTGGATTCACTATCCAGCGCACCGCGCGACCTGCAATCAGGGTCGCGATAAGCAAACCCACCATCACACCCAGTACCCAAACCGCATTCCGGACGACGCCATGGCGAGACTTCAGCGCGATCGCGCAGCCGCCGAACGACCCTACCGCCGCACCAATCATGCACTCCCACCATGAAGGCAGGCGAACAACCAGGTTCCGCATCAACGACTCCATCGCAACCGCATGTGCATGAAGTCCGGTGAGTATGCGACCGTCTGAATATCCGTATCGATCCCGGCCGCCCTTCAGGTTCCCGACGACCACCAGGCGGTTGCCAAAGTTATGACGCAGTTCCTGCGGCCTTTCCGAAAAGACGTGCGCATACTCAATCGTAGCGGCTTCAAGTTCGGCATCCGCGGACATCGGAAAATGGACGAACCCGGCTGCGTCTCCATCGTCGAGCCCAAAACCCTTGGGAGGCTTATTGGTTTTATCGAAAATAACAGCAGTATCGAGCGGAATAATCTCCACACCAGGCCACCAGGGTCTGTCTTCGGAAAACCGTTCCATTCGAGCGGTGATGCGCGCGACTGAATTGTCCAGATCGAGTTGATATTCGGGAATGGAGAACCGATGCCGAGCCGCGACGACACCTTCCATCGCCAACGACCCCAAAGTCTCATCAGTAACTTTGTGCGCTACAACCGGGACCCCCCAGGGATCCGACACATTCAGCAAAATCGACAGGCATCCCCAACGGGTTTCCGCTGCAATCGAAGGGCTCACCACACCCAAGTCCATATCACCGGACCACCAGCGTTCCGTGGCCACCACCACGGGAATGCCGGCCCTCTTCAACTCCCGAACGCCTTCCAGAAACGACTGGTCAAAACTCGACTCCTTGGTAAACATGACATCCCAGATCACCGCCTTGCAGCCGGAATCCGCCAGATGAGACATCAGGCGGCCATGCAGCCTTCTCCAACTGATGACGTCCGCATTCGACACATCTGCGTAACCAAATCTGGACGCCAACCCATCAATGTCGGTGCTATCGGTGACCGCAATGACACGCACCTGATCCAGAGATTGTGGGATCGGTTTCGGAAGAACTGTCCCGATCATCCAACGCTCGTACGATTGATCCAACCGGGCGGCGCGGTACAACGTGGAGTGTGTCAACCAAGCGGCACCGACGGTTGCGAATATGCAAACCAGAGTTACAGCTCCGGCGCGGTGCCGTCGAATCTGCCTTCGTAAGTGCGATACCGCCGCACCAATCACACCTTCGGCTCTTGCCGCGATGGGATCACCCCGCAAGTATCGCCGCAGATCTTCACCCAGATCGCCCGCCGAGCGATAGCGCCGCGAACGCTCCTTCGCCATGCAGGTCTGGACAATGGTCTCCAGTTCCGGCCCCAATGGGCAGAACTTATCGCGCTCAACCTCGGATGCCCCGGCCTTTGTCCCGTGTTCGGCGGTCCAGGCCGCGCGCATTGGAACCGGGGGTGACTCGCGAATGCGCTGCAGTACGACATCCAGCGCTCCTTTCGTGGAGCAGGGAAGGACTCCGGTCAGGATTTCATAGAGCATCACACCCAGTGAATAAACGTCCGACCGACTATCCAGTTCTTCGCCGGTCATGGCCGCTTGTTCCGGAGACATGTAGGCGAGTGTGCCCAACAGATCACCTGGTTGGGAGAGTATGGTCTCGACGTCCGCGGAAAGATTCATCGCCAGACCCAGATCGAGCAGCACAAGTTGCCCATTGGGTTTGACCAACACGTTGGAAGGCTTGAGGTCGCGATGCACAATGCCGCGCCGATGCAGCTCTTCCACGGTGTCACTGAGCAGCACAAAAAGCCGGAGCACGGCCTCCAGGTCAAGCTGATGTTCGCGAACGTAAGCGCGCAGCGGGATGCCAGGCACATACTCCATGACGTAATACAGTCGACCTTCGGGCGTTTCGCCGGAGACGATAACCTTGACGATATGCGGGTGCTGCAATTTGGCGATGAGCTGAATTTCCTGCAGAAAACGCTTGCGTGCCGTCCTGTCGGAACCCCCGCGTTCCAGGAGAACCTTCACTGCCACGGCGCGCCGCGGGGACGTCTGCAATGCGAGATACACCACGCCCTGTCCGCCACGGTACAGTTCACGAATGATTTGAAATCCCGGCACGCTCAGCGCGACAGACGACCGCGCGGACTGATCGTCGAGACCGCGTATGGCCTCTTCGATTTCTCCCGGACTGAGCGGCCTGGACCGCGTTTCGTCAAACATGCGCAGCCCACCGGCGGACCGCTTGCGCGGTCGCGGGAACTTGCAGCCGGTCAACCTGAGCTGCCGGCAACTTCAACATGGTACGGCTATCCAGCCGACGATATGGCGACCACTTGAAATATGCGGTGAACTATGGGAGTACGCATACCACAAGTCGCCCAGGGTGACATGCTTTGGTCACCCAAGTTGCTCAAAGCATACCTGAACACCGACCGGTGTCCACAGGTTGCCGGGTTGCGCGCGGATTGCGAAGAAAAAGTGGGCGTTGCCCCTGTATTGAAATGGGGAAAACACCCGTCGCCCCATATTGAGGCTAAACGCCGGGTTGATCTTAATATGGGGCGCCCGGGCGTTAGTCACGCCCATCCAGGGGCATCAACCGAGATCCAGGGCCACAATCTGTTTGCGGTCGCGGATGTATAAGGTCTTGCCGGCCAGCGTAGGCGCCGCCCACGCGGTACGCTCCAGCACCTGGGCCTCGGAGAGAATTTTCATCCCTTCCGGTGAAACCGTTGCCAGTGCCAGCTTACCGTCCTCATCGAGAAGGATGACCTTGCCATCCGCCAGGATGCATGTCGCTTTGGCAAACCCGCGCTGCCGCCACGCCACTTCGCCCGTCTTGATGTTCACCCCGAAGAAAAATGCCGGTCCGAAGTCGCCACTGCTACCGTAAACATAATCGCCGATGCGCACCGGATTTGCATGGTGCATGCGCACCTTGCGGCTGTACCACAGTTCTTCCGGTACGGTCTTGCCGTCGCGGCTGACCAGCCGGATCACCCGTGAGCCCGAATCGTAGGCCGCGGAAAGGAAGAGATATTCGTCACCGGTCCACATCGGTGTCATCAGATTGGCACCATATTGCGTCTTGTGCGGGTGGCTCCAGATGAGCGCACCGTCATCCGGATTCAGGCCCGCGATCTCCGCGGCCATGAACACGACCAGCTGGTCCTTGCCATCCACCTTGATCAGGATGGGCGAAGCATGCGTAACCTCAAAGCTCTGATTCTTCCATACGAGCCCGCCGTCCTTCTGCTTGAAAGCCAGGACGCTGTAACCTTCTTTGCCCTCCGGCGCGCCGCCCGGAATGATCACCGTATCTTTCCACGCGATCGGACTCGACGAATAGCCGCGCGGCCGGGGCTCCAGGCCATGTTCCGCCACCAGGTCATGCTTCCAGCGAATGTCGCCGGTCTTCTTGTCGAAACAGAAGAAAAGCATGTTCGCGCCAATGGCATACAAATTGTCGCCGACCACTAGCGGTGTTGCGTGCGGACCAGGGCCGTACTCTTTCATTTCTTCCGTAAATGGCGCCGGATACTTATGCTCCCAAACCGTTTTGCCGGTTTGTGCATCCATTGCAATAACCAACTCGTCCTCGCCGATGCGATATTGTGTAAACAGCCGCTCGCCATCCGCGACGACCGTCGAGTATCCGTCACCTAATTCACGCGACCACAATTTCTTCGGCCCACCCTCCGGCCATTGATTCGCCAGCCCCTTGGAATCGACCATGAAATTGCGGTTGGGGCCGCCCCA